>JBDNGT010000076.1:0-3506 GCA_041689145.1 Geopsychrobacter sp. | reverse complement strand
GGTTCGAGCCAAATAGACCGCCACACTTCGCGGCTCATTGCTTACGCCACGCTTGCTCTGTACAAGGTCGTCAACACCGATCCCGTAGTATTGACAAACCGCTGCTTGTATTCTTGCCACGGTTGGAGCCAGCTGACCTGAGTCCGGCACCTGGTTGTGGGTCTTCTCTGCCGAAAAGCTATTCTTGACCCAATCAACAAACTCCTCTGAACCTAAAATACTTGGCAAGTTCTTTTTATTGAAAAGGTTGCAGATTTCATCAGAATCTTCTTGCTCCATATATTGCCGATAAACCTCGGCGCGTTTTCTGCTGTCTGTCGTCATCATCAACAGCACAAAATCTTTGTGGAGCCATGCCCACTCTTTTTCGGCGGTCAGATAGCCAAAGTGGCTGCTCCAGACATATTGGTCAATGTCATCAACCAAACCGGCTTGTAGGGGATTTCTGTGAATATAGCGGACGAGCTCCAGAAGATAGCTGTCTTCCTCAACGAGGATCGCCTTGTAGCGACCACGGAACAACTGACCGTCACATTGGTGAGCCCGGTTATAGCGTTGGGTGTAGATGCCGTTCAGGTGGCGCATAAAGCGCGACAGGTTGCCTTGAGGTGTTTGTACGAGAAGGTGATAATGATTCGATATCAGGCAGTAGGCACCAACCTTGACATCCCAAAGGTCCACACTTTCCTGAAGTAGCTTGATAAACGTTTCAAAATCTTCGCTGTTCGAAAAAACGTTTTCACCACGGCGGCCACGGTTCATGACGTGATACCAGGCCCCGGGATATTCGATGCGCAAAGGTCGACTCAAAAAGGGCAGCTTAACAAACGGAAGGGTATGTGTCAAACGGAGACTTGACCCCTACCCCCAAATCACCCCAGAAAATATCCTATCAATGGGAACTTCTAAGCTCTTCCACATCGGGCGCCAAAACCAAAACTCAGTGTTTTCCATCTCACCACTATGCTATTTGTTGGGCAGTGTCCTAGCCTGTAGAGTAGCTAAATACCGACTGCCAGCAGCGTATCTTGTTTACTCACAAGCGATAAATAGTAGGGAATTTCATATGTTTCTAGCCAGCAACTCCTCTATGTTCTCAGGAAGTCTACGCCGCGCTTCATCCAGTTCTGCTACAGTGAACAAAGGAGAAAATTCAGGACGGAGCATAGTTGCTTCAATTGTGATATGTAGGCAATCGCATTCTACCATCTTCAAATATCCAGAAGTAGAAGGATCACTTACCATAAGTTTTTTTGCCGTCTGAACTGCACCTATTTTGGCCATCATGATTTTGATTCGTTTTGGATCATGCCCACAAATATTCGCTGAAATGTCATTTGTTTTCACCAGTGCTTTGTGAAACTTACTTTCTAGCTCGCTATAGATCATTTCAATTTCCTCCAAACCTAAGATGAAAAGACATGCTCAGTAAGGGTTGATAACTCATGTGCCAACTTTGATGCCGTTACTGGTATCGGGAATTAGGGAGCCTGTCCGTGGTAGGGGGGAGAGGCAGAAGGAGATCCTTTGACTTCAAAATCAAATAGATTTTTTCCCTCTTGATCCCAGTTACTTACTTTTCCGGTACGCTGGTACAATTCTTTTTGTTTTGCATAATTGGCTTCGTAATTAATTTGATTCTTTTCACGCCTCTTTTCAGCGGCATAATCAAACAGTTTCAACGCAAGAATAAGAACAAATAATATCCCACCGCTCCATAAGAAAAATTGGCCCATAGAAATACCGTACTGTGTTAATATAGGATCAACAAAAGAATCGAAGAGATAGAAAAGTATGAGAAATAAGGAGTATGGAAGGATCTCGGGATGTCTTCTGCTCAAAATTCCACTAATGGAAAGGATTGCCATAATAAAGAAAAAATGATCCATGATGGGACTCCTCCTCCTTGGAATGGCGAAAGATTTAAGACGATAACACTTACCCATAGAAAACATGGGAAGTCCCCCTTGTACCCCCCCCCTATTGATAAAACTGAGGCTTTACAAATACTCTGGCCCCTGTTTGTCCACCATATATCAATAAATATCCGTCTAATACCCTAATATTAGAGCCCCTTGATAGGCAATAACTCTGCATGTATTGTACGACTTCTCTTCTTTTTGTATCATTATAAGTGGGTTTTTCAGGGTTACTTCCAAATGGAATTATTCCTATTTTGACTGCAGCGCCCATAACCGCACTATCAGGTTTTATACAAGCATAACCTAGTGTCATTAAGAGGTGACAAAGGCTAGTCAGATTGTTAAAGAATGGCATTTGTGTTTGCTGAAGGTACTGCTGAATGGTTTTGAACTCTTTCCAAAACACATCGATGTCAGATTGATTTTGTAGCGCTACAGGTAATTTTGACGAACGAAGATAGGTCATAAACGAGGGGTGCTGTTTCTTAATTCGCAATAAAGCTTGGGCACAACCTATCATTGCCTCTAACTTTTGTGGAAAGCGAATTGCTCCAATTTGGTCCCAATAATTACCACGTAATTGCTCATGTTCAAGATTGGAAACAGCTTCTAAGTCGTAGTTCAAAAAAATCTTGTCAAAAAGGCCTTTATTTATAAGCTCAGTAACTCGCCGCGCTTGTGCTTGCTGGCTGTATGCGACTAGCTCGATGCATTTCTTTAGAATTTCACCATCGGACAGGTCAAGGGTTGAACACCACTTAGAGCGTTCATCGATGTCTTTTACAAGAGCAGGTGTTTGATATTCAGTGACCCTACCGATGATGTCATCAATTTTGCTGAAATGTGTTATCTGTTGCAAACGGTTATTTTGCATACTTCCCTCCCTATTGATATTTTAGTCGTTCATTGTTGTTGATACAATCCCTCGTCTATTGTTTTACATAGACATAAAGGGAGAGTGTGTCAGAATAAGTCAATTCTAGGGATTGGAGAAAGAAGTTGATGACTATCTTATTCATCCTCCCAAATTGTGGCGGGTGGTAATTTTTGACCAAAACGCAAAATTATTACAGACACTGACATTAGGGAAAGCCCCCTACTCCTCCCCATCAAACAAACTCAACTGATCAAAACGATGCTTATCGACCTTGAATGGTAAGGGGAAATAACGCGGACACTCCAGCAGCAGAATTACCGCCGGTTGTTTGCAGGAACGCAGACATTTGTGGCAGAGAGTGTTAACTGTTTTGGCATCGGGTGATGGCTTCATAATCCTGTCCGGTCAGGCAGTGGTTGAAGCATTTTAGCAGACTGCGTCCTTCTCCGTAAAGCGCTCACTGCGCATCCGACACTTGGCCTAAAAGTTCAGCAACAGCCACCTGAATTCGCTCCAGAGCAGCTTCTTCCGGTTCCAGGTCGACTTCAATACGCCTTTCCGGCAACGGAGGAGGGGTCAAATCTCCGTTTGACCCTTCTGCCCGCCAACAATCTGCTTAATTTCACCGACACGCTTCTGAAAGCCTTTGTCCGTTGACAACCTTTTGACGACTCTCTCTATGGCACTACTGGCAGGGCTATAGCCTT
>JBDNGT010000075.1:0-6759 GCA_041689145.1 Geopsychrobacter sp. | reverse complement strand
CCTGAGCACGACCTATCGTTTTTTGCACCAGCACCAGTTGATGGGACCGACACAGCAGGTCCCCACCGATCGGCGGAAGTTCGAGGCAGAACTACCGAATGATATGTGGCAATCGGATGTCATGCATGGCCCGCTGCTACACCAACCCCCCTCCCCTCGGTACAATCCAGAGAGCGCAAAGAACTTAACATGGTGGAGTTGATTTGTGAAGAATATTTCTAATGAGAGCTTCCTATCTAGAGCCTGTCCCAGAATTGCAGTTTTACAGCTCATCGCTCTTGGCGCATTCTGACCTATACAATAATATTGGCGGCTCTATGTCCCGAGGTGTTTTCTGATGTATTTTTAGCGCTGACCCGATTTCCAGACACACGACTCCCTTAGACGGCCGAATCGGTATGCGATCGTTCAGGCTGCTAATTTTTGTTCTGGTGCAATTTCTCGCTGTTGCGCTGCCATGCGTGCCAACTTCCGGAGGTTGTGCGCCAGAATGCACCATTCGATGCGGTTTTTTCGGTTGTCAAATCCTTTGTTTCTCAGGGGTTTCCCAAGATAAGCGTTCTTGAAAATACCGATTCGGGCTTCGGTGGCCCCCCCGTCGCTTCTGCAATTGGCAGAAATAGTCATCTTCAAGCTTTTCTTTGAGCAGTGGAACCGAACGGGGACAGATGGCATTGACGATGCCCGAGTCCTGAAGGCTGGTTCGGTTGGCGGGACTATCGAATCCACGGTCACCAGTGTAGCTTTTCGGTGAACCGTAGTTGCTTGTGAGCCGCTCTAAGCTGTCGCGGACCAGCGTGCTGTCTCCTGGCGGCTGTTCTTTGATAAATTTCCAGTCAACGATCAACCCGTCGGCTTGTTCCGCGAGGTAAAGTCCGTTTCCGAATTCGACCTCAGCGTCAGCTTTGCCGCGCAAAAGAACATGGGCGTCAGGTTCGTAGAGGCTGAGGATTTTGTCCTTGTTGGCAATACGGCGCTCTCCAATAAGACGTTCATGCGCCTGATGTACGGCCTGCGGAAGCTGGTCGAGAACATTCTGGACGCGATCAAAGACCACCTGAGCTTCGATTTCGCTCCAGTTGGTTTCTTGCCAACGGGACTCCAGGGTGTGCTGATAATTTCGGGCATGGTTCTCGACCGTCTTCATCAACGTTTTCATCCGCCGGAAGATCTTTTTGCGCATTTTCTTTGCGCCCTTCTTCTTTCGAACATGGGTCATCTCAATGCAGAGTTTGTTCATGTCACGCCGGAATAGTTTCATGCTCTATCTCGTCGTCCTTCAACGTGGAATCACTCCTAGAGCATGTGGACAATTTCCCCAGCACAACAAAATCGTTATTTGAAGAGCTTTTCAAGGAACCGTGGAATACCTTCGACAAAACAAATGAATCACACTGGTTGTGGGCGTTGAAACAGATGAAACCTTGCTACTGGGGGATATAGTTCTTATCGTTACAAAAATTTTCAAACCCCTGATAGAGTAAATGATTATTTTTTATAGTAATCATCCGTCCGAGTGTGTAAATTGACAAATGAAAGAGTGGAAGGGGCCAAGCCAAAAAAAACCATTCCTCCAAGATAATCAAAGTAGTCAATTCCCTCAATTACGACTATTTCTATGCCTAGGTCGTAGCAACATTACAAGCTGAGCTGCTTTAGAGTGCAAAAACAAAAAGGAGAGGGAAATTGTTTTTAAGATTACTTGTTACGTTCTTACTTGTGGTGGGTTCAATTTCTGCATGTGGAGATGGTGGCTCCGCAATGGCATTGGACGAGTGCGGCGACTCAGTAGCCAGCACCAGTTGTACGCTTTCCGCCAACGGCACCGAGGCTGGCACAATAAATATCGGTGGCGATATTGACTATTACGCTATTGAAATAAGCTCCTCCGGCATATTGACCCTATACACTCAAGGCGAAGTAGACACCGTAGGTGTGTTGTACCATGCACCAGCGACGGGTCGCGGTGACCATGTAGCTGCTAATGATAATGCTGGTGAGGGTAAAAACTTTCATATCAAGAAGGAGGTTACTCCTGGCACCTATTATATTCACGTTCGAGGTTTAGGTGAAAATGACACGGGGAATTACACTCTGGTTGGTGAGTTTGCCTTAAGCCCATGGCGGCCTCAAACTGAATTCTCAGAAGCTACGGTCAATGAAATAGGTTTACTGTACGATGAATTTTTAAGTAGTCTCCCAGTAAGGGCAGGTAATGCACAAAAAATCAATTTCTATTATGAGATAAATAGTCTAATTAATGCTACGAGAATCTATACCAATCCCCTCAAGTTTGGGTCACCTGATATTGTAGAAATAGAAAATTACTTAATTACCCTTTCTGAAGCTTATTTTAAGCCTTGCAATGGTTATGATTTTTATAATGATGCACCGCGAAACTGTAGATCTCCTGAGCGAGTAGGCAAATATTACCTCTGGCGGAGTCCATTAAATAACACAGAAATAATAAGAATAGCTCATGCTAAGGTGGAGTGGCGTGCCGTTGCTGGAATTTCTCAAGCTGTAATTGCTTTATTGAGGAGTAACGACCCCAATATAAGAAAAAGAGCGCAGAAAGTTAAAGAACTTATTTATAAAGAGGTTTGGATAAAGTGGCACGATATTGAATATATAGAGAGTATTGGGCTGAGTAGTGCGTATGCAATACAAAATGCAAGTGTCCTTCATTACTTGTCATGGATAGAGTTGATCGTTGACTTATTAAAAGACGAATATCCAGTAACTTCAGTTATAGAAAAAATGAAGGATTATGTTGTGGAAGGAGAATTTATCAATTTTAGGTGTCGTCCTGTTGATAGTGACAATCAAAGCTGTCGTTGGAGGGGGTATCAATTGGGTGATTCAAAATCTAATGATTTAAGTCATTTAGCAATCCCTGTCTATGTATTTGAAAGACAAGGGCTTTATGTGGCAGAGATGATAAAAACATTAAAGGAAAAAACCTGGTCCCAATTAGATGGATTTAACTACCCTAAGTTCGATATGTTTTTTAACGGCCATTGCAAAGATAATTACGACAATTCAGAAGATGGACTTTATAAATATTGCAATACCTATTGGTTCACTGAAGAAAAATCAAATAATTCCCACAGGCAACTGTTCGGATTTGTTGAATTAGGTAAATACGATATTGATTTGGCAAAAATATATATACAAGCGGCAGATACCAATAACGATGGAACAATTGACTCAAGTGATATACTAGTTAAAGATTACGTTGTGAATTTATACGAGATGATTATCGATCTTCAATCACGTTAGTAATGTTTTTAGGTTTGCTGGTTGTCTTTGAGGCAATAAGCAACCAACCTGATCTTGCCCTGCAACAACGGACACCGAGCTAAGCAACTAGTTTGGCCTCAAACGCTTCCGGGCTGATGTAACCATTGGTGCTGTGGCGACGGCTACGATTATAGTCGACTTCAATATACTCGAAAAAGGGTTCTTCCGCAGAATCTGTGGGTATGCAGCAGTAAAAAATAGAGCATTGCTCCCCCCTGTGGGATTAGGATGGAATTGCGAGAAACAATCCATTCCACAAAAGAGAAGCAATGCTAATCAAGACTTTACTGAACAAAGTCGAACGATTCAAGTCGTTCGTTTACGGCGCCGCCTGCGTCACACTGGTTGGCGGTACGGAAGCCCTGGTTATTGACATCGTTCCTCGCCGCAACAGCGGGCCGATTTGTCCTGAGTGTGCTAAACGGCGCACCGTTTATGACCGGCAACCACAGCGGTTGTTTGAGTATATTCCGGTCTGGTTGCTCAAAGTTTATTTTCGCTATGCGCCGCGCCGGGTTAAATGCCCTGAACATGGCGTTAAGGTTGAACTCCTACCTTGGGGTTACGGCAAGGAGCGGATGACCTTCTCCTATCAAGTATATCTGTCCCGCTGGGCGAAGCGGCTGTCTTGGAAGGAAACGGCCGACATCTTCGAAACCAGTTGGGATACGGTATTCCGGGCCGTTAAGTTTGTCGTTGATTACGGCCTTGCCAACAGAAGTTTTGAGGGTGTGACCGAGATCGGCGTTGATGAAATCGCCGTATTTAAGGGGCACAAGTGCCTGACGCTGGTCTACCAGATCAATGCCGGAACCAGACGGCTTCTGTGGTGCGGCCCTGAGCGTCGAACGTAAACCCTTCTACGTTTTTTTCACGAATTCGGCAAAGAGCGTAGCGCCCAGCTCAAGTTCGACTGTAGTGACATGTGGGCATCGTACCTCAAGGTCATTACGAAAGGCTCTGTTAGCGAATTGAGTTGGTCATAGCTGCCTATTTACTGTTCCCACACTCAGAGCCTTTTCCAGAGTCGGCACGACGTATTCTGTCACAGCAGGTTGCTATTATTACCAATCCAACTTTATCGTGGAGGGATTGGTGACCGGGAAAACGAGAGATATCGCATTTTGCGAGGCCATGGCGGTAATTGGTGCGCTTGATAATGGCAGCCAACAGAAGGTGCTGGCCAGCCTCAAAGCGCTCCTGGATACCGACACTACTTCCGTTGCCGAGTTTATCGAAGCCCTCCGCGACAAACGGTTCCGTAAGGGCTTTGCCTGCCCACACTGCAATTCTGAGAAAGTCATCCGCTACGGAACACCGCGGGGGCGTCAGAAATATATGTGTTCAAGCTGCGGCAAAACCTTCTCTGATCATACCCATACGCCATTTTGTGGCACCCACAACCCGGAAAAATGGCTACCGTTTATGGAGTGCATGATCAATGGACTCTCGCTGCGCAAAGCCGCAACGCAGCTCGGTATAGCAGTTTCGACGGCCTTTACCTGGCGACACAAGGTGCTGAACGCCTTGAAACGTCTGGTGCCTGAGTCCTTTGATGGCCTGCTGGAGGTTGATGAAACCTATTTTTTCTACTCCGAAAAAGGAAACAAGGACATCGTCGACCGCAAGCCGAGAAAACGGGGCGGACCATCTAAATATCGCGGGATCAGCCGTGAGCAGACCTGTGTCGTTGTTGCCCGGGATCGCAACAAGCTGACACATGTTCAGGTTGCCTGCATGGGGCCGATAAACAAGGTCAAAGCCAAGGCCATTCTTACGCCTTATATCGATTCGGTTTCAGCAATATGTAGCGATGCTAACGGCACATGGCGAGTGTTCTCAGAAGACGCTGGTGTTGATCACAAAGAGCTAAACATGAAACGCAAGCAGCGCGTTATTCAGCGGATTTATCACATTCAGAACGTCAACGCCTTCCACAGTCGCTTGAAGGATTGGATGAATCGTTTTAATGGTGTTGCGACAAAATTTCTGGACAACTATCTCACTTGGTTCCGATTCATCGATGCCAATTCCCGAACATCTATGACGGCCCAAAAACTGGATCTTCTCCTGTCCGCTTGTCTTCCGATTTCTCCTGAAAGATATATTGATATCCGCAGTACTGAATTTTTACTGCCGTAACGGCACCATATCGGACAGGATTGACTGCACCCGCCTTAACGACCGCCTCCGCGCTTCCTTTCATGGGACAAGACGACGTCAAGTGCTGCTGGTTAACGGCATCTCCGCCTAGATGTTGGTTAGATGGCCATGTCTGACTGTCATGAATTAGCAATCTGACGAATTCGTCCCTCATTTTCTGCCCCCATGCGTCCTTTCGGACATTTATGCCTGGGGGTTTTTCTCTTTTAATGCCACGCACCAACTCAACTCACTAACAGAGCTTTACGAAAAAGGCCCCGCAGGCAATGAATATCCTCGACCGCTTCCACATCATGCGGAAGTTCAATGAGGCAATCGATGAGATCCGGCGCGATGAGGTCAAACAGTTCAAAGCCAATCAGCAGGAGAATGTTCTCCATCGGGGTCGCTGGTTATTGCTGAAGCGGCCAGAGAATCTCTCCGATAAGCAGACCGTCAGAATGGGCGAGCTACTCAAACTTAATCTGGCCTCGATCAAGGGGTATCTGCTGCGTGAAGACTTCCAACGATTCTGGGAGTATCAACGGATAAACTACGCAGATAAGTTTCTTGAAAACCGGACAACCCGAACGCTGCAAACCGATCTGGAACCGATGAAGAAAGTGGCGCGGATGTTACGCAAACACAAACCGCTGATAATGAACTGGTTCAAGGCCAAAGGACGACTTTCCAGCGGCGCCGTGGAGGGTCTGAACCTCAAGGCAAAACTCACTATGAGAAAAGCGTTCGGTTTCAGAACCCTGAAATGCCTACAAATCGCCTTATATCATGAGCTTGGCAAGTTGCCAGAACCTGAATATTTCCATAGATTCAGCTGACGAGCCCAAAATAAAAGCCTAAGGACTGCTGAAAACCTCTGAGAGGACAGACACCTGCGGAGCCTGTCCCTAATCTACTTCAGCATTTTCATTGCGCCTGTCAGTTCAGGGCCAGTGACCGAGGTATCAACATAGCTTGTCTAGGGCGGCAGCAAATCTATCTCTTCAGATCTCGGTAGAAATTTTCATGGGAGCCAAGTAAAGGGTGTTGAAATGATTGAATAAACACCTAACAATATTAGTTACTTAAGCATGAAAAGCCTCTATAATGGCACGGTACACCTTACTAGGGAAATACCAACCAAAACAAAGGCTTCTCATGCATCACAAAAACATCAAGCGTATGGTACGAAAACAACTTAAAAATGAATTTCCGAACTGGAAACGTCTCACTAAAAAGGAAAAAAGGGAGCTTGCCGACAAGGTTCTAAAAGAAGTCGTTGCCGAATACGATTTCAAACAAGACATTGAAGCT
>JBDNGT010000074.1:0-8542 GCA_041689145.1 Geopsychrobacter sp. | reverse complement strand
TGATTTTGACTTTGACGGACATGGCTGTTCTCCTTTGTTGGGGTGAAGTTGAAACCAGTAGGGCTTCCCGCATCACCCGTCGTGTAGACAGGAGATCCAGGAAGCCCTACTGGACTTCACCCGGAAGGAGGCAGCAGCGGGGCCGTTAAGCCCCGCTGTGTCCGTCAGTCAAACAAAACTATTGGGCTTTCGCCTCCAGTTTTGCCGGCTCTTTAGCCTCTTTCTCGGCTTGGCGCCTTGCCCGGATTTTCCGGGCATTTTCCAGATTCGCCTTTAGTCGCGTCTGATATTCATCATCATTCGCAAGCTCATCAGGATAAATTTCAGGACTGCCGACAATCGTTGATGCGGCCCATATCGGGAGATAAACAATTCCCCCGCCAGGCACCATGCCGGTTACCCTTGTATTTTCTTCAGCCTTCTGGAGACTGGTTGCGGAACAGCCAGACATAATCAGAGAGGCCAAGATCAATACCGTTAACAACCTTTTCATGACAAAACCTCCTCCTGTTTGTCGTTGTCCAGTGCTTCTTCCTCCGGCTTAAGCCCCGTATGAATACGGATGGCCCGGCCGATGGCATCGACACAGGACGTAATATTATCGTCTCCGTCACGCACAGGAGCACGGTGGCAGCCGTGGCCGATCAACCCCTTGATCGCATCAGTCACATCCATGCCGGACCGCAGTCCATAGGACGTGATGATAGTCAGGGCGTTGGCAACCAGACTGCCGCAGGTTCCTGATTTTCCAAACCTGACGAAGATCTCCATCAGATCCCCGGTGTCCGGATTGTCGTTCATCGTGACGTAGAGCTTGCCACAGGGAGATCTCATTTCAAGAGTTTCCCCCTGGACAGCCTTTGTCCGTGCTTTTTTCGCTACCATTTTCAGCCTCCCTTGGGAAACCCCCGCCACAGGAGAAGATTCCCCCACAACGGGTTGGTATTAATCAGTTCAGAGTTCACCATGCAGCTTCAACAAAGGTCGTTGGGACTGAGCAGCGCACGGCGCACGTCAGTTTTCATGACCTCCTGTACCGCAGGATCATTTACGCTTCCGGTACACAACGATGCTTCAATCCTCTTCAGGACTTCGACCATCGGTGGCACCGGCTGCGGAGAGATTCTAAGGTCATCCAAGCTGACGGTTTCGGTTTCAAAGCAGCTGTCGGTATGTTTGACGTATCCGCTCCAAAAGAAGTCCGATGATGTGACATTTAAGGTCACACATTCCATCTGGCAAGTCATTTCCTCGTCTTCGTCTTCTGGAGGGCGAGGAACGATCGTCCCATCTTCATTGTCGTGGTCACGCATGAAGAATTCGGGATAACCATTGAATTCCCTGACCGAATGAACGTCGAGGATTTTGGCTGCCGAGGCGAGCTGCTGGATGCGGGACTGGAGCTTGTCGTCCATCTCGATGACTGCGACTTCCGGTCCCTCAACGAATTCGTTACTGATGTGGATTTCAAGTATCTTTTTCACAACTTCTCCTTGTCGAATAGATACAGGGAGAAGTCCCCGACAGGGGATAACTCCTCCCTGTCCGGGTTGGATTTGATTTTTGTCAGGAGGTCAAAGCGTCCTTGAGCATGTCGAACAGCGCGTTCGGCAATTCATGGATGTTCTGGATCGTCTTATGGTTTTTGAAATACCAACCACAAGCACCACCATCCATTATGCCGACAGCCATCTGTTCAACACCCTGTTCCCTCAAGCGCTCCAGGTAACTACGAACCATCTCTGGATTTGAGGGTGAGCCATCGGTTGCAACCATCAGGATCTTACGTGGCTCCTGACGCATGGCGAATTGAACTGCCGCCCACCCAAGAGCATGAGCAAGCGGGGTTCCCCCATCGGCCACGACCCCATACTTTTTAAGGGTCTTGGCTGGAGCTACCCCGAACGGGGTGAGGGGAATGACAGATGCCATTTGTCCTGGGAATGCCGCTGAGCAGACACTGACACCTGGAACGGTGTGCAGTGCATCAGTAACAGCCAGGGTTGCCTCTGCTGCCAGAGACATTCTGCTGTTCATCGACCCGGAGCGGTCAAGAAGGATAATGACAGCGGTATTGACTGCCGTTTTTTCCACCCTCTTGCGAAAAATCCGCATGTCACCGACAGGAAGCCTGCACAATACACGCTGATCTATTCTCCGTCCGTATCGACCGGCGCATGACCTCTTCAGCTTCGATGCCTGGATCAAAGATCCAAGACGGGACCGAAGTGCTGAGGTATTACGCCGGACTGTTCCCAGGTCTGGAGGATAACTGAAATTTACAGAGCCTCCATCTTCACCAGGGTAGACCATTTCTGCGGTAGCAGGAGTTGTCTCCTCTGCCTTTGCTTCCAGCTCAGCCCCGACCATCTCCCCAACATCTCCATATTCTTCGGCAGGGGATGAATTAAGGATCTGATTGAGAACATCAGCCCTGACATCGTTGTTTTGAGACGGTTTCTCAGCGTTCGGGGTGGACCCGGAAGGGTCTTTGCCTTGGTCGCCGAGTTCGCTGCCGTCGTTTTGATTCTGTTCCTGCGGTGACCCAGATTCTCCAGTCGTGTCGTTGGAATCATCTGCTTTGTTGTCCTGATCGGACTCGGCAGAAGGTTCGTCCCGACTGTTCGCCTGGTTACCCTGATCACTTTTGTTGTCCTCATTGTCCTGACCGGATTTTGAGGAATCGTTTTGATCCTGTTGTCCCTGCCCCTGTTCCTCTTCGGAAGAAGATTCTGAGGACTGGTCCTGCTGCTGTTGGCATTGAGACTGTGCCTGTTGCTGTTCCTGCCGAAGCAACTGGAGGATGCGAGCAGCCATAGTCTGCGATGCCTTGGTTGTCTTCAAGCTACCGACATTATCCAGCAGCCTGCCGACTTTACCGAGCAGTTCGGTTCCAAGAGCAGGTTCGAGGATCTGGTTTGCGTTTTTAAAGACGGGATCGAGACCTTTCTGGGTGAGAATCCTGCTTCGACATCGAGCCAGAACCCAACCGAGAAACAATTGATCCGGCTGGTCAGAGTCGAAGTCGAAGCTCCCGGTTTTAGCCAGATGATTCGCCAGGTTCCGCAGGTTAACGGCGCAGCCCGGATAGAGCAGCCCCATTTCCTTCTCGATCCTTATATCTTCAATGATGTTGGTCAGATTTTTCAGATAAGGGTCGTTTTCGGTCACGGAAAAATCCGTCAGTCGGACATGGGCGGCCTCGTGGTCGAGAAAACCTCGTGCCAGAAGTGTCGCCTCAGCGTCGTCTTTCGGGAGTTCCGGCAGGTAAATGGTTTTCCCATTTGTAGCCGCAGTGTTCCCGCGAATGACAACGTTGACCCCCATCTGATCGCCCATCGCCTTTGCGACAATCGGCAGTGATTTTGAAATATTCATAGAGCCTCCACAGACGCCCCCCGTTCGGGGCGTCAGATAAAATCAGACGTCCCGGAACGGCGGGGGTCGGTGGAAAGGTTCAGTCGCTGGCTTCGAGTTCAGCGATACGAGCCAGAACCTTCTCGGTCCATGCTTCGTTTTGCTTGACCCTCTCCCGGATTTCCACAAGGAAAGATTCCAGGTCAGGGGCTCCCAACGTGTTCAGCGTATTCAGCAATTCATGATCCTCCCGATGTCGCAGGTGGACGATTTGCAACGCATTCCGCAGGGAGTGCAGGTCAATGGTTTCCCAGTATTGGGTGATGTGTTCTTCGATGGTGAGATTGCCCATGTCGCGCCCCCCTAAAACCAGATAACTGGAGACGTGACGATAGTCTGCCTTTGGCCCGGTTCAGGAATCGGCTCAAAGACGTTCTCAACATCAACTTCGGTGTTTGCATCTTTTGCGGTGACAACCGGATCATTCCCGGCTCCATCACCTTCCACAGTGTTCCCTTCAGACTTCGTTTCTTCCGGATCTGAGGAACCCTCAGTCTCTGTCTGTTCTTCCTCGACATTGAGGTTGATATTGTCAAGGCTGGACAGCGTGTTGAGGATGCCGACCAGGATATGAAAATCACGACCTTCCATGTAGCCGGCCTTGGGTAAACTGTCCAACTCCTGTTCGATACTGACAATCAACAGTCCCAGCGAAGGCTGGATAAAGACCAGACCTTTCGCTTTTTCGAGGATGCTGCGTATCGGGCGCAGAGCCTTCTGGCTTACCTTTGTCCGGGACTGAAAAGACTGACTCCAGACCAGACGGGATGCTTGACTTATTTCCCGGAAGAGTTGGTCGCCAAGACCGCTTGTGGCTCTTTCAAGACCGCTGTTCAGCCCTTCGACGCCTGAAACCTGAAAGGTCTGGAAGCCGAAGGACAGGCGGGTGGCAATATGATCGGGCGACTCAACGGATTGTTCCACCATTGTCCGCCAGCGATCCGGGAGGTTTCTCAGCCACGCCTGCATATTCTCGGCATAGCTTTTCAGGAATTCCTGTTTCTCAGCCTCAAAATCAGCCATGACTGCTTCCAGTTCCTTTGCGACTTCCTCGGCCTTATCTTCCGGGATGGCAAAGCCGCCCAGAAAGCGAACACCTGCTGATTCGCAGATGCGTTCGGCACGACGACGCAAAGCCTGAAACCGGCTCAGAAGAATCTGGTGACAGATCTTTTTGGCACCCAGGGATGCAAGTTCTTCCGGGGGGATCTCTTCACCGTCCAGATTTAGATCAGCAGGGGTGAGTTTCTTCCTGCCGCTCCAGATGTGGACATCGAGACTGAAACAGATGAGTTTTTGAAGTAGATCGAGCATGGTGTTTACTCCTTGTCAATTAAGGACACAGAAGAAACACCTGCCCCGTCAGGGGAGAATGTCTCCCCCGTGTCGGGTTTGTTGGCCGATCAAATAATTTGTTTACCTACCACCTTCTAAAACCATGAGCTGTTGGCATCCTTCGTCCATTGACGAAGTGAGCTGGCAGCCCTGGATGGAGCCGAAGTGGTCGGCGGTTCAGGCAGAGGTGGATCCGGATTCCCTTCCATGGTTAAAGTTGGAATGGGTCGGTATCCCTTATTGATCTTCTTGTCTGCCCTGTTTTGTAATTCGTGTTGTGGGTTATGACGACATCTGTCGGGAGACAAAAACAGTCCCTGCTGGACCCTTCCTGTTCTTCCCCAGGAGATATTGACTCCTCTGTCGCTGGCTTCGCCGATCCAGTCCTTGGTACTGCAGTCTGGATTGGCGTATCTCAAATGGATAAGCATAATTCCCTCCCTATCCGAAAATACGCTGAGCGATCTCCATCAGCGAGCTGCGGGTTTCGGGTTCTGCACGGAAGGTGAGTGCCCGTTCCAGTGCATGATGCAGCGGATTTTTCCCCTGGTTGGCGAGCGGACGGAAGAATTCCGACATTTTCGCCCACCTGACAAGGGTCCGCGTGGAGAGGGTGACTTCAAGTTGTCCCGCCATAAAGAGTTTTCGTACCTCGGTTGCATACGCAATCATTCCGTCTCTGATTCCTTCGGGGATACCGGGAGCAACCTTTGCCAGGATCAGCTTTTCCTGCTCCGGTTCGGGATAGCCGACTTCGACCATCCAGAATCGGTCCAGAAAAGCAAGATTCTGACGCATGGTGCCTTGGTAGAGTCCCGTCTTGTCACCGGATCCTGCCGTGTTCCCGGTTGCAATGAAGCAGAAACCGTAAGCAGGATTGATCATTTCACCGTTCTTCTCGGGGATCACCAGAGGTGAACCTTCGACAATCCCGTTGAGGCCGGCAGCAGTCGCCGGATCGAGCAGATCAATCTCATCGAGGAGGAACCAGTGTCCTTCCCGCATTGCGGTGGTGAGAGGGCCGTCCGTAAAAGACATGGAGCCATCAACCAGAGCGTAGTGACCGATCAGCTCAGGCGTTTCCAGCCGGCTGTGAGCGGTGACCCGCTGAACAGGGATGTTCAGACGGGCGGCAACCTGGGTAATCAGAGTGGATTTACCGGACCCGGTAGGACCGGAGAGGTAGAGACCTTCGGTTCCGCCAAGCATGTGCCAGGCGAGCAGGTCCGAGAGGAGTTCCTTGCGAAACTGGTAGTCCGGGTCGATGCTGGGAACGAAAGCAGTCCGTTCGGCAAAGCCGCGTATCATCAGTTCCTCGGGAAGTCCTTTCAGGGCGAAGGTTTTTGCGATACTGAATTGTTTTTCCTTCATGTGTCTTCTCCTTGTCGATAAGCGACCGGGAGGAGACACAATTCCCCATCCGGGAAAGAGTTTGTCTCCTCCCGGGTCGGGGTGGGTGAATATCTTAGAAATTAAGGTGCAGCTTCTCATGTAACTCCATACCTGCTTTTAAAATCTCGGCGGGAGTGACAATCGAAAGCAAACCTTTTCGTCCACGCTTAACATACTCATCAACTGACAAACCGTTTAAACTTTTGTCTGGTGAGGAGTGTGGTGTGAACAGTTTCCATTCTTTTGAGCCTTTCGGCTGTAGGAACGCATAATAGTTAATAGATGGCTTTGTAAAAAAGCTAGGACAATATTCTGCTACTAGCTTAACGGTTGAGCCATCTTCGCGGTTTAATATTTTTTCATGTCTCATGGTCATTCTGCCCTCCACACGGAGATGATCCGGGGGGAGTCTCCTGCTTTTCTGGCGACAATGACCAGATCCCGATAGCGGAACCTCAAAGGGTTCTCGTTCAAGATCGGTGCAACCATCCGGCAGGTGTCTATAGCCTCGAAAGGGATTTCACGTTCCAGGATGCGGTTGGCGGCGTGCTTCGTCAGTGCGACCATGACACCACCTCCTGCATCTCGCGATAGGTTTTATAGGCTTTGGCAAATTGCTGGAAGTTCTGTTTGGGTCTGGGTGTTACCATCAAGGCAAACAGCACCAGACACAGAAAAATGACCAACAGCAGCGTTTTGTCTTTCAGCATGGTTCTTCCTTTCCGAAGGCGCAATAACGCCACTCCGAAAAGGAGAGTCCCCTATGAGGGCGGCGTAAAGCGCCCCGCATGGGGTAGGTCAGGCAGCAGCCTGTTTTCTGATTCTGGCTACATCAAGCCGGGTGAATCCGGCTCGTTCCTTTTTTACCTGGTCGTAGACTTCCGGGAACGCCTCCTTGAGCCGTTTGGCGTCTACTGTTTCTGAAGAGCCGACTTCACTTGCGCAAATTTGAAGTAAGTCAGCGTGTCCCTTGAAACTTGTTCCGGTAAAGGAAAGGATTTCGTTTTTTAGCCCTTTGATGTCCTTGTCCAGTGATCTCTTGCTTTCACTCTTCTCCAGGTAACGCGCAGCGAGATTCCGAATTTCCTTCGGGATCTCGATTTTATTACCGGCAAAAGCAGGACAGGTTCCACGGTGGGAACAGTATCCACACAAGATACCGGGTTCGATCTGTGCGTTTTCCGGGGAGTTGAGCGAAAACAGGATATGACGCCCCTTCATAATCATGGCATCAAACAAGATCCTGTTTGGTGTAAACGAGTTGAATTCCTTCCATTCTCCAGCATTCAGATCGACCGCCAAGATGCTGCCTCCGATTGGTACACCAGGTTTGTCCAGCTCAAGAAGTCCCATCTGGACGTGGAGCTGATTCACCCAGCTTTCGTAGGGAGCATCCGGGAGACCGTTGGTCGTTTTCAGTTCCATGACGTGATAGCGACCGCTAGTTTTTGAGTTGAAAAGAAAGTCGATGTGACATTTGATCTCCGGATAGTCCGGGTGGGAAAGCTCAACCTCGCGTTGCGGGGTCAGACCACCAGCCCGAAAGATGCCGTCGATCAGATCTTCTGCCGCATGACCCCGAGAGAAACGCAGCAGCGTTTTTGCATCGAAGTTTTCCGGCTGGAGTTTGCTCATAACCGCCTTACGGGGGCAGCCGGCGATGTCCGATGCTCCGACATACTTGCTGCGGTCCCCGAGATGGCTACTGTTATTTTTTGAATTTTCCCGAAGTGCTTTTTCGAGAAATGCCTGAAGTTTGCTCATGTCCGTCTCCCGTCAAAAAGAGGGGGCGGACACAGAAAACCCTGCGAGGGGGATGTCTGATCCGCCCCGTGGGGTTAGTGTTATTCGTTGGTGATTAGTGATCCCAATACCGGCGGCTATGCCAGCGGCGATTGACCTTGATGCGATTATCAGGGTCGATAGGGACGGTGGTAAGGCCGTTGATTGTTGCAACTTCACAGGTTCCAGATTGACCAGCCGGGGTGGAATCGAAACAGGACACGTAAAACTGCCACGGGCCTCTGCTGCTATCCTGATAAATCTCCCGGTGCTGGATAAAGCCTCCTGCAACAAACCGTCGTTCCCAGCTCTCACTGATTCTTTCGATGCGATAAAGTTTCGTTTTCATCATGTCCTCCTAACGACCTCGTCCAGCTTTCCAAGGATGGGAATCAGGACGACACCAGGGGCATTTCGCAATCTTGTGACTGTTGCACTTCGCCCTTCCGTCAACCCCTACGGGGAAGCTGGTCAAGCAGGTTTCACAGGCCAGATGATCGTGGAATGTTTTTCCTCTGATGACAGTAGGTATTAATCGTCCTGGACAGCTCACCTCAAACCTCCTGCGATGCAAACAGCAGCAACAATGCAGGAGCCGAGGATAGTGCCGGTCAGG
>JBDNGT010000073.1:0-7233 GCA_041689145.1 Geopsychrobacter sp. | reverse complement strand
GATCGCGCAGTATCTGTTGTTCCTTCGGGATTCTCAGCTATCGAGATCCCGCCCGAACTGTCTGACCCCGTCGATATTGCTGACCTCGGCTCCGGCCAGATACTGGTTGGGGGCGTTGATGAAGTGAAAGATGTTCTCCATAATGTTGAAATGCTGCTTCTCCTCCATGGCGATCTGCAGCAGGACCTTTTTTGTTGGGGGATTTTTTTCCACGGTAGCGGCCTTTTCATAAAAGCGAAAACTCTCGGCCTCTACCTTCATTGCGTGCTGGTAGCCTTCGAGGGTGCCCGTGATATTTTTGAGCGCAACATCCGGCAGCGGAAGCTCCTCAAATATATTACGTACCAGTTCCAAGGTCGTGCTCTCCGGCACGACCGGGGCGCTTTTGCCCGCTTTTAACTTCTGAAAAATTTCGTAATGCCTCTGCTCATCTTCTGCCAGGCGCGAGAAGATCGTCTGCAACCCCGCCAGGTCGGTCTGGCTGGCCAGTTTGGTGTAATAAGCCTTGCCGTCCTCTTCCATCTTCATCGCAAAATCGAATGTGTTCACCGTTAACTCCCTTATATGCTGATGCCACTCGCGTTTAAGCATAACATTAAGCCTAAACTGTGGCGCAAGGCTGTCAAGCCATGCGCAGGGGTTTGTTGAACTTAGGGCGACTTCCCCGGCGCGAACGGCCTTTAAGTTGGGCCAGCGGCGGCGGTGACGGCAGGTGGCAGGGAGACTTGCCTGTGCGGCAAGATAGGGTATAAATAATGGGGAAGGAATTTAAATGCAAGCATCTACTCCACATTACCAGGAGGAACCATGAAAACTGTACAGGATCTGATGAACACCAGGCAGGGCGAGGTCTATACCATCAACTCTTCACAGACCGTTTATCAGGCCCTGGTGTTGATGGCCCAAAAGAATGTCGGCGCCCTGCCGGTCATGGAGGAGCGCCAATTGGTGGGGATTATCTCCGAGCGGGATTATGCCCGCAAGGTCATCTTGCGGGGGGCCTCGTCACTCGAAACGATGGTTAAGAAGATCATGACCGAACGGCTCATCTCAGCCGAACCGCAGACTGCGCTCGAAGAATGTCTCGATCTCATGATCGAGCGTCACGTGCGACATCTGCCGATTATGCAGGATGACGTGCTGGTCGATTTCATCTCGATCGGTGATCTGGTCAAGGCCATTATGCAGAAGAAGGATCACCTGATAACCGAACTCACAAAGGCTGCACCTGCCTGATCCTCTGTAGCTGTACTTGGAACATCTGTTCGCCTTATTGCTTTAAATTTGTGCGCGTAGTTGGATGACCTAAGTCTGCATCTAACTCCGGAGTCGGTTTTATAAAGATGAGCAGCTGGTACCCTTTGACGAAAAAATCGGGAGATGGGGCCGAGGCAGGATGACGCATCTTGCGGCGGGGGCGGTCGAAAAAAGATCAAGTTCCTGTGACCAAAAATTGCAATAAAACCTGAATCGCCGTAGCATGGGGAGATCGATAGTTGTTCTATCGGTCTCTTTCTTTTTTCTGTCGCTGAATCTCTCTGGGGGTGAGAGCATCGGAGAAGAAAGGGTGTTAGCCAATTATGCAGAGGTTTGTCGGAGTAGGTTCAATTCCGTAGAACGTGCGGCAAATATTGGCATTTACTGGCAAGGGCCATTGGCAGGCTTTGCGCGTCGGGAGTTTGAATGCTTGGCATAGAAGAGATCGGGGTTTACATCCCTGCGGGGGTTGTTTCCAACTATCAGAGAAAAGAAAAGTTCGGGATCGATGACCACTTCATTGAACAGAAGATCGGCGTAAAGCTGGTTGCGGTAAAGGGAGACGATGAGGAGACCTCGGATCTTTGCCTGAAGGCCTTCGACGCGCTCTGTGCCAAAAAGGCGATCGACCGCAGTGAAATAGAAGCCCTGGTGGTCGTCACCCAGAATCCGGACCAGAACATCCCGCATGTCTCGGCGATGGTGCACGGCGCCCTCGACTTACCCCCTGCCTGTGCCTGCTTCGATATCTCACTCGGCTGCTCCGGCTTTGTCTACGCGCTGTCGGTGTTTCATGCCTTCATGGCGGCCAACGGCATGAAAAAGGGCTTGCTGTTCACGGCTGATCCTTACTCCAAGGTGGTCGATCCCAACGACAAGAACACCGCGCTTCTGTTCGGGGATGCCGCAGCCGTCACCCTGATCTCCGATCATCCGCGCCTGGTTTCAGGCAAGTTCACCTTCGGCACCCTCGGTTCAGAACACGAAAAATTGATCTGCACCGACGGCAAACTGTTCATGAACGGCCGCGCAGTGTTTAACTTTGCCGCCAAAACAGTCCCCGGCGACATCCAGTTGATGGCGCAGAAGAATGGGATCACTCTTGAAGAGATCGACCTGTTCCTCTTGCATCAGGGGAGTAAGATCATCGTCGAGACGATCGCTGATCGCCTGGGCGTTCCGCGCGAGAAGGCACCCTATCGGACCTACGATTACGGCAATACCATTTCATCGACCCTGCCGATTCTCCTGGCCGACGAACTGAACGGAGCGGCCAACACCTTCGCCCTCTGCGGTTTCGGGGTCGGACTCTCCTGGGCCAGCGGCCTGCTGAAGAGAGTCTGATTGTCGATTGCGCGATGGCGACCGATTAGTGGACGAGTGCTCGGCGGCCGGCACTTTTTGAAGGGATTCGGCAATGGATAGTCAACAACTTGCTGAACTGATTGAAGAATTCAATTACACCCTGGCCAGAATCAGCAAATATCTGAAGAATAATCAGTATGTCTATCTGCGCGCATTCGTCAGCTGGCAAGAGAGCTATAACGCTGCTGCGGCGCGACTCAATGTCGCTAAAACCATGAGCGTCCCGATTTTCAAGCTGAGCCCCATCGATTATTCCCCGACCGGGAAATCGATCAAAATCGCCAGCGTGGATAAATTCGTCAAGACTATCCGCCATCAGGTTGACCGTCTGGAGGAGAAGATCGAGGAGCTGAAAAAGGCCGCCGACGAAAAGCTTGCGCCGCTTGCGTGCTTTTTTCATCGCGATGCGGATGGCCTGCTGCTCGAACCACCGCGCGCTGAGAAGCGGATATTTGTTGTGCTCCCCGCCGGCGAGGCTGAACTCAAACTTTTCTGGCGGGGCATCCAGCCTGCCTTTGAAACTCAGGGGCTCTCGTTCTTTCGGGCCGATCGCACCCTGCTGGACGATGCCGCACTCTGTGAAATCGTCCAAGAGTTACACTCTTGTCGACTTGCGATCTTTAACCTGTCCGGTCAGGCCCCCAACGTGATGCTTGCTCTGGGGTTGGCGTACGGAATCGGGACCCCGATCGTTATCCTCCAGCAACAGACGGAGGATAGGCTCGGCGAGATGGCCAACAGCGGTTACGTGCATTATACCGGGGCGACTGATCTCAAGGCGTCCCTCAGGACAATGCTCCCCGCGCTGCTCAGTTGAAAGACACCAGCGTCCGACTGATGGTCTATCCGAGTATAAAGATGAGCGGTGCAACTACCCACTGTTCCTCAAAGCCGGCCTTCTATGGTTAATTACTGCGTGTCGCTGCGGCACAGGAGAAATAGATGTCAGTCAAACCGCCCAAGTTCTGTAATGAATCACGTGCCATCAAGGCCTTGATGGTTCTCCCCCCGGACACCAACCATTACGGCACCATGTTCGGTGGCAAGGTGATGGCGTATGTCGATGACGTGGCGGCCATCGCCGCGACCCGTCACGCCCGCACCTCGGTGGTCACCGCCTCGATTGATTCGGTCGATTTTCTCCACCCGATCCGGGCCGGCCAGTCGGTTTGCCTTGAGGCCTTCGTGATCTGGACCCATCGCGCCGCGGTGGAAGTCTTCGTCAAGGTCGTCGCAGAAGACATGCTGAGCGGCGAGCGCACCGTCTGCGCGACCTCCTTCGTGACCTTCGTGGCGATGGATGTGAACGGCGAGAAACAGATGGTGCCGGACGTGATCCCGGAGACCGAACTGGAGAAGCTGTTTTTTGAGGGTGCGGCAGAGCGGGCGAAGAAGCGCTTGGAAAAACGTGAGCAGTCGAAAGCGCTGGCCAAACGGTTCGGGGCCAAGAATTTATGGCCAGTTGAATAATTCAGCTGTTAGGCGGATGAATCTGGGGGTGTCAGGCCATTAATGTTTATGCGCGGGCGGTGCGCCGTATAAATTGGGCAGTGTCCCTGTTTCAATCCTGTTTCAACCCAGTTGAATCGGGATATCGCGGCATGAAAAACCAGCGTGATTTCTCTGGTATAGCTGGAAACATTGTCACCCTGGGCGGCAAAAGCTTTATGGTCGCCACCAGCGCAAAACATCTTGCCGTTCCCCGCCAGAATCACCGCGCGGACTTCAGGGTCATCGTCACAGCGGTTTGCTGCATCAAGGAGTTCGCGTGCCATCTCAGGTATGAGTGCATTACCTTCGTTGGGGCGGTTGCGACGGATCAGCCCAACACCATCTTCGATTTCAAAGTTGATTGAATTGTAGAGCATGGCTTTGACTTCTTGTGAGCTGTCGGTTGTCAGGTAGAGGAACAATCTTACGCCTTCATCCTCTCGGCCAGATCGATAAGGCTGCTGACAGTCATTGTCGGCTCGATCCCCCAAGGGTCGAAAACGGCGTCAGGAGAACGTCGAACCCAGGCTGCTTTCATCCCTGCAGAAATTGATCCTATGACATCGAAAGGATTGCTCGATATCAACCAGGCGCTATTACCAGAGGCCGCCGATTTTCTGAGAAAGTGACTATAAACGCTAGGATTGGGTTTAAAGGATTTCAAGTCATCTGTACTGACAACTCCAAGAAACAAATCACTTATTCCCGCTGCATTCAATAATGTTTCGACCGCATCAGCGGTGCCGTTAGAGAATGCGTAGAGACGAAAACCGGTATTTTCCAATTGCGTTAAACCCTCTTTTACATCTTCAAAGGCGTGGAGAACACGATAAATACCGAGTAGTTCATGCTTTTGATTTTCAGTAAGATCTGTTTTGTAGTAATCACAGGTGTAATCGAGGGCCTGGCTGGTGCAGACGGCAAAGGTTTCATAGTTTTGCATCAACCCACGGCGGAATGAATATTCCAGTTGTTTATCTCTCCACGTGTTCGAAAATGCTTTTGCTTTATCATCGACCAGTTCTTCCAGTGCTGTCAGGACGCCATGGGTGTTGATCAGGGTTCCATAGACGTCAAAAGCGAGGGTTGTCATAGCCTTCTCCTTTATTTTGACTGCAGTTTAGCCGCAATATCTTTGCCTAACTTAATTGCGGACTCTACGATCTCGGGTTGGCCTTCAAAAGCACAAATTTCGGTGCCGGCAACAGTAGCGTCCGGCCCGAAAAGCATCTTGATGCCTGACGTTGCACATGTATCTGCATCCTTGCAGCGGATGCAAGGGATATTGCCCAGAATTTGTACGCCCCCAACATAGTCCATCTCTTCTTCCATCATGTAGTAGCGGATGGCATCTACGCCATTCTGACTTGCCGGAAACATGGGGATACTTTTGGGGATACAGTAGGTGACGATCGCTCCGCCCGGTTTCCCCTTCATATAAGCAACTCCATGTCGGTTCGGGTACAGCCTCTCAATAAAGGCTTTTGTTCTTGAATCCAGCGTCGAATAAGGTGTGTATCCGGCGATGATCAGCGCATCGGCCTCTTTCACCTTTTCCGCCAATGCGATGCCATCATCATCAATCACACACTTGTTGGTTATTCTACATCCCAAACAGGCCATGCAGGGCTCTACCTTATAGTCTTTGAGTTTGATGAATTCTGTTTCCAGACCTGTAGACTCCAGGGCGAGCTTTAACGCCCTGTCGGTGTTGCTGTTCCCGATTGGAGAACCTGATACTCCTAAAACTTTCATGGAATTCCTCTGTGGTTAAAGGTTTATTTCTGCCATGCAAACTTCTTAAACGCATCATCTACAGGTGTTTCAGCGATGTGGTTTACGTAGTTGCTGATCACTTTTTGCGATAGGCCCAGGATGATTTCCAATAACTGCCGTTTTCCGTAATCTGCAGCATAAAACGTCGCAACTTCGGTATCGGTCAAGCTACCGCGCTTGCGAACCATGGCAAGTGTCGTATCATGCAACACCTGCAGTTTTTTGGTGGGCATCGCGGTACGGTTGCGCAGCGCTTCTGTTAAAGCCGGGTCCACCTTCATCATATTCGCTATGCCGGTATGAGCAGGGACACAGTAGTGGCAACCATGTTCTACATTGATGGTCTGCCAGACCACGGTGAGTTCTTCATTGTTGAAGGATGAATTTTGAAACAGTCCGTGCAGGACCTGATAAGCGTCCAGCAAGCCGGGGGCTTCTGCCAAAACTCCGTGCAGACCAGGAACCCTTCCGAAAGCCTTCCGAGACTTTTCCAGCAGAGGTTTGCTTTCTTCAGGGGCGGAATCGATTGTATGAATCGTGAACTTGCTCATATTTTTCCTTTCAGTCAGAACGTTCGTTCTGTAAATGGTCAAAAATGGGCAGCTTTCTGCTGCGAGATTTTTTGACGCGTTTGCTATTTACTTCAATGTGGAGAGTGCAACACTGGCCATTGCTTCGAGGGTTTCCTTATTGCGTCCTGTTTTGCTCTGCACCATCATACCGTTGGCGAAGGTGAATAGAAAGGTTGCGAGGGTGCAGCAGTCCTTTTCTTGGGTGATCTCCCCATTTGCCTGGGCTGCAGTCAAACACTGGTAGAAGAGTTCTTCGATACGAACAAGATAGTTTTTAATCTGAATGAAGGCCTCCTTTTCGAGAAGTTCCTTCTCGATGGCGCTATTGACCAGCATACAACCGGGACACTCGCTGGAGGAGGCGTGATCGATCATCCGGCGAAAAAAAGCCTCGATATTCTGTATGCCCAGGGGTTGCTGAATCAGGATGCTGTTGCGTACAGTACTCATTCTATGGACATAGTAGTCGATAGATTCCCGAAACAGACCTTCCTTGCCGCCGAACTCCTGGTACATGCTGTGTTTATTGAGGCCGGTTGCAGCGACAAGAGCGCTTACAGAGGTGCCCCTGAAGCCTTTTACCCAGAAGGTCCGGGTTGCTGCATCTAAAACATCTTCTCTTATGTATCCCTTGTTTCTTGCCATAACAACTCCCTGTAAGAATATTAGACCGAACGTTCTGAAAAAGTCAAGGGGAAATTTGGGAAAAGTAAACCAGCGAAAACCTGGGACAAAACACGATTCGAATGGGGGAGTCAGAACGTTAAAACCG
>JBDNGT010000072.1:0-6207 GCA_041689145.1 Geopsychrobacter sp. | reverse complement strand
TCAGGTCAGCTGGCTCCAACCGTGGCAAGAATACAAGCAGCGGTTTGTCAATACTACGGGATCGGTGTTGACGACCTTGTACAGAGCAAGCGTGGCGTAAGCAATGAGCCGCGAAGTGTGGCGGTCTATTTGGCTCGAACCCTACGGCGAGAAGGGCTGCAGGGCATAAGCACAGCTTTTGGCATGCAAGGCTATAGCCCTGCCAGTAGTGCCATAGAGAGAGTCGTCAAAAGGTTGTCGATAAACAAATGTTTTCAGAAGCGTGTTGTTGAGATCAAGCAGATTGTTGGCAGACAGAAGGGTCAAACGGAGATTTGACCCCTCCTCCTTAGCTAGGCATATGGTGAAAAAATAGACATTTAGGAGGACAAAACTATGGCCATCAGGGTTCGATCCTTGGTGGCCGTTTTCTTATATGTCCGGGGTAGTAAGAATTTCGCATTTCGGTCAAATTCACACTCTCCAAATAATGTAGGAGAAATAAGAAAGACATTCCTTTGACCTCAGATTGCGGCTGATGTAAATTAGGCATGTTTTATATATGTAGGTGTCTGAGAATCAGGGGGAATATGACTTTAGAATACAGGTTATCCGTACGACTACGGGTGGCTTTTTGTGTTCGGTCATCGAGTTGGTGCAGCCTCAACCATTGCCTCTTCAGAATAACAGTTTTCTCCCGAGCAAAGAGGACTTTGTATCTGCTTACAGGATGATGTCCCTTTTGGGTGAGTCAATTTTTTATTGACGAGGTCTCGGTCTTGGAACAAATCGAAAAGCTCGCAAACAAAGTTGGCCATTCACTACATAGTGGCTGGCGAAAGATTACGGAAAAGAACATCGAAATTTGGGCAAAGAGCAACTGAAATGAAAGCTAAGCAATCCTTTTCCCATTTATTACAGAGCTGAGCTTTTGGAGGTTCAAAATGAGTTCCGGCAAACCTACTGACTGGAAAAATACAAAAGAACAATTATTGAATCCAAGCCCAGTATCGAATAACGAAACATGGCTAGGGCATCGTTTGGAGAGGAAAGATGGCACACCCTATCAAGCAGCTAAAATCGATTTAATGGTATTGGAAGGTAAGTATACAGTTGAAGAAATAGCTATGAAAAATAATATCACAGTTAAAAGAGTAGAAGATCATTTGGAACACTTACAGGACGGGGATTCACGGAACAAAAATACCAACATGAATCCACATAAGCTCAAAATAGCAAAAGATACATGTGGTGTCGTAATGTTCTCATCGGAGAGTAGTAGCTGTTACAAATACAGCGATGTTGCAGTTAACAACGATGTTCTCCCAACCAAAGTTGACATTGAATCAGCATACAGGATGTTATCCCGCCTCGGAGAATCAATTTCCATTGACGCAGTATTAGATCAAATTGAAATCAACATAACAAAAGATGGGCATGCTTTAAAAAGTAACTGGCGAAAAATTACGGAAGAAAATATGAAAATCTGTCCAAAGAAGGGAGGGAAGAATGGCTGAACACGATTACGACCCAACAAAGAGAACGCTAAAATTGATTGGAAACATGGAACATATTTACGACTACTTCGAGGATAAAGGCTATTTCTTCCCTCGTGAAATCCTCACTCGTTATTTCCTGTCCTTGAAAACCAAACCCTTTGTTATCCTTACTGGTATATCTGGAACAGGTAAGACGAAAATCGCCCAAGTCTTTGCAGAGTATGTGTGCCAAGACGATGAAAAGAAAGAAAACCGCATCGCCTTTGTGCCAGTTAAGCCAGACTGGATGGACAATAAGGGACTTTTGGGCTACTACAACCTGCTTACTGAAAAATACCACGCTACGCAGGCCCTGCGCCTTCTCTTAGCAGCGAAAGAGCATCCCAATAAACCTTATTTCATAATACTTGACGAGATGAATCTTGCTAAGGTTGAACAATATTTCTCTGACTTCCTCAGCATTATGGAGAGCCGAACATCCGGCAATCCAGATGGTGAATTGTTGGAACTACATGCAGAGACAGATGTAAATACGTCTGACGGACGATTTATTCCAAGGCAGTTCTGCATTCCACCCAATGTTTTTTTCACTGGCACAGTCAATATTGATGAATCAACTTATATGTTCAGTCCCAAAGTACTTGATCGGGCGAACGTTATTGAATTTAACGATGTTGACCTGACTAATTATGAAAAGGGTATCGTTACGTCGGACAGCTTCGTGTTGAAAGAACAGGACATTAGGGAAAAACTGCTCCTAGGTGATGACGTAGCCCCATTCAGTTCCAAGTCTGATTTTACAGCAATTCTAAAATCGACACCTGATGCCCGCAAATATCTTTCGGAGATATCCGGCATCCTCCATCCTTACAATCTTCATTTCGGCTACCGAGTTATCAATGAGATCAGCCGCTACATCCTCAACGCCCAGGAGTCGGTGCAAAATTTTGAACTTGAAGAGGCGATGGACATTCAAATCCTCCAGAAGATTCTCCCTAAATTTCACGGCACTCAAGCGAAGTTGGAAGAGCCGCTATTGAAACTCCTAGACTATTGCACAAGTCGTGAAGGCATTAATGACGAATCACATACTGAAGTATCGTCAACCTATAATGATGCACGTTTTCCCCGATCAGCGCAGAAGCTGGCCAGAATGATACACAATCTAAAGATACAAGGTTACACGAGCTTTATTGAGTAACATGACAGTATTAGGTTACTCACAAATAAATCGCATGGCGATTGCAGACAATCCAAATTTTCCATCTGAGGATGAGATTGCATCTCAGGTATTCGACGATTCTGCCCCCCTGATCCTTCAAGATTGGCAAACTTACTTCGTCAAATTTTATTGCGACGTCCCTGCGTTTTTTCCTGAACCTGGTTTTCATTACAATTTGCGTAAGTTCCCGAGTCAACTTTTCGAAATCAGTTTTAGAAACGTCGTGGGGCTGACACGTATCGGCCCTGTAACTGTTTGTGTGGAAAGCCGAAAAATAAGTGGGTCTGTTTATGAAGCGATGCTGGATTATATCGCCGAGAAGTATGCCAACCTGGTGTTCAGCATCTCAATGTCTGTGGGGCAGCACTACCGCAAAGAAAAGGCCGGACGCGACATCGCCTATATCGAATATCTGTTTCTTAAAAAATATCTACTTGACGGTTCACCTAATCTGGATGGTATTGCCGCGCTAATTCTGGCTAATCCCCACAATAAGCTCTATCGGGAATTCCGCAGCAACACCATTGATGCTATTTCCAGTGTAAGTCCATCAATGCTGGTCAAGTTGTTCAGTGCAGCTGACCGTTTTGCTATGTTGAGCCCTGGCCATTTCCTTCAGGCTACTGCCTGCGGCCGCGCCATCAAGAAAAGAACCGGGAAAAGTTTGTTTCCTTCCGAAGCGATTGAAGAACGGAAGCATCATACCGTAGACACTTATGAAAATCGCTTTGTGAAACATTTTCTCCAATCAGTTCAGCGCCGCATGTGCATGCTTGCTGTGGCATTGAGTGGAGCAAACGGTGGCTATCTCAATCCTGACATCGAAACACACCTGTCTAAAATAAATCGCAAAATAGAACAGTTTCTTTCCGATCCTCTCTGGGTCGATGTGGGCCCCATGCACTTCATCCCAGCGAGTTCTCAGGTATTGCAACGGAGGGAGGGATATCGACAGCTGTTCCACCTTTATTCCCTCTTACAGCTTACGACCCATTGCTATTTTGATGAGCAGGATTTTAAGAATCTTTTGGAAACTAAAGATACGCCGACGCTATTTGAATATTGGGCGTTTTTTGTCGTTAAGGATATTCTCGACCGCAGTAGAAAAGTCCTCTCCTACCAAACAATTGTACCGAATGCCGACCTGGAGCAGCGCATCACGGAAGGCATCTGCATCCAATATGAAGGGGGTGTATCGCTTTGGTTCAATAAAACCTGTTCAGGCTCTACAGGTTTTCTGCCCTCAGAAATCCCAGATGCGAATGCTACTGCTCGCGAAAGCTACTCCCACACACTACGGCCTGATATCGTTGTCGCTAAATGCAATCAGATCTTAATATTTGATGCGAAGTTCAAGGTCAAGGACAAGGGCGGTGGGTTTTACGGCAATGAATCGGAATACGGGAGGATCACTTCGTGGAAGGATGAGGATATTGATAAAATGCATACCTATCGAGAGGCAATTCGGAACGTCACCGGTGCCTATATCCTCTATCCTGGCGAAAAGGGTATCGTCTATCCGTCACATAGCGCAACAGGTCGCTATGGAGGTGTAGGTGCTTTGCCGCTGAAGCCAGAAGCAGGAGCACGTCCGGTTCAGCAGCATCTTGAAGATATCGAAAAAATCATTTGCGATTTTATCAAAGGTTCAGAAATAAATTATTTAGAAAAAATCTAAAATCATGAAGGGCGGTCAATATTTCCAACAAGTCACCACTGTCAGGAGGCTTTCGGCATTACTGGATTGCAGAGTTAACAGTAACTTTATAATCCTCTATCTACAATCTAAAAGGGGAGGTTCATAACATGTACGGTGTTAAATTAGTCACTTGCCTGCTATTTCTCATTGTTGCTTTTGGTTGCTCTAAAGAAAGGAGAGAGGTGATATCGCAGAGGTATCCTGATGGCTCCAAGATGTTAATAGTAGTATACGAAGGATCAGGTTCTGAAGAAAAGGTTATTGAAAGACTTTTGTATAATAATTCAGGTGAACTTATTTATAAAGAGGATGTAGCTAATGGTTTAAAATTTGGATATCTTGACCTATACCCTGATCTAATTGAATCAAATGGATTAAAAAACTACTTAGCTGGCTACTGGATTGATGATTATACTTTTGAAAACTATAAGGACACTGATAAAGGTTTATTTATGGCGATAGGGTACGATGGTGAAAATTCGTTTTATTTCACTGGTGACGATGATGAATTTGCGCTTTTCCCAACAGATATAATTTATCATGACAAATATATTTTAGAAAGTGTAATAAAAGTAGATAATAAAGAAAACATTTTTGAAACTATAGGAATAGTAGATGGAAGTAAGTATTGTATTGTGGATGGATTAGATAAGGGATGTTTTTATAAAATTGGTAATGGAAAAAACAAATCAATAATGCAGCTTTTTATGAAGGAAAAAGAAAAATATAAAAGTAACACAGATGGTTACATAGAAAATCAAAAGTTAAAAATTGAGAAAGAAAAGAAGAAAGTCGCTAACAATAAACCGACCTCTAAAGGAAATGAACTTTTAGGAGGTAAAACTGGTACGGTCCAAGAAACTCTTTATGCTGCAGGCTATACATATATTAAGATAGACTTTGGAGATGAGGTAAATTGGGTTGCCGCGCCCCAGTTTGCTGTCAAGGTTGGCGATGATGTCGTCGTTCCCGAAGGCATGCCAATGCCCGACTATCACAGCAGAATCCTCGATCGCACCTTTGATGTGGTTTATTTTGTACCAAATGTTCTGGTTGGTGGCGCAGAGAATATTAAAACGGTCGTTGAAGCAACGGTCGTCGATCTCTCCGGCATTACCGTGGCAGAAGGCGGCCAGACCGTAGCAGACATCTTTGCCAAGAAAACTGAGCTGGCTGGCAAGCCGGTTAAAGTTCGTGGCAAGGTGGTTAAATTCACCCCCAAGATCATGGGTAAAAACTGGATCAACCTTCAAGATGGTACTGGCGCTACAGGCACCAATGACCTGAAAGTCACTACGAGCGCCTCAGCTAAGGCTGGCGATACTGTTGTCATCAGCGGCATTCTGGCCATTGACAAGGACTTTGGTTACGGCTACCCGTATGATGTTATTGTTGAAGATGCAAAACTTGCAATTGAATAAAAGCGTAAACTTTCTCGTCAAGCTGATATTTTTATAGTGGAGCTTCAGTGAGGTTAGAAAATCTTATTTATCACGATTTACAAAAAGATTGATCTTCTGCATGAAGGCTTACTATAAATCCTGTTGCAAGTGGTTCAGTCTATTCCAATCCGAAGATGAGTCTGAAGGGTGGGTCTGAATCAACCGGCAAGTAAACGTTCATCGATAAATTCAAAGAGTTGGTGTCTAGCCTCTTGCAGTTGCTTAGCTGCTTCATTATCGCTGATCGCATAGGCAATGTCATCCAGAGATTTGAAAGTCAGTCCTGGCTTAAGAAAGCGTTCAGCATCGGGGAGCGATTTGAGCTTTTCATAGGGCGTTGTCATGTGTTCGTAACGGTAGCGTTTT
>JBDNGT010000071.1:0-2240 GCA_041689145.1 Geopsychrobacter sp. | reverse complement strand
TCGCGCCTGAATGATATGGCACGTGGTGGCGATATTGATCTTTTGTTGGAACTGAACCAACCAACAGAGAATCCGGCACTACTGGCGGCTCAATTATCAGCCAAGGTATCGCGCTTGATGCATGGACGCAAAGTCGATGTCCTGATCAGTGCCCCAAATTTGAAGCATCTCCCCATTCATGATATCGCGTTGCGCGACGGAGTACTATTATGACTATCAATCAGGAAATGCTCTTGCGTTTACAGTTTCTGGCCCGAGTTATCCAAAAAGAGGCAACCCATCTGGCGTCAACGGATCGGCGCCTTTTTACCGATAAATTAACGCCGGAGGTCATCGCCAGCCTCGATGAAAATCCCGATTTATCGGAACGTGTCGAGGCCTTCGTCGGCAGATTTGGCCGCTTGCAAGACACCCTAGGCGACAAACTACTCCCATTGCTACTCGGTGCCCTGGGAGAAAAAAAGGCGGCATTGATCGACAACCTGGATCGAGCGGAAGTTCTCGGGTTAGTAGTCTCCGCCGATAACTGGATCAGCATGCGCAATCTCAGGAATCAGATGATACATGAATATATCGAAGATCCACTGATCCTGGCCAGTGCGCTGCAGACCGGCCACGCATTTGTCCCCCAGATGATTGCGGTCGCGGAAGGCATGATTAATGAGATTAGGTCACGCGGGTGGCTTGAATAAACAATTATCGTTGACAAGGGCCGGCTGGAACTCGCTTTTTTCTTGCAAGTACATTGAGTTTCAGAAAAGAACGTTAAGGATATTAGCGGTCATTGCCGATCACTACACTCCGCACATAGAAAATCTTACCGACCCTCTCTATATGATCACGCAGCTTAACGTGTGTGAGCGTATCAAAAACTAAAAGGTCAAAGGTATAGGGAAGCAGAAGATCGTCCAATTCAGAATCGATATCACTCAGGTCTTTTAAGGAAATTGTGGCACCATGGAAACTTAAATCGATATCTGAACCGGGTTTGAACGTTCCTTTGGCCCGCGACCCATAAAGCACCGCCTTTTCTACAGAGGGATATCGAAACAGAACACTGCAGATCTTCGCGATTATTTCGTTACTAAGCCCATACGGCATTAAAATTCTCGTGCTTGTTCTGCAAGGTCAGAAAACGTGGCTGACAACTGTTCAAATGCGGGATAAAAGAGCAACAGAATATTCGAAACCAAGGCTTCAGCCGTCTCTTGATTATAGGTATGAGAACTGAGATTGCGGGACCTGATCATTTCCATCCATGACTCACCATCATAAATCAAGCCGTTTTTAAATGCCTCGCGAGTCGCCCCTTTTGAACCGACAATCCCTGAGATACCGGCGTCTGCTAAATAATCCTTTAATAAGTTCCAGGCCAGTTCATGGGTAAACTCAAAACCTTGAATCAAACCCTGCTGTTCTAATTCGGATAAATCACGCTGCTCAGCCAAATCCACCGCTCGACTCAATGTACCAAAAGCCCGCAGATAATTATCGAATCGCTGTTTCCAACGAATATCGTCAGTCATTAATACCACCTCGACCTTGAATTAATGGCGTCGCAAAAAATCCACTCGACTGCGTTACAGCGTATTTTCTGGACCTTGCGAAAAATTACTCGTTTCCCACATAAAAACGGCGCTCGTCCCATCCTAAATTTTCGGATAGAAACTAAGCTAACATATGCAGACGTGCACCCTCAAAAAAAAACACCCAAATAGGGGGAAGTTGTTGCTTTATTGCTTTTTCTGACCTTGTGCCGCTTGCACAGTTGGTTTACCAGACGCTGTTCCAATTGGTTTCACACGTGGGTCTAGCATTGACTCCGTTCACCATCCTGTCAAAACGGGTCATTTCACCCGGATGATCGGCCGCATACCATTTTCTATCATCTTCAAACCTTCCTAATGATAATCGAAGATCTCAACATCTTCTGGGCCTTCGTCGGTCCAACGAAAGCAGACCCGCCATTGTTGATGCTTTCGCAAGAAAGCAAAATAACCAATGGCTAAGCAAAAAGCACCAAATGCAAGGCGCGAAATTTCCGAGCAATGAGGCGTACTTACGTACGTCGAAGCAGCGAGAGAAATTGCAGCAACGCAGCAGTTGGTGAGTTTTTGCGACGCCATCATTGTTCAGCGTTTCATCACGCTGGTTAGAACAATGGACTTTGGTCCAAGCCTTTTTAGGTGCACCTCATTTTCGTCATTCCCGCGCAGGCGGGAATCCAGTGGTTTTATGAG
>JBDNGT010000070.1:0-6360 GCA_041689145.1 Geopsychrobacter sp. | reverse complement strand
TTTAATACCAGCGGTACGTTTCATGGTCTCTGGGAAAATGCCACTGTTGGTAGCGATAGCCGTTGTGAGACCAGCATAGCTTGGAGAGGTGCTGTAGAGCTGCTTGACCCCACCCCGAATGGCGGTCAGGTTTTTCGTTTCGGTTTGGAGTTGAGCTGAGTCGTTCGCTTTTCCGAAAAGAGAGATAGCACCACCGATGATTGTGGCGATGATAACCATTGACAGTAAGACCTCGATCAGCGAGATTCCGCGCTGATTTTTAAATACTCCCCTCGGTGTTTTGGTGATCTGCGTTGCTTCCATTGTCGTTCTCCTTTGTTTTGTGGTTGACGTAATGTCTTAGCGGATGACCGAAGATGCTCCTTGTAAAGCATCAACAATTTGGGTATTTATTTCATAAAGGCCGGTCGCGATCATGACAAAGACCATCCCAACGGCCATGAGACACATATTAAAAAGTATCTTTGATTGACCTTCGATTTTTTCAACACTGTCATCGATCCACTCCCGGCTCATTCGGAAAAGAACATCGTCGAAACCCGGAAGATTGGAGTAAACGATAAGGTCTTCTATGACCTCTTTATCCGGGAAGCCCATTTTTGTTGATTCGAGAGCCTGCCCCAAGTTTTGACCGTGATTCAAATAGTAAATCGCCTTGGCTGACCGGTCCTCTAGCCAGACATTTCCGACCGATCTTGCTCCTTTTCTGATTTGGCCTAGTGCTTCAGCCATTGGCAGATTGGCTTTCATCAGCGAGGACAAAGAGACTAGCCAACTACTACCCATCATGAGTCGATAGATTGACCACGGGGGGAAAAGGTCGAATCGAGAGCGTAAGCCTCCGCTCCATCGGGGCAGTGAGACGACGATTATCACGATCCCAGAGACGACAAAAATAATAGTCGCCGTGAAGTAAAAAGACATTACGAACTCAGAAAGAACATACAAAGTCCGTGCTGAGCCCTGCCAATGTTCGGGACTTAGAATGGCGGCGAAGGACGGAATCATCTTTTTAGAGAAAAGGGTCAACACGACCGGGATTAAGGATAAAAGGATTATCGGATACGTCACGGCTTTTAGAATCGCCTTACGCATTTTGACGGTGCCTTCAATGCTGTTACATGCAAGGGCAAAAGCATTTTCTAAATTCCCACCTCTGTCTCCGGTTTCAATAATCAAGGCCTCGCCCAGCGGGACATATTTACGCAACGACAAACCAAGCCCGACCCCCTTATTGAGATCTCGAAGAAGATCGTCCATGATCATCGCTACGGTGTCCGATTTTGATTTTTTCTGGGCACGATTTCGCAGTTCAGTTAGAACTTCTTTCAGGCGGGTTCCGTTAGACATCAGGACCGCGGCCTTCCTGTAAAACCTCAAGCGGTCTTTGCTTGCAAACATGAACGCCAGTATTTTCTGGAAAAAAACTCCGCGAGGAGAGAAAACCTCATTGAAGTAGTCCTCGACGGCTTTCATGTCAGGTTTGATTGTGGCTTTCATTCGGCAGCATCCCCTTGTCTTTGTCTTCGGGCGGGAGTAATTTTTGACGTGATTGGCCCTATGGTTTCTTCAGCAACTCTAGGGTCGATTTCCCCATTGATTATTTTGATAACAGCGTGGCTATAGATGGAGAGACTTTTTTCTTCCTCAGACCATAGCTTCCGGGCCGCGGACACTCCTGACTTCTTAAGGACCTCCATGAGGTCAGCATCAGGGATCACGACTTCTGCAATCACAGTCCGACCGAAAACCCCCTTACGGCATTTATCGCAACCCTCGCCAGTTAAATAAATTTGAGTCAAGTCCGCGTCCCGGCGCATAACTGAACGCAGGCGCGTTACAAGGTTCTTCTCGAGTTCAACAGATGAGGTCTCTAGCTTCTCCCTACAGTGAGGGCAGAGTTTTTTAGCCAGTCGCTGAAACGTCAGAGACGTGATAATCGAGTCATCTGCAAGTAAATTTATAGGGTCGGGACGGTCGGGACTCGACATCATATCGTTAAGACGATTAATGATATTGAAGCTGTTGTTCGCGTGCAGGGTTGTCCAAACCTGGTGTCCTGTCATCGCTGCACGAATAGCGAGATCCGCAGATTCTGCGTCTCGCACTTCGCCAATCATGATGATGTCCGGATCGGCACGCATCGCAAAACGGATCGCTGCAGTGAACGCATCAGAACGTTTTACAGAAGAGTCCGCGTTGGTTACTGGAATTTGGGTGACCCCGGCGATTGGATACTCTGGAGGGTCTTCAACTGTCAGGATATTCAGGTCAGGTCTCTCCCTTACAATAGCCTCCAAAATATTCTTCAAGGTTGTTGATTTCCCCGATCCTGTTGGCCCAGCAATAATGTTTATGCCCGATGGACGGCGGCGAGCGAAATCGAGTAGCTTTGTGTGGACATCAAGATAGCCAAGCCCCTTAAGGCTGGTACCCATAGTCCCAAGTTGGTCGGCCTTATTGCCCTCGTAAAGGACCCGCAGCGCCATGAAGGTGCCATTTGAGTGCGGCCCTGAGGCTACCCGGATACTATTTACGCCCTGCGGAAGTATTTCTGCTTTTGCAATCCTGGCATCTTGATAGTTTTCGGGCTGGTATGTCGGGTCGGCTACATCTGCAAGCGATTGATAAATTGTCGCGCAGAGAGATTGCCCCTCGCCCCAGGTCATATCCTTGATCGGTTCCATCGACCCATCGAGACGGAAAAGGATGGTGGTGTGACTATTTCTGTAAACTCGAATATGAATATCGCTAGCTTTTAACAGAGCGGCATCCCGAAAGATTTCTCTCGCCTTGTCAATAACCTGAGAATCGGTTCCTTGGAATTTTGACCGGACGCTTCCGGTCGTGTTGCTCGTTTGCTCATGCAACTTCGCCTGTGCTTGGAGAAAGGCACGGTTATGGTTCTTTTCGATGTTGAATTGTTGGGGAGAGAGATCACTTTCCTTGATTGCTAGACCCAGCGTCCGCTGCAAAAGAGAACGATAACTCTGCAGTAATGGCAGCAAGTTTGAAATTGAAGAAACTGTCTGATTGACAATCAACACACGTTCTTGGTTAAGAAAAACCATGTCACGTAGAGGTATCGGTGCCAGCGGCAGCTTCACCATTGTTTTTACGGGATTATCCATCTGCGTCACCTTTCTATCGCTCCAAAGTTTTCTGTTTACGGACTTTATTTTCATTTTGGTTCTTCGTTTTTTTGCTTACTATCTCTAGTCAGGAAAAGGCAACACCATCGCTTGATCCCCAGGCATATAAACAGGTGGAATAATAGTGTCTGGTGGTGGTGATACCGATTGATGGATCGATTCCACACTCATGGCGTTGCTTGAGCCTGCCGACTCAGTAGTGACGGCATGACTCGCTGATAGAGCTAGGCGCGTTTTGCCTTTTTTATTAATAACCTCAACACCCCTGTCATCAATCGTGTTGATTTGATAATGGTGATCTAAAATCCAATCCCCCGTGCGAATCGGAAGAATAGAGCCATCCGGGTACATAAGTTCCGCTCGATACACTCCGCCAAAACCAGACAGCCGGTGAATTTTTGGTAATTCTTTTTCTGGCTGAGTTTCTTTTTTACTTTTCTTGCTGCTCTTCAATTTGACCGGCTGTGGGGCCGTTGGTAGTGGTGCTGGCACATAGTCCGGCTGTGATGAATACTGCGCCGGCTGCGGCTGCAGACCATTCTGGTGATTACCTTCTATTCCGTTTAGAATTGCGGGATCACCATTGGTGGCCAAATCGGTCTTTGAGTTTTTAAGAGCTGCTGCGGGGTTTTCTTTCAGCTCTTTCAGTGACTGTTCTAGCGTGAGAGTTTCAATTCGCATTTTGAGAAGTTCATTCCCTTGCTCAACCATTAGCTTTTGCATCTTGATCCCATCAAGGTATTGGACTGGGCCAATTTTCCCCTCTGTCGCAGCCTGAGCCGCAAACATGGGCACTAAAACGATAAATAATAGGACGATGCAAACTTTATTTGCTTTGTACATAAGCTTCTCCTTTGATTCCCCAGGAACCTTTTGTCCACCTGATTTCTTGGATGATCAGGCCAGGAATATTTGCGACAACTTGCCAGTATGGATCTGTGATTGGAATAGCGGGTTCAGCTATTGACCACTCGATTTTTTTGTACCCTGGGTCGGTTGACATAAAAGCTATTTTGGGGGCCTTTGCTTCTGAGACCTGCAGAGTTCCTTTAAACTTTCTGGCGTACTCCGTCATCCATGTCACGGCATCCTGTTCGGTCCAAAGAATTTCCGTTTGGACATTGGGTATTGTTGCGTTTTTTTTTGCTCGCACGGCGTAATCTCTATTTTTTAGATCAAGAAAAGCTCCGGTCGGTAGGGCGGAAAAAGAGCCATAATCAATTACCCATGCTTCAGATTGTTGGTCTGGGGTACAAATCCACTCGACCAAATCCCAACCTTTTTCAACGGGGAGAATGCTAGAAAATTCAGCGCCGCAATACGCAATCAGGTGCTTAGCGGATGTGTACTCTTTCCATGCGCTAGTGATTTCATTTATCCGAGCAGCCTGTTCTCGCGCCTGAGATTCTTGTATTTCTTTTTGAGATTCGGTCATTTTAGCTATCCGAGCAGCCTCTTTGTATGACTGATAATAGGAAACTGACCCAGACCAAAGGACACTAACCGCGATCAGAATCACAGTACCGAGCAGTATTCTTTTGACGGGGATTCTGGGGCGGACAGAATACATTTTTGAATATTTTGTTTTTTTCAGCCCTTCAATCAGTTCCTGAATCTTTTGCGAAGATTCATCGATGTCTTCACAGATAATCTCTTCTGTGAAATCAACCGACTCGCGCAAAATATTCAGATGTGCGTTTATTGACTCTTCGTTATTGGAGATAAAATCTCCATCAGGATAAATAATGCCGTCCTGCGCAGCAAAAGCCCAAAAGAAGCCGTCCGGCAGATGGAATTTGCCCAACCACGACCCGCTCTTGACTTGGATAAGGGCGGCAGCGAGAGAAAACTGTGAAGAGAGATCGTCTGGCAGCAATCCATACCCTGCCTGCGTGACTCCTTCTGCTCTTTTGTGGAGAGCGAAGCAGTTCAGTTTCTCGTAATTTAATCCTTGCTCACCGTCGCTTGAGGAGATCAGAGCATTAATCTGGTGCCTGGCTTCTGATCTAGCTTTTTGAGTTTTCTCAAAAGCCATCCACCAGAGACCCGCGACCCAAGTCGTCTTCCCAAGTTTAAATTTTGTTGTTGCGGAGCCGAGAGAGTCCATGACTATCAAGCCCCCTCGATATCGTTGACCGTGATCATGATAACGATGCTGTCTTTCTGTAAAAGATCTTGATGGTTCATTCCCGTGATGCCATACCCGTTGTTGTTTGAGGCTCGTGTATCTTCAAAGCCAGCAAGAACCAGAGTGCTACCCATCGGCAAAATTACGCGCTGCATAAAGGACCGGATAGACTCTTCGGGAATCTGGATAGAGGTACCAGCGGCAGAGACCGTTTGGAGATTATCAAGACTAGAGAGGGTGACCGCGTAATGCAGTGCGACTTTATTGTTATCCAGAATATTCGGGGTAACGGTCATGCTGAAACCAGTCGTTACTGTTCCGGGATTCATCTCGACCGTTGTCGTGGTGTCAGAAATAGTTGTTGACGTGGACTTGAGGTAGCCTTTTCTCGAAACATTTTGCACCGGCATCGGCTGATTATTTAACGTTACGCCGCTGGCACGGGTCACAAGGGCAACATCGCCAATCTCTTTTAAAGCATTGTAGATAACATTTGAGCCCTCGAATTGTGAGTAACCCCTATCGTGAGGATCGTTAAGAATTGTAGCAAGGAGTCCTCCCGTGCCAGAGGGTATGTCAAAAGGAGTTGCCCCTGAAATTTGCCCCTTCATTTTCCCTATTTCCTCAAAAAGAAGATTCAGGGAAAGTTCAATATCTTTGCTCGATTTTGACCGAACAGAATAAACCTTGACCTGCACCGCAACTTGACGGCCTAGCTTGTCGTTAATCTGCGTGACATACGCATCGACGTTATTTAAAACCGTCAGATTGTCCGTTACCGTGATCGTGCCGGAGATCCTGTTTGCGACCGCTCGACCCACGTCTGGTGTTAGCATCGATTGAACATTTTTGGTAATTTCATCCCAGGCAGTAAATTCATCCGTATATTCAGTTGTCTGAGCGGTTTGCGCATCAACTTGATTTCCATCTGAACCTGAGGCACCTGTCCCATTGTTTATGGTTGCCGTTTGTTTTATCTTGCCCGACAGCGCCATTAAGCTAAAAGTTTTGGTTTTCGTGATAAATATCTCCACCAAGCCATCGTTATATTCCCATTCCGTTTGATAACGGCTGCAGATC
>JBDNGT010000069.1:0-7689 GCA_041689145.1 Geopsychrobacter sp. | reverse complement strand
TCACGCGTCACCCGGATACGCGAGCGCGCCGGGTTATTGCTGCTGTATTTCGGCATGGCGTGAAAGGTGGAGCAGATCACCTCGCAGGCCCGGCAACCGTTGCATTTATCGATATCGATCTTGATGGTTTTTATGGTTTTGGTTTGCTTGTCAGCTGTCACGACTTACGCCTCCTTTTGTGGTTTCCGCCGCAGCAGCGACGGAAGAAGCATCATCACCATCACTATCACCATCGCCATCACCATCACCAAGGTTCAGGATGCCCCGCTTCAGGAAGTCATCGCTCACGTAATCCAGACCCAATTCATGCAGGGATTCTTGGGTCGGGATCCCCTCATGGTTCCAGCCCTTGAATGTGTAATAGGCATCCAGGAGTTGCTCTTCTAATTCGGGAAATCTTTTCTTCCAGTGATTTGCCGGCGGCTTCTCATCTTTACGGCGCATCCCGCGGCTGATATTGACCGCCCGGACCAGGGTCCGATAGCGCTTGGCCGCCTGGGTGAGCTTGTCCTTGTCCATTGCGATGCCGGCACCGGCCGAGATGAACTTCGGGTAATTGTGAATATGGTAGGGCGGTTTCAAGGGGAAGGATGACAGGCCCGCACACTGGCCGAGGGCGTCATCAATATAATGCATGGTCTCCTGCCAGTCGACGATCGCGCAGGACATGTCAACCGTAGGGTAATAAGGATTCGAGTTCTCGCCGCGGAATTCCCAATCGAGCAGAATCTGCTTAAACTTTTCATCCGGCACCTGGATCCAGTCGGAGACAAAGGCCTCGCGCTCCTCTTTGGTCGCGAAGGGCGCCTGTGGAAACTGCCCTTCAATCTGGGTGATGTTCATCTTCTCGCCGGTCGCATACATCAGGAAATAGACCGGATTCAGCATCGAGAGCTTCAGCGGCAGCTGCTCGGTCTTCTTGATATTGTTATGCGCATAGGCATCTGCGCCCTTGCCGATCTCTTTGGCCGCCCAGTAGGTGCCATTGGCCAGGACATCGCCGACTCCTTCGCGGCGGACAATCATATCGAGCAGGTAAAAAAACCTCCCCTCGTTGTCCTCCGGCATTCCGGGAAAATCTTCATCCTTCAGGATGCCGTTTTCGAGCAATTCAAGGGCAAAAGCCATGACCTGCGGACAGGAGAATCCGTCGACGCCGTACTCGGTCGCTTTCTGGGCGATCCTTAAACCAAAATCGAGGTTCGAAAAAGCTCCCATGGTATAGGTGAGCTTGGTGAAACATTTCATCATGTAAGTCGGCAGACCCGGCATGGAGATGGTCGCCCCGCATTCCATCGGACAGTTAAAACAGCTGACCAGACGCGTGCGGGCATTTTCAAGAGTCTCAGTCCACTCTTTTGCGATCTCCTCATTCCAGAAGTCTTTGCGCCGTTCGCGCGAATTGCCCCACATGAAATTCTCGGTATGCCACTTTTCATCGTGGACCTTCATCTCCTGCGGCGAACCCAGCCCGGCCAGAATCGGCATGACCCCCGGGATCGGATTGCCTTCCCGGTGTTTGATATAGGTCAGCACCTCGCTGCACAATTCGAAGTATTCAGCCGGCTTTGCGACATTGATATCCTTGGTGCCGCGCACCACGATCGCCTTGACTCCTTTATCCCCCATAACCGCGCCGATGCCGCCACGACTAGCGCTGGAGCGGCCCTGTTCGATAGAGGCATAGAAAACCCGGTTTTCACCAGCCATGCCGATCGCGGCGACCTGGGCTTTCGGCTCTTTCAATTCCTGTTTGAGCAGCTCCGCGGTCTCAACCGCACCTTTACCTTTTAGGTGAGCGGCATCGCGGATTTCAACCTTGTCATCATGGATCCATAGATAGACCAAATCGGGCGACTTGCCGCGCAAGATGACCTTGTCATAGCCGGCGTATTTCAATTCCGGAGCCCAGAAACCGCCCATCATCGAAAAAGCCATCAACTCGGTCTGCGGAGAAATAGTCGAGACAATGGTCCGGTTACAGCCGGTGGCCGGGGTCCCGCACAGCAGGCCGGTGCCGAAGATCAGCAGATTATCCGGCGAAAAAGGCGCGGTCTCGGGCGGAACCCGATCCCAGAGAATCTTGGTGTTGGTCCCCAAGCCCCCGAGATAAAGTTCGGTATCCCTCGGATCGGTCGCAACCTTCTCAATGTTCCCCCGGGTGAGATCAATTTCCAGATTAATCCCGGTCTCTGCATACCTCATCTTTTTACCCCTTTTAGCAATTCAGCGGACTTTAATCGATTGCCTTCAAGCTGTGCAAATCACCGCGGCTTGAACCCTGGCTGAGCCGAAACCGCGCTGACTCAAATGGTCTGTCCCGGTTGATCGTGAAGTGCGTTCTTGCGCGACATCTTCTATAATAAACTTGAAACCGATGGGCGATTCATGTAAAAAGGTACCTCAATACTTATTTAACTGTCAAGGAATAAATAACATTGTTATTTACGCTTTGCGACTGTCGTCTCGCTTTGTTGTTGCCAGAGAGAAATGCGGAGGAATGATGACCGAAATCATCACGATCGATCACGGCCGCTGGCAGGCTGGGCAGCGGCAGCTGGTGGCCGAATACCCGTTGAAACTGGTGGTCAATGATCGTGAGCTGACGACGCTGATCGCCTCACCTCATCAGTTGAACTACCTGGTGACCGGGTTCCTTCGTCTGCAGGGTCTGATCCAAAAGAAGTCGGACCTGCTGCTGATGGGGATCTGTCAGAAAGAAGGGGAGGCCCAGGTGCGGATCAAGGGAGAACTGCCCACGCAGCTGCGCCAGGTGCTGACCAGCGGCTGTGGCGGCGGGATCTCCTTCAACCTACCGCAGGCCACGCCCATCGCTGCGACTACAGTTCGCTATACCTTTAGTCAACTACAACAGGCCATGGCTCAGCTAACCCAGCTGGCCGAAGCCTACAGCACGCATGGTGGTATCCATTCGGCGGGGGTCAGCGATGGTGAGCAGATCCTGCTCTACGCCGAGGATCTGGGCCGGCATAACACCCTGGACCGGATTGCCGGCGAAGCCTTAGATAAAGGGATAGATCTCCGCGGCCGCCTGCTGGTGACTTCAGGACGGATCTCCTCGGAGATGGCCGGCAAGTCGAGTCAGCTCGGGATCGCCCTGCTGGCATCGCGGACCTCACCGACCGACATGGCGGTGCAGCTTTGCGCGCAGGCGGGGATGACCATGGTGGGATATCTGCGCGGTGGCCGTTGTGAGGTCTATTGTCATGCCGGGCGCTTGGAGTCCGGTTGTGATTGATGGCCTAGGGAGAAAATGCGGAAGAATAGTAAAATGGTGGAGACGGGATAGGGCTTGTCTCTTAAGTAGAAATCATGGTACCAGAATACCGATATTGTGAAATCGTCGACCTTAGTCGCCTAGGAAACTACTATGACCGAACAAGTCACTATCCGAAATGCCATGCTTGCTGACCTTGACGCCGTGATCGATTTGGATCTGGTCGGCGTGACTGAAGAGAAGCCAGCCTTTTGGCGTGAAATCTTTGACCGTTACGTGACGGCCGGTAAGGATGGCGGTTTTTTTCTCGTCGCCGAGATCAGCGGTCAGATTGGCGGTTTTATCGTCGGCGAGGTGCGCGCCTGGGAATTCGGGTCTCCCCCCTGCGGCTGGGTCTTTGCGCTGGGTGTTGCGCCGCATAAAAGAGAGCTCGGTGTCGGCCAATTGATGATGGAAAAGATGGGTCAGCTCCTGAAAAAAACCGGCGTAACCACTTTGCGCACCATGGTCGACCGGGAGAACAAACTGACGCTGTCATTTTTTCGCAGCCAGGGGTTACGCACCGGCCGCTATATCGAACTCGAAAAACAACTTGATGATATCTGAGGTATCGCTATGAAAATTCATAAGGCCAGTCTGTTCGCTCTATATGCCGTACTTGAGCTGGCCAGCGATCCTGAGCGTCAACTCTCCGCCACCGACATCGCCGACCGCTACAACATCTCCACCCATCACCTCGCCAAGGTGTTACGCACCCTGGTGCGTTCAGACCTTGTCCAGGCCGTGCGCGGCGCCGGCGGCGGTTATCGCTTTAGCGGGGTGATCAATCGTACGACGCTGCTCGATGTCATTGCGCTGTTTGAAACCCTTGAATCTGAGCTTGACGCCCCGAATCCCAAGGGGTTGGAAGGGGAGGCGATTATTGAAGAGCTGCAGAGCATTACGCGTGAAATTGACGACCTGACCAAGGCGGTGCTGGACACAATTACCCTGGAGACAGCACTCAACAGTTCCCGCCTGCGCACCAGACTCGCGGCGCAACTCTGATGCGGGCCAAGCGGGAGGGGACCGAATCCGGTCATGACCACAGCGTGAAAATGGGCCGGATCGGCGACCGCCCTTATTGGGCTCTCAACTTTTCGATTCTGATCCGCTCGGCGCACCAGGTCGGTGCCGCGGTCTTTCTTGCGGCCTACCTGCTGGATGTTCTCCCCGGGCCGCCGCGACTCTATGTGTGGATTGCCCTTGTCAGCGGCTGCTTGCTGCTTGCCACCGAATGGCTACGCCATCGGCAGATTTTCAGGGAACTGGCTGGCTGGATCACCCTGGTGAAAATTATGCTCATCGGGGCGGCCTACCATGGGTATCTCCCGCTGTCGGCAACGGTTCTTTTGGCCTTCGTTATCGCCTCGGTCGGCGCCCATGCGCCGAAGAAGGTCCGGCACCGGCTGCTGTTTTAAGTTTTGCCTTAAACAGCCTCACGCCATAAGCGAGCCTATCATTTACACTTCATTCAACTCGGTCGCTTTCACGGACTCAGGCCGGATGCTCCGGAGTATTAAAAAATAGCCCAAAGTGGAACCTAGATTATCCCCAGCTATTCGGAGGTACTATGTCAGCATCGGTAGAAAACGAGTGCAAGGATCCGGCAGGACATCGCCAGCATCTCTGCCAATTAAGGAAACAAGGACTTCAGCAGGGAGTCGCAGAACTTATGAAGGATCCCGGCCATACCTGCCTGAATTGTAACGCGGTCACAAAAAACGCAAAAGATCTCTGCAACCCAAGTTCATTTATCAAGGTATAGCCATACTAAAAGAGTCAGCTCAGGAGCGCAGAGTTGTTGGTCTTCCCTTCACCCACGGGGCTAGAATCGGATATTTCTGCTATCGTCTTAACCTTACCCCCTGCACGTTTGATAAATCCTTAGGTGAACCGGGATTGTATTATGAAATAACAAATGAGAACAGCCCTGTCCAGCTTTCAGATGGGGCCGTTTTTTTGTGTTGAAAACGGTGATTCGTCAGAATGCTTTCTTCGGCTACTTGCGAATACCAATTTTTCGACCAATGTTGTCGGGACGCCCTAAATGTGATTGTAGTTGCGATAGTGTTTTAATCTTCGCCATTACTTCCTCTGGAAAGGCGGCGGACTTTCGTTCATTAAGGTCTACGCACATGCTTATCTGTTCAAGCGTGGAAGCAAGGTAGCCACTACTTCCCTTCACATACATTTCAAGATAAAGATGCATGCGCTTGTGATCATGATCTACCAGTTGCATCCGGATCTCCACATCCTGTCCAAGAGAGACCTCTTGATCGTAGGTGATATGGCTCTCCAATGCCATTGTGGATATTCCAGTTGTCCTTGCCCCCTCTTCACCCAGACCAAGGGAAAGTAGCAATTTCTCAAAAGCAAGATCGAAGACCAAGACATAATATGCAACATTCATATGTTTGTTGTAATCCAGCCATTCTGGTTTGATCTCTGTCGAATAAATAACAGTAGGGAGCTTATTCATATTTATCCTCTCACCTTGCGCTGGGATACTCAGATTGATTTAAAGGTATCAGAAACCTCGCAATCTGAAACATCTAAAATCTGTCTCAGGGACGCTGCAATGCAAGAACGGCCACACCAATGCTGAGGTGACCGTTTCGATGTCTGGTTTACCGTGATTTAGGCGAATAAATGCCGAGCCTGGCTTAACGTTTTCAGAGCAATACAGGTGGCACCTGAGCCTCGCAAGGGATCTTAACCTGGCACAGGCCGCAAGACGTGGCACCGGTGCCGTAGGTCTTGGTGGCATAAGGCGCGGTTGTCCCCTGGATATAGGTGAAACAGGCCTGCTTGTCGTGTCCTTCGCTGGTGGTGATGGCATCGGCCGGGCAGCGCTTGGCGCAGGCTCCGCAGGTCCCCTTGGCATACCAGAGGCACCAGGCCTGGTGATCATCGCCATAGACTCGCTCTGTAATCGGCAGATCGATGAGAGACACCACTGAGCCAAAGCGCACCGCCTTCCCCCAGCGAGTGATCATTGCATCGGAGAGGCTGAAGGTACCGTGCCCGGCGACGAAGGCGGCATGTCGCTCCGACCAGTTAGAGGCTAGACCGAAGCGCTCCGACTGCTGGTAACCGAAATCGGGCAATCGCTCGGGCGCCACCGAGGGATACCCTGCCTTGGTGAGGGCCTCTGCCAGGTGCAGGCGCAGGTCGCAGTTGAACTCTTCGCCATGGAACCGCGAACGAGCCCAGCGTTCTGACGGCATGGTCTTTTCCATGCGCTGGTCGGCACGGGTTTCCGGGGTCTGCGGCAACACATAGCTTATGACCCGTAGCTCGCAGGCAGGCGTCTGGGTATCGGGAAAGGTAAGAGCGTAGGCATCTTCAGGCGTCCAGAGGAAGGGGCCGATCATCTCTTTATTGCGGAGAAACAGGGGGTCATCTCCCCGCGCTATCGCGACATGTGGCTTTGCCCAAGCCTTCTCGCCGGTTTCGAGATGCAGACCGTTACTTGGGGCCGATGCCCAGAAGTCGTGGATGATCTTTTCCACGTGGACGAGGGGCGCGTGAACTATAGAATTCATTTCCAGGCTCTTTCTGTCTTTTCTTTTAGCTCTGCGGCGATTCACCGGAATACGACCGATGTTGGTGTTGGCTGCTCCAATTTTGGTTATTCAGGAGAGTTAATGTATCAGAATGCCTGACATACCCCGTTTGGTGACCCGGACGGGGTTTCTGTGTTCCATAGGTCGTGATTTATAAAAACAAATCTACTCGTTTCCAGGAGCAACAAATGTGTACAATTACCATTATGGTCTCCCTTTTTTTATGAAACTTGCAACTTCAGTCGCGAAGTCGACTTCATCCGTAATGTCTTCCATTTCCAGCAAATAATCTATATCATCTCCTTTGATAAGGCACAGGCACGCATAATCGAAGCCAACCTGAACGCTGAGTGCATTTTCAAGCGTAACCTCCCCATCCATAAATTTCGGATCTTTCGACACCTCGTAACCCAACACATTTACACTAACCTGCCCTAGTGCTTTTGCCATTCTCTTTGCCGACAACATGGAGCGAAACCTACTTTCTTGTTTATGATTTTGATTTTTTCTGAGAAAAACAAACAGCATTGACCTAGGAGGCTGTCCGACAATAAGGAACGAAGCGAAAACTCAGAAGTTTGAGAACAGATTTTGGCTCGTTTGAGAGCTCATAGCCGTAGCTATGGGCCGAAAAGGAGCTGAAATATGTGCCAAACAGCTGGGTTTGCAGCCGGTCATGGATTGTCGGACAGCCTCCTAGTGCTGCCCATTACCCATAAGTCATCTCATACAACCTCAACCACTTTCCCACAGTGAGAAGCCAACACACATAAATTGAAATTCAGTATACCCTTGCCATAGCAGTTGATGCCCGGGAGGCGGATCATTGCTTCGTCCGAGATA
>JBDNGT010000068.1:0-18209 GCA_041689145.1 Geopsychrobacter sp. | reverse complement strand
CCACGTGTTACTCACCCGTGCGCCACTCTACTCAGGACCGAAGTCCCTTTCTCGTTCGACTTGCATGTGTTAGGCACGCCGCCAGCGTTCGTTCTGAGCCAGGATCAAACTCTCCAGTTTATATTTCTGAAGTTTTGTCCTATTTTGTTCAATAATTTTGAACCCTTACAAGCTCTTTCAAACATCTGCTATTCAGTTTTCAAAGACCAGCTTTTGTCTGCCGCCCGGAAGCGACAAGCAGGGAGTTTACGCGAAACGACTCCGGCATGTCAAACTCTTTTTTATCTTTTTTATCTTTTTCCACCAACCGAACCAAGCGGCTCAGTTATTTCTCCCTAAAGACAAGGGCTGAACTTTATAGCTCAACCACGCTTTATCCAGTCAAGAGACTTTTTGTGAAAATGTCACCCTAACATCGGGTCAAAGAGCAGACTGCCAAACGTAAATAAGGAACTTGTTGTGGCAACGGAGCGCAGTTATATACAATCAAAGTCTAAGCGTCAAGAAGTTTTTTCAGCGAAACTCACTTTTCCCAGAGATGCTAACCTCAGCAGTCATTTCAACCAGGGAGAATCCGGGCAAAGTGACGTTTACCAGCCTGCAGGATCAGCTCGCCATCGACCCTGACTTCTAGATCAGCGTCTACAACCTTTTCACCGTTGAGCTTAATCCCACCCTGCTTGATCAAACGACGGCCCTCCCCATTCGACTTAACGAACCCGGCGTCGCACAGCAGGCGGCAGATCCACACTGACCCCTTTTCGGAGAAGACAATCTCGGGCATTTCGTCCGGCAACTCTTTATTGCCAAACTGACGTGCAAACTCCTGAGTCGCGTACTCAGCCGCAGCATGGTCGTGAAACCTTTGTGTCAATTCAAAGGCGAGAGCTTTTTTCGCCGCCATCGGGTGGGTACCGGTTTTCTCACCTGCGATGCCAGCCTGAACCCTTTTCAAGGTTTCAATATTGACGTCAGAGAGCAACTCATAGTATCGGACCATTAACTCGTCAGAGATACTCATCACCTTCCCGTAGATTTCCTTGGGGGACTCGGTAATCCCGATATAGTTGTCCAATGACTTGCTCATTTTGTTAACGCCATCAAGACCTTCGAGTAACGGCATCGTCAAGATACTCTGCGGGGACTGACCATGCTGCTTTTGCAGCTCGCGCCCAACCAACAGATTAAACTTCTGATCGGTTCCACCAAGCTCAACATCAGACCGGAGGGCGACAGAATCGTAGCCTTGGACCAGCGGATAGAGAAACTCATGGATCGCAATCGGCTGCTGACCACTGAAACGCTTTTGAAAATCGTCGCGTTCAAGCATCCGCGCTACCGTGTAGCTAGAGGCGAGTGAGATCATCTCAGCAGAAGACATCTTCCCCATCCAGGTACTATTAAATGCAACCTCGGTTTTCTCCGGGTCAAGAATCTTAAATACCTGCTCTTTATAAGATTGGGCATTTTCCAAGACCTGCTCATGCGTCAACGGCTTGCGGGTTTCATTCTTCCCTGTAGGATCACCGATCATCCCGGTAAAATCACCGATCAGGAAAATAACCTGATGACCTAGCTCCTGAAACTGCTTGAGCTTCTGAATCAGGACCGTGTGTCCCAGATGTAGATCGGGGGCGGTCGGGTCGAACCCAGCCTTGATTCTTAGTGGTCGATTCTTCTTCAACGCTAGCGCAAGCTTCGCCTCAAGTTCCGTCTCGACTAACACCTCAACAGCGCCGCGACGGATCACTTCCATCTGTTCCGCAACCGACTTCATCTCTTGTCCCTTCATCAAGGCCGCTCCTGCACACGTTCAATGGCCGTGCAACGACCAGTCTCTTCATCAATGGTTATCAGCGCAGCGCAAAGGAGCGGATCCTTCTTGGCGACCTCAAGTCGCACCGGCAGCTGAGTCAAAAAACGCTGCAGAGCCGGCTCTTTCTGATTGCCAATCACCGCATCCTGCGCACCGGTCATCCCGGCGTCGGTCAGATAGCCGGTACCCCCGGTCAGAATTTTCTCATCGGCGGTCTGAACATGGGTATGGGTACCGACCATGGCAGAGATCCGGCCGTCGAGATAGTGGCCAAGAGCCTGTTTTTCACTGGTCGCCTCAGCGTGAAAATCAACAAAAATCATCTTGGCCTGGCCAGAGATTTCTTCAAGAATCCGGTCAGCCGTCCGAAAAGGGCAATCAAGGTTTTTCATGAAAACCCGACCCTCCAGGTTGATCACAGCAACCGGCAAGCCGGCGGCCGTCTCAAAGATACCATAACCACGACCAGCCAATCCCTCTGGATAGTTATGGGGACGCAATAACCTTCGATCACGTTTAAGAACCTCGAGAATCTCTCGCTTGTCCCAAATATGATTTCCCGAAGTCAGCACCTGGGCGCCAGACCGGTAGAGTTCATCCATCACGGGCAGGGTCAGGCCATAGCCAGCGGCAGCGTTCTCAGCATTCACCACAACCAGATCAACCATATGACGATCGATCAAAGACGGGAGTTTTTGATCCAAAATCTGTCGCCCCGCCTTGCCGACAACGTCACCCACAAAAAGAAGTTTCAAGCGTTTTGCCTTTCCAGATTCGACTTACTTGGCGTATTCAACGGCACGTGTTTCACGAATAACATTGACGCGAATCTGACCTGGATAAGTCATCTCAGCTTCAATCTTGCGGGCAATCTCCTTGGCTAAAACATGTGATTTGGCGTCGGAGATCTGATCACTGGAAACCATGACACGAATCTCGCGACCAGCCTGAATCGCAAAACAGCTCGTAACACCAATGAAGGAGGTGCCGATCCCCTCCAATTCACGCAAACGCTTGACATAGGTCTCTAGGGTTTCACGACGAGCCCCCGGACGTGCCCCAGAGAGGGCATCCGCCGCTTGAGCCAAAACTGCCAGGATGGAAGTCGGCTTTTCATCTTCATGGTGTGCCGAAATCGCATGAACGATTTCAACTGACTCGCCATATTTACGTGCCAGTTCGCCACCATTAACAGCATGGGAGCCTTCGAGTTCATGGCTGACAGCCTTGCCGATATCGTGCAAAAGACCAGCACGTTTGGCTTGCTTAACGTTAAGCCCTAATTCTGCCGCCATCATGCCGCACAGAAAGGCAACCTCAATGGAGTGCTGCAGTTGGTTTTGCCCGTACGAAGTCCGGTATTTGAGCATACCGAGCAACTTTATGATCTCAGGGTGGATGCCGTGGACGCCGACATCGAAGGTGGCCTGTTCACCGGCCACACGGATTGTTTCGTCAACTTCATTTTGAGCTTTTTCAACCAACTCCTCAATCCGTGCCGGGTGAATTCGGCCATCGGCGATCAAGCTCTCAAGAGCAATCCGAGCGACTTCACGCCGCACTGGGTTAAACCCGGAGATAACCACCGCTTCTGGCGTATCATCAATGATCAGGTCGATCCCGGTCGCGGCTTCAATGGCGCGAATATTTCGTCCCTCGCGGCCGATGATGCGCCCTTTCATTTCGTCGTTCGGTAAAGGAACGACACTGACGGTCTTCTCAGCGACATAGTCACCGGCGTAGCGTTGAATCGCCACCGAGATGATCATCTTGGCCTTCTTGTCAGCTATTTCGCGTGCTTCATCTTCAATCTGCTTGATACTCCGCGCGGCGTCATGTTTCGCCTCGTCCTGCATCGCTTCGATCAGTTGCTGCTTAGCCTGCTCTCCGCTCATGCCGGAGATCTCCTCCAGCTTTTCACGTTGAGCTGCAACCAGTTGGACGGTTTCGCTGTCGCGCTTATTCAGTTGCCCCTCTAATGACTGCAACTGATGTTCTTTCTTATCGAGCTCTACAACCCGCAACTCCAGAGCGTCGGCTTTACGGTCAAAGTTCTCCTCTTTCTGTTGCAGCCGATTTTCCCGCGCCTGGATCTCCTTGCGTAATTCGCGCGCCTCAGCTTCCCAGGCGGTCTTAGCCTGCAACACTAAATCTTTGGCCTGAATCGTCGCCTCTTTGACAATCGAATCAGCATCTTTTCTGGCCTCAGTCGCAAGTTGTTCTGCGACAGCATTAGCATTCGCCAGTTTCGATTCTAACAACTTACGTCGCAGAATCATCCCAATAAAAACCCCAGCCGCCAAAGCGACAAGGACCATTACAACAATCAGAAGCTCCATCTCCACAGCAAATACCTCCCAGCAGAATCTATGGTTAACCCGTCATTGAATTTACAACGGGGAGTAAATTTCCTTATCAGTAACCAGCAGCGCGATCCTCTGATCATGCGCTTCTGCCGGCAGCCTATCTTGTATCTGAAAATCGTAACCGAATCCGACACTCAATCCGGCAAAACAACCGCCATTTAACAGACGATCAAAATAACCACGCCCGTAACCCAACCGCTGGCCATGGCGATCGAAAGCAATCCCCGGCACCAGTAACAGCTCAATCTGGGCTGGTTCTACCTCGTTTGCCTGGTGAGGGGGCTCACCAATTCCGAAACGGCCTACTTGCAAGTCAACGGGTGATTCCACCTGAAAAAAACGCAGCTCATCCGCAACGACACGGGGGTAACAAACCTGATTTCCCCTCGCCAAAACAGCCGTCAAAATACTGCCTGTTTCGACCTCATTTCGGATCGGACTATACAAAGCCAAGGTCTTCGCACGCAGAAATTCGGGCAGGCTGAGAAATTGCGCCTGTGCGGCTGAACTCTTCGCAATGACTTCTGTCCGACTGAGCGACTCACGTTGCTGCAGCAGGGCTGACCTAAGAGAACTTTTGAGCAAAGACAGAGACATTCAAACTCCGAATATCTCCAGGGCGGGAAAGAAGCAGATCAAGCAGGAGAGGCATTCACTTCAACAAACGTCAGATCTATTCAGAGTTCCCTCACCTTCCAACCGGCTCATAGATATAAGCAGTAAAAAAGGGGGATCGGACTTACCGCGATCATATCCAGATCAAGAAACCTGCGGGGCATACACTGTATAAAGAGCTTCCCCGATAAAGCCATCCGCGTAACGGACAGTCTGAGTTTGTTCACCATACCGATTTGCAATAAAACAATCTATTTTCCAGCCTTGAAGTCCAGGGTTATTTCTTAGCGGTTCAATGCGTTTTCGATCCGCTCGATCAGTTCAGCTTCGATTACTTTTGACTGCTCATCAGCGGCACAATCATCATTGTGCCGATTTTGCTGTGCAACCTCAAGCGCCTGATTTCTTTTTTTTTCTTGCAGATATTCACCAGCGAGGTTCAGCATAGCAAGCATATATCGATCACGAGTGTCGACCGATAATGTTCGGGGTAAACCAGCCAATTTATCCTCGACCAAAATTGCGGCCTCTTGTACCAGCGCGGGGTCACCCTGACTACGCAGCAGATAATCTTTGCCCAGCAGATTGACCTTCACTGTCGCACTCATACTTGCTGCTCCCGCAACAGTTCAAGCTCTGCGAGAAACTCTTCGACTTCAGCAAGAATAACCTGGCGCTGTAGCCTCCAATCTTCCTGCTCAGCAATCAGACGAGCACAATGACCCTCTAGCTGGGCATTGCGTTGCAAAAGCCGATCTACTGCACTTTCAAGCTGGCCCATAGTGGAGATACCCATATGTGACACTTTTTCGAAATTTAGGCGCTCATACCGAAAAAGTCAAGATTATCAATCAGTTTTCAAACAGTGCTTCAACAAAAGTCCTCGGATCAAACGCTTGAAGATCATCAACTCCCTCACCGACACCAATATAGCGAACGGGCAGGCCAAGTTCACAGGCAATTGCAACCACTATTCCTCCCTTGGCCGTACCGTCCAGCTTAGTCAATGCAATACCGTCAATTCCAACCGCCGCGTGGAACTGGCGAGCCTGAGTCAGGGCATTCTGCCCTGTCGTCGCATCAAGGACCAATAGGGTCTGATGAGGAGCCCCGGGGATTTCCCGCTCGAGCACCCGTCGAATTTTCTTCAATTCTTCCATCAAGTTAACCTTGGTGTGTAAACGGCCGGCCGTATCGAGAATCAGGATGTCAGCCTTACGCGCCACTGCGGCGCGAGCAGCGTCGAAGGCTACAGCGCCAGGGTCAGAGCCTTCTGCGTGGCGGATTACATCGACCCCAGCGCGTTCCCCCCAGGCGATTAACTGCTCTGCAGCAGCGGCGCGAAAGGTATCTCCTGCGCCCAGCACAACCTTTAGTCCCTGCTGTGCGAATTGGCGAGCCAATTTGCCGATCGTCGTGGTTTTCCCCACACCATTGACGCCGATGGCCATCAACACAAAGGGACCATCATCCCTCTTGGCAATAAGGGGCTCTGCAACAACCAACAATCCGGCCATCTCCAGCATCAGCGCCGAACGTAATTGGAACGCGTCCTTGAGACCATCATCCTTACTACGCTTTTCAAGGGCTGTCATCAGGGTTTGGGTCGTCTGCAAGCCGAGATCGGCGGTGATCAGAACCTCTTCAAGCTCCTCAAAGAGCTCTTCATCTATCTTGCGGCCAGCGCGCAAAAGTGCGTCAACACGACCGACCAAGGTGGAACGAGTTTTGGCAACCCCGGCGCGAAAACGATCCGACAGGCTAACTGGTTCTGGTTCTGGTTCTGCAGCAGGTACGACATCCGGCTCTACGGGCAAAAAAACCCTTCTGGGCCCAGACTTCGTCAACCTGAGCAGCAGCAGGATAACAAGCACGACAACCAAAACTACGGCGGAATATACCACTGCGAGCGCAGCAATATTCAATTTGTCAGCAGGGACACCGGCCGCTTGTAAGAAAACCGCCAAACGGCTCAGTATCTGATCAAACCAGAGCATTTATTCCAGACCTTTCAAGCAAAAACAAGTTATATAACAATTAGTATCAAGCGATTTCTAAACGCAACTGCTCAGCACTGCGACGCATCACAAAGGCGGCCTTACCGATCATCACGTCCGGCTCGATAGTCAGGACCAGAAAATAGTCCTCACTCAACGGCGCAATAAGAACCTTCCCATGCTCAAAATGGATCTGCACCTCTTCGAGCGCACCGCCATCAAGTCGCTGCAGAGCCTGACGTAATTGGGTCAGGATGATCCCCTCGTGTGCGCCGATCACCTTGATTTCAAAATCGTCCATCCGTGCCACTTGATCGACCGCCTCACCCTCCCAGTCGGCGATAATCGCGCCGACCGCACCAGGCAATTGGTCCAGCATTCCTTGTAAAAGATTTTTAAATGGCACGTTCTCCCCTTGCCCCCTTTTCAACAAATCAGGCTGGTACAGGTGCGTCTACATCTGTCTGCTGGTAATCGCTAACTCGCACCGAAACCAATTTAGAGACCCCCGGTTCCTGCATCGTGATCCCGTGCATGATGTCGGCGGTCGTCATAGTGCGCTTACTGTGAGTTATAATAATAAACTGTGAATTTAGCGACATTTCCGCCACCATCTCAGCAAATCGATCAATATTTGCGTCGTCAAGCGGGGCATCAACCTCATCGAGCATGCAGAAAGGGGTCGGCTTTATCAGAAAGAGAGAAAAAATAATGGCCACCGCCGTCAACGCCTTCTCTCCACCGGAGAGCAGATTCACGTTCTGAAGTTTTTTCCCCGGTGGTTGTACGATAATATCGATGCCGGTTTCAAGTAGATCATCCTCGTCGGTCAGGCGCAGTTCGGCCTGTCCCCCGCGGAATAAGCGTGGAAACACCAGCTTAAACTTTTCGTTAACCTGATCAAAGGTCTCCTTAAAGCGACGCCGGGTCGTGCGGTTAATCGTGCCGATAGCCTTCTGTAGATCATCCAGCGACAGGTTGAGGTCATCACGTTGCCGGCCAAGGAATTCATAGCGTTCTTCCAATTCGCGAAACTCCTCAATGGCCGTCAGATTGACCTCACCCAGGGCCGAAATTCTCTGCTGAAACTGACGCAATTGCACCAGTAAGCGTCCCAACTCTTCATCATCAGCTTCAGCAACCTGGCATTCATCAAGATCGACGTCAAACTTCTCGGAAACCGATTCGTGAACATAACCGATTTCAACCGCCAACTCTTTGTGCCGCAACTGCTGTTGGCCAACTTCACGCCGCAAACGCTCGACTTCAACCCGCAGGAGGCGTAGATCGTCGCGCAGTCGTTCTAAGTACGCGCGGCCTTCCTCAAAACGCTCACGAGTCATCCGAACCTCCAACTGAACCGCCTCACGCCGACCAATCAACAGTTCCAGCTCAACCCGAAACCGCGATTCGCTAGCCAAAATCTGAACAACCCGGCTAGCGTCCTCTCTGCAACGTTCAGTCAACTGCTGAAGGCGCTCTTGATATTCAACACGGTTGGTTGCGAGACGCTGCCGCGCGGCCTGTCCACCCTCACGTTGCTGGCGATACTCAGCTAAGCGCACCTTTAAGACCGTCAAATATTCCCGGACCTCTTCGACTGCTTCACGCGCCTCAGCCAAAAGAGTCTGTGCTTCTGCGCTAGCAGCCTGAAGCTGGGACTGTCGCTCCTCGAAGCCGTGACGACGTTGAACAATATCCTCTTGTTCGAGCAGCAGTTGCTGTCGCTCCTCGTTAAGCTGCGCAGCTTCGAACCCTAGCAGCTCCAGACGTTCCTTAACCCGTTGCTGTTCATGCTGCAAAAGGTCGAAATCTTTTTGCTGCTCCAGCTCTTTCAATGCTTGCTGTTGCAAGAGACGATCAAGCTCCTGCAATAGTTCTTCCCGGTCTTCACGCTGCCGTTGGAGCTGATGAACCCGCTGCTGCTGCATGACAAACTGGCAATCAAGTTCAGCAACCTGCTTTTCTAACTCACCAATTTCACGCTTTTTGCCCAAGAGTCCGGCCCCAGCCATAGCCGTAGTACCGCCTGCTAAATCCCCCCGCCAGCCCAAACATCGTCCCGCAGGATCGACTAACAAGGTGCCAACTGGTAGAGGTTGCTGAAGATGCGACAGCACATTATCCACCAGATAACAACCCGCCAGCAGCGAATGGACCAACTCTACAGCTCCGGGACTTGGAGTAACCAACTCGATCAGTTGGCGGCCAAACGAGAAAGGGACCGGTTCTGTCCCGGCTACGGGGCAAGCCAGAGCAGCACGGGCGCCACACTGTGCCAAAGACTGCAAAAGACTGGCTGCCGCGCCCGCATCACTAACGGGGACAGCCTGTAAGCGTTCACCAAGCGCGATTTCAATCAGAGTTTCGTAGTCAGGATCAACCTGTAACAGATCGGCAACAAGCTTTGGGGGCAACTCAGGACGCTCGATAAACAGAGCCTGCACTCCTTCGTTGTACCCCTCTAGGTTACGTTCCAACTCCTCCAGAGACTCGAGTCTTGACCGTTGTTTTTCAAGGAATTGACGCTTCTCGAGCAAATCATCCTCGGCCGCAAGCTGCTCCCCTTTGGCCTGTCGAATCGTTTCAGCGAGAATTTCTCGCTCGCCCTTTTGCCGTGACTGCAGCGCGGCCAAATTCTCCGCGGCGACATTCAATTCACGCAAACGATGATCCAAGCCAACCAATTCCTCTTGCTGGGTCTTGACCTCACATTGAGTCCGCTGCTGACGCTCGGCCTCAATTGTCAGACGCCGGACAATCTCTTCTTGCCGGTTTGCATGCCGCCCTGAGTCGGAAAGCAAATCCATCTGTTCACGCCGAGCAAGATCGATACGAACACTGAGCTCCTGCTCAGAGGCAAGTCTTTGCTGGAGGGTTTCCTGTTGGCTATCGACCGCCTCGGCGGTATTTTCAAGTTCAGACCCCAGATTTTTTTCAGCCAGGTCCAGCTCGACCGCTTCGACCTCCAGGAACTGCAAGCGCTCATTGATCTGCTGCTGCTCGGCCTCCATGTTCAGGGCCTGAGTCTGCAGGCTTTCGGCTTGGCGGCCAGCCATCAGGATTTCACCTTCGACCCGTTGCACCTCGCCCCCCAGAGCATAATCCTGTTCCTGCTTGAGACTCAGCTCATCCTCAACAGCGAGCAACTTCAGGCGTTTCTCCTCCAGCTGCAACTCCCCTCCGGCCAACCGAGCCTCATTGGCATCAAGGCCTTCGCGGTGGCCTTCAAGACCGGTTTCAAGCTGCCGCAATTCATCTTGCAGCACTCGAAAGCGATTACCCGCCATGCAGATTTCAATCCGCTTGGCGTCACCCCGTAGTTCGCGATATTTTTCGGCCTGTTGGGCCTGACGTTTCAGGCTACCGGTCTGGCGGCGGACTTCCGAGATAATGTCACCCAAGCGCACCAGATTCTGACGTGTAGCATCCATCTTCCGTTGGGCCGATTTTTTGCGCGTCTTGAATTTGGTCACACCGGCCGCTTCTTCGATCATCGCGCGGCGCTCCTCGGGGCGCGCACTGACAAGTGCGCCGACCTTCCCCTGCTCAATAATCGAGTAAGCCCGCGCCCCGACACCGGTATCCATAAACAGTTCGGTAATATCAAGCAGACGGCAAGGAGTTTTATTGATCAGATATTCACTGTCACCATTACGGAACAAACGGCGTGTGATCATAATTTCAGCATATTCACGATAGGCTTCGGGACAGAGCTTGGCAGCGTTATCGAAAATGATCGAAACTTCGGCCATACCATGCGCCTTGCGCGATTCGCTACCGCCGAAAATGATATCATCCATCGACCGGCCGCGCAGATTGCGCGCATTCTGCTCTCCCATGGCCCAACGGATCGCATCAACAATATTGCTCTTTCCGCAACCGTTCGGTCCGACGACCCCGGTGATGCGCTGCTGGAAATCGAGCGACACCTTGTCGACAAAAGATTTGAACCCGAGAATATCGACCCGCTTGATCTTCATGAAAAAATCCAAGGTTACCGAGGGAAAGCCCCCTTAAGGCCCGCCGTTCGGGCCCAGAAAGAAGGCTGCCCATATTATCAGCAGGCGCACTTGGTGTAAAGAATCTATCTGGGCAGCAATAGATCCACACGACAAACCCGCAATAACTTGTCGACTACCGAAATAATCGTTATGATTTAATTATCTTGTCGATTAAAGCTCACTAAATCTGCCGTCTATCGGCAGGCAGCCGGGATCCAGATGATCAACTTCCCCATTCACCGCCGAGGCCCGCTAATCAGCGCCCTTGTTTTTATTATCGTTCTGGTTGTCAGCATGCTGCTCATTGCCTTGTGGCAATTCGACATTGGATCGTACAAACAACAACTGGCTGACCGGCTAGAGCAGGCACTAAATAAACCCGTCAAACTCGGCGACGCTAAACTCGAGTTCCAGGGCGGGATTGCCCTCGTTTTCAGCAATCTGCAGATCGGGGGTGGCGACAACTTCAGCCTCCAGATCCCACAACTGAGCACTGTTCTTAAACCGCTCGCCCTCTTACATGGTGAGATCGTCATTGAACAGGTCCTGCTCGACGCGCCAAAACTCAAAATCAGCCGGCCCTTAACCCTTGCTGACTCGACGTTAAATCTGGACCAACTCGGACTAAAAACCCTGCAGATTCGCAAAGGAAGCTTGACAATTTACCCGTCAGAGGGTCAGGACAAACCCCTGCGCGTTGACAATTTCAACCTGATAATCCATGGCCTAGGGAAGGGGTTAGTCAGCCAACTGGCCACGACCGCGACCCTTTCCCAAGCGAATCGAAATGTCGAGCTCAATCTATTTCTTGAACTGACTCGTCAGTACGCTGGACAGCCCTGGCGACAGGGTCAACTGCGGGGCAATATCGCGCTGAACAATTTTCAGCACAACTTACCCATAAATCGGGTTTCTGCTGAACTTCCCAAACAATTAAACCTCCGACTCGGAGTACGGGGCGTCCCGGCAGAGAAGGTTCTACTTGAAGCCTCAATCGAGGGCAGTAGTAACGGCATGCCGCTATTCAGCTTATCGTCAGACTGGCAGTCCTCACCTTCCGATGACAATTTTCGTAACCTGAAAATCGGGCTGGACGGTCTCCCCTTGACAGGTCAACTGCGCCTCAATCGAGAAGGAAGCGAGCCCCAGCTGACTGGTCGCATCGAATTAGGCAGAACCCAACTCAAAACCCTGCTGGCCAGAGTCAAACCGCTCGCGAAACTCTCAGGGTATGTTGAAACCTTTGGAATAAACTTTCATGGTCCGCTGCATGGGACGATGAACAACTCCTTTTCCCCCCTGCTGTCAGCACATCTACAACTCAAGGATCTCTTCTACCCCTTCGGGCCTGCTGAACTCACCGACACCGAAATGGTCATCGAGATGCAGAATGCTCGACTCAGCCTAAAAGAGGGTCAAGGCAATTTCGCACACACCCCTTTCACCTTCACCGCAACCTCCGGCTTGCTGAATCATGAAATTCCGGAAATAACCTTTACTCTGAATAGCATGGCAGACCTGAACCAGCTACAGACAGATTTTTCTACCCATTTTCTCCGCCGACAAACCCTTGCCGGCCAAGCTCCCATCGACCTCGTCGTTCAAGGCCCCCTGAACCACCTGCAGACAAATCTTATAATTGACCTGTCTAACACCGAGTTGGCCCTCGGGAAGTTGCTCGATAAAACAGCAGGCTCCCCGCTTACCCTCGAGTTGAACGGCCTAATCGAGCCGGGCCGACTGACTATCAACCAGGCGTATCTCAACACGGCTCAGGATTCAGTGCAGCTAACAGGTGGTTGGACCCGCGAGAATGAGCGTTGGTCCGGGGTTCTGCAGCTTGCACCACTGCAGCTTGAGACCTTACAGCCCTTCTCGCCAATTTTTGACTCCTTCAAAATCAAGGGTGAGGCTCAAGGACAAATAAGACTGAAGGGAACAGACGACTGGGGGGGACAATTCAGCCTGAGCAATGGCGGTGCACATCTTACCACGCTGTTAAGCGACCTCAATCAGGTCAATGGCATTTTGCAACTTAACCCTCAGGGCTTTGATCTTGGAAAGGTTCAGGCTCGCTTAGGTCAATCTGCAATCAACGTAACTGGTGGGTTGAGCAATTGGAAATCGCCTCTACTCAGCCTGCAGGTTACTGGTAAAGAGCTGCGCGCCCAAGATCTGATCTTCACCAACCAACAGATGATGCTGCAAGATTTGGAGGGACAGCTGCTGATTAGTGCGGGCGGCATTACCTTTAATCAGATTCGGATCACCGTAGAGCATAAAACGACGGCCCGCATTGAGGGCGTGATGCGCGGCTACCACACACCCCAAACCTATCTCGAAATCAACTCGGACAAGGCCGATATCCTCGACATCATCCGGCTCTTCACCGGACCACAACGCGTCCACCTATCCAGCGGAACACAGCATAATCCGTCACTCAAAATTAAGGCCAACGCCGTGAGGGGAAGCCTGGGTAGCCTCACTTTCGAAAATGCTGAAGCGACCATCACCGTCCGGAACAACATCTTTACCATCTTCCCGCTCGACTTCAATCTGGGCGAAGGGACAGCGGCCGGGCGGGTTGAGATCGATAAGCTGCGCAACAAGCTGCTGAAGATTTCGGGACACGTCCAAAACTGTGATGCCGATTCAGTTTACGAGATGTTATTTGAAAAAAAAGGAATTTTTCGCGGCACCTTGAGCGGCGATTTCTATATTGAGGGGGAAGAGATCGGTGACCAGTTCTGGAAAACATCTCAAGGAGGCGGACATCTGCAAATCAGGGATGGTGTGTTGCGCGAGTTCAGGGGATTCGCGCAGATTTTCAGCCTGCTCAACGTCTCGCAACTTTTCACGTTCAGCCTGCCGGACATGGACAAGGAGGGACTCCCTATCTCACTGCTGGAATCCAGCGCACGGATCACCGACGGGATTGTTCACTTTGATGATTTTAGTATTCTCAGCCCGGCAATTAATATCTCGGCAGTCGGACAGATCGACAGCCTGCATCAAACCATCGACAGTACGCTCGGCATCAAACCACTGCGTACCGTCGATATCATTCTCAGTCGGGTGCCGTTGTTCGGTTGGGTCCTGATGGGGGAAGAGGAAGCCTTGATCACTGCCCTGTTTACCTTGAAGGGACCGCTTAATAATCCCAAGGTTAGCGCAGCCCCAGCCTCCTCGGTAGCTAAAACTGCCCTCGGTATTATTGGCCGAACCCTGGGCCTACCTTTTAGAATGCTGCAAAAAACCGGCGAATTCCTTACCACGCCACCTTGGCCTGGCGAGAAGCCTTCCTCCCCAACAGAGCAAAATAAAAACTGACCGAACCGTATCGACTCAGGCCCTATCGCCAACATAGACGGTCGCAATTCCGAAGGTAAGATCGGTATGCCGTACATCGATAAAACCGGCAGTGCTCATCATGGCTCTAAACTCTTCCTGAGCAGGAAACTCAAGTACGGAGTCGGGTAGATATTGATAGGCGCTGCGTTGCGAAAAAAGCCCGCCAATCGTCGGGAGAAGTCGCCGAAAATAGAAGGAGTACAGGCCCCTGAAAAGACGACTACGCGGGTTGGAAAACTCAAGGATAACGGCCCGACCACCGGGCTTCAGAACACGCACCATCTCACGTAAACCCTGCTCACAATCGACCACGTTACGAATGCCAAAGGCAATGGTGATGGCATCAAAACAACAGTCAGGATGCGGGATGGCTTCACAGGGGGCGTTAACCAGCATGATCCGTCGGCCCAAAGGGGACTGATCGAGCTTTTTTTGCCCCTGAACCAGCATTCCCTGGGTGAAATCCTCACCGACAATCCGCACCGACGAATCGGTCCGGCCAGCGACCTCAAGCGCGACATCACAGGTTCCGGTTGCAATATCGAGTACACGGCCACCGGCCGGGACCTGTAGCTGAGAAACGGCGTAACGGCGCCAGCTCCGATCAATGCCGAACGACAGTAGCCGATTGAGCAGATCGTAGCGGGGTGCTATGGTGTCGAACATCTTGCGGACACCACGCCCCTTGTCGGACAGTTCAAACATAAATAATCTCCTAAAAACCAATAGCAACGGCCTGTTTTCTATCACAGGCTGTCAACACAGGCCACAAAAAGATCATGAACATTCAACTGAAACACCATGCCGTACCCCTGCTGGTCACCGCTGCGGTGATCATAGAAAACGGCACGGTTCTAATTACCCGCCGTCCCGAACATAAGCCACAGGGCGGATTCTGGGAGTTTCCAGGCGGAAAACTAGACCCCGGCGAGTCGCCTTCTGCAGCATTACAGAGAGAGATGATAGAAGAACTTGCGATCAGCGTAAACGTCGAGAACATTATCGACGCCCTCTACTTCAAGTACGCCTGGGGTCCAGTTTTAATCTTAGCTTACCGCTGCAGCATAGCCGAAGGAGCTCCACGTAACATCGAGGTTGCAGAGCACCGTTGGGTTCCCCTCAACAAGCTATCCCAATTCGAATTACTCCCGGCCGACATCCCCTTGATCGCCAAACTGCAGGAATTTATTTAAATATTAATTCGAAACGCTTGTAATTAACGTTTCAGCTGGTAAACCTTAGGCCAGCCCACCAAAACAGGCGATTGAAATCTCAATCAACTCCGACAGCGCCTACAAGGCGAGCCGTCAAACAGAAAAGCTGTTCCTGTTAAAGAAGAGAGGAACTTAAACAATGATCAAATGAACGGAGAATTATAAACAATCTCCAATCTCATGACTGCTATCAGCCAAATTTCGTATAACGATTTCGAAAATGAGCATGACACTGGCACCGCAATGCTGTTATTTAATACCTTAAAACGCATTGTGGATTCGGCAATCAAACGCTATCACTGGCATAATTAGCTGTTTTTACAGTTTTAACGTATTACACAGTTACATGATAATAAATCTTATTGACAAAAACAAAACGCTGTATTAGCTTGCTACCGGAGGTTAAGACGTGAACGCATGTTCTATATATGAAAAAAGATCGTTCCAGAAGGAGTCCCGAGTTGCCACCTCGCCAGAAAGAGTCATATTCGATCCAATCGGTTGACAACGCTCTGGACGTTCTGGAGGCGCTCTGCGAAGAAGGGGAGGAGGTTCGTATCTCCCAACTCAGCCAGCGGCTAGGCATGAACAAGACCAGCATTTTTCGCCTGCTAGCTACCTTCGAAAATCGTGGTTATGTCGAAAAGGAACAAAAATCGGGCAAATACAAGCTCGGGCTTTCAGCATATGAAATGGGGCAAAAGTTCCTTTCGCGCATGGGGCTGCTGAGCAAGGCCAAGCCAGTTATTGAACGTCTCGCTCGGAAATGTAACGAAACACTCTACCTAGCCGTACCACGTGAGAACGAAATTTTAATGCTCGACATGGTTGACACCATGCAGCAAGTCAAAATCACTCCGCTGGTGGGCAATCGTTACCCAATCACCGGTTCTTCAGCAGGTTGGGTTATTCTGGCCTACAGTGAGACCCACCGCAGTAAGTGCTCATTGGAGAATCTGTCTGCCCTCGGCAACGAACTGGCGCTGATCCGCGAAGCTGGCGGCTGCGTCGATAGAGGCGTGCTCGGTGAAGGGATTACATCGCTGGCGATACCGCTGATTGATGCTCAAGGGAATGTACCGGGGAGCCTATGCATGGTCGGGCCGGAGTTTCGCCTGACCCCTGAAAAGATAAGCGAAACTTTCCTGCCACAGCTGATCGAGACCGGGGTCGAGATCTCGTCAAAGCTTGGATATGTCGGACATTTTATGACCGAGGATGCGTACAGATAGAAAATCACTTTATGCCATGAAAGGAGGCAGCCGAATCAACAGCTTGATCACCTGGCCCTGGCTAACGCCTGGACCAAATGTTTTTCGGTAAGAGAATTTATTCACGGGTAACTTTAAATTGAGAAAGAGAGAAGAGAGAGGAGGCTTTATGCAACACGATCACGAAGCATATTGGAAAGAGGTTCTGGGGCTGATCAGAAACGTCCTGATCGTCTGGTTCGTCGTGTCTTACGGTTTTGGTATTTTGTTGGCACCGATGCTTGACAATATCCACATAGGTGGCTATCCGCTGGGCTTCTGGTTCGCACAACAGGGTTCCATGTATATTTTTGTCGCGCTCATCTTCATCTATTCACATTTGATGGCGAAGATCGACATTAAATTCGGCGTTCACGAAGATTAAGGGAGGAATACAAAAATGAGTCTTCAGGCTACTACTTACCTATTTGTTGGATTGAGCTTTGCGCTCTACATCGGCATCGCCATCTGGGCGCGTGCCGGCAGCACCAAAGAATTTTATGCCGCTGGTGGAGCTGTGCACCCGGTACTGAATGGTATGGCAACCGGCGCTGACTGGATGTCGGCTGCTTCTTTTATCTCGATGGCCGGTCTGATCTCCAACATGGGCTACGGCGGTGCGCTCTTCTTGATGGGCTGGACCGGTGGCTACGTTCTGCTCGCCATGCTGCTCGCCCCCTACCTGCGTAAATTCGGTAAATTTACCGTGCCGCAGTTCTTCGGGACCCGTTATTACTCACAAGGCGCCAGCACCGTCGGCGTAATCTGCCTGCTCGCCGCCTCACTGACCTACATCATCGGTCAGATGACCGGTGTCGGTGTTGCCTTCTCGCGCTTCCTCGGGGTGTCCAACTCGACCGGTATCTATATCGGCATGGCGATTGTCTTCTGCTACGCCGTTTTCGGCGGCATGAAGGGGATCACCTACACCCAGGTTGCACAGTACTGCGTGCTGATTCTGGCCTACACCGTACCTGCGATCTTTATCTCGCTGCACCTGACCGGCAACCCGATTCCGCAACTCGGCCTCGGTTCCGACATGGCCGGTACCAGCGTCAGCCTGCTGCACAAGCTCGACCTGATTGTCACCGACCTCGGCTTTGCGCAGTACACCACCCATACCCGGATCAGCACCCTGAACATGTTCGTCTACACCGTATCGCTGATGATCGGCACCGCCGGTCTGCCGCACGTTATCATGCGTTTTTTCACCGTACCCACGGTTAAGGATGCTCGTTCCTCCGCCGGTTGGGCGCTGGTTTTCATCGCCCTCCTCTACACCACGGCCCCCGCTGTTGCGGCCATGGCGAAAATGAACCTGCTCACCACCATTAACCCCCAAATCATGACCGACGCCAACGTCTTCGCTCCAGGGGCCCAAATTGAAGCCGCCAAGCGTCCCGACTGGATGAAGCGTTGGGAAGTCACCGGCCTGCTTAAATTCAACGACAAGAACGGTGACGGCCGTATCCAGTATTACAACGACAAGAGCAAAGATGCTGAGTTCCAGGCCAAGGCTGCTGCTGCAGGCTGGAAGGGCAACGAGTTGAGCGTCAACGGCGACATCATGGTTCTTGCCAACCCCGAGATCGCCCT
>JBDNGT010000067.1:0-36082 GCA_041689145.1 Geopsychrobacter sp. | reverse complement strand
TTTGAACAGCTGCAGGACCTTTTGCTGTTGGATACTCTTTGAAGACATAAATCTCTCCGTTACTAAAGCTCGGTACATATAAACATATATCATGATTTAGTAACAAGCAGGATGTTGCCTTTGACCTCGCCCCAGGGGATTTCACTGACACAATCTATGATCCACCGCACCCCGGCGAATTTATTCGCGAGTTGAACATTGAGCCTTCCGACCTCAGCATCAGATAAGGAGCTGAAGCCCTTGGTGTCTCGGCATCGACCCTGTAATCGCCTTTTGAACGGTCGCAGTGCGATTTCTTCGTAGATGGCACAGAGGGGCAAAGGGGTCTGCCTTTGGTTTTTGAAGGTATAATTTTTACGCTGCCCCCCCCCTGATTGTGCCCCAATTTCATCCCAACTGCCGATCCAGCCCCCGGTAGGTCGAAATGACAAAATGGTTTTTCGATTATCCCTCTTCCTGCTTGATGCGTAATGCGCAACACGCTATACTTCATTCATGATCAAGTCTTTCAGGCACAAAGGACTGCGCCGTTTTTACGAAACAGGAAGCAGTGCAGGTATCCAGCCTAATCATAAAAAGCGACTGCGCTTACAACTGGTGGCTCTGGATACGGCCACGCTGATCGAAGATATGGACATCCCCGGTTTCAAACTCCACCCTCTTAAGGGTGAACGTCAGAATATCTGGGCGATTTCAGTTAGTGGCAACTGGCGGTTAACGTTTGAATTTCGTGACAGCAACGTCTATCTGCTCAACTATGAGGATTATCACTGATGGCAATCTATGATCCACCGCACCCCGGCGAATTTATTCGCGAGCTGTACATTGAACCTTCCGACCTCAGCATCAGAAAGGTTGCGGAAGCCCTTGGCGTCTCGGCATCAACCCTGAATCGCCTTTTGAACGGTCACAGTGCGATTTCTTCAGAAATGGCACTGCGATTGTCGATCACCCTGGGCCGCTCCCCCGAGAGCTGGCTCGCCATGCAGGATCAATATGACCTGTGGCAAGTCCGGCAAAAGATCAATTTGGATGCGGTTCGAAAGATTGATATCTCGGCGGCTTGAGTAGGTGACACAACCTTCTCCCCCTAGCGGACGCCTATATCGTATGACAGAGGGGGCCAACGAAAGCACCAATTGCTTATTGTGGAAATACCCCCACAAAAGCCAACAGCATAGCCCATACTTTCGGATTGTACCAAAAATATGGCGCGGCAAGGATCGGCGTCACCACCCCAGACCCCAGAGGAATGGGATGGCGTTTTCACCCAACTTAAAAGGGGGTATATAGAAACGATTCACGGACTTCCTGCTTTCCGGCTTGTCTTGAGTCCCAACCCTACAGGTAGCCTAGCGGCTATCGATAAGATGAAGGCCTTTTTCGATGGCTTGAAAGACGATGCTTTTGATTTTCTCTTGAACCATTTTTCTGTCACAGAAGAGGAGACGGTGCACTGCATCATTTTCCGTAAACCGACAGCAGGAGCGGTCACAAAGGGACTGGATACCTCCGGCAAGGGGAATTCGGTATTTGAATTGGCCGCTCATCTTTATCCGCTTACCACTGGGGTTTGTCATTCGAGTGAGAAGGGCCTCCAGAATCTTGTACATGAAACGCTTTCCCACAAATCACTCACGCTCAGCACACTCGCAGCCGAGATCATGACCCAGCGGGGGATTCCTTCCCTACCGCCGAAAATCTTTGACACCGCAAGGCTGGTCGTGAAGGAGGGCGAGACTGGTGACACTCCTCGTTTCGAAGACAGAATCGATGTTCATGATTACAGTGCTTTTGAGTTAGTTCACCCGGCGTACGCCCGGCAAGTCGTTCTGCTCGCCGGCGAAATCTTGAAACGTTTGGACAAGCATGAAGAAAGAGTGCGGTGTCTGGATGTCGGGACTGGACTGGGGCTGCCATTGCTCATGTTGCTTGAGCTCTGTCCTCAACTCCAAGTTACGGCCATAGAACCGAGCCCAACGTCGTTTGCATATCTCGTACAAAACTTTGCTGGCAGGCCTGAGGTTAATCCTGTACAAATGGATTTTCTGGCCCACCGGCCAACGGAGGGGCAACCGTTGATTGTTTCAGTCGGAGCATCCCACCATCTCGATACTTTTCGGTTTTTTCAGCATGCTTGGAGCAATCTGGCCGATGATGGCTTTCTCATGGTTGCCGATGAGTTTGTCTCTCCGTTTGCGACCCCTCGGGAAAGGGCATATCGCCTCGTACAGCACCACATCGGATATCTGGTTCCAACCCTGGTCCCGGTCCCGGGGGAAGTGCTCGACGTGGCGGAGGCGACGGAGAGGATTTTGGTTGAAAACCTTTCGACCCAGATTCCCCTCATCGCCTTTGAAGTATCGTGCGGACTGGGCGATGCCGCAACATTGCGCTGTCGAAGGCTCATGGAAGACATTGCCCATTTGAATTTGCCGGAAACAGTTTCCTACCCGCTTTTGGCCTTTTCCCGATTCCATTTACTTGAGCTGGAGGCTTTGCTTGCTGGGCTTGATTACGAAGTGGAACGAAAGACCTACCCCGAACATTTCGTCGCTTTGGGAGAAGCCGCAGGATTTTCGTTGGTGGAGCACAAACGTGTTTACGGAACGGCTGGACATCGCGAATGGGATGCTGGCACTCATGTTTTCGTATTTGCCAAAGGAGGCTCATAAATGCCCAAAATTGAGATGCGTCTATGGTGGGAGGGAGTGTGCTGCTCTCAGCCGATCATTCTCGGGTATCTTCCCGTCGCGATCATGTTCGGCATTGGATCCCGCACCGCTGGATTAACTTCATGGGAGACGGTGTGGATATCTATGACAATTTTTGCTGGGCCAAGTCAGTTTGCACTGGTGGGAATGCTGGCATCCGGTGTTTCACCCCCCAGCGCCTTGCTTGCAACCATTGGGCTAAACCTGAGTCATCTCTTAAACTGGAAACACTTTTTATTGATTGCCTTCGGACTGACGGACGAAGTGTTCTTCTTGTCAGTCGCGCAATTACCTGAAAAGAACCCAGCGGATCGCTATGCCTGGATGTTCGGCCTCGAATGCGGCAGCTACTTTGCCTGGCTCCTTGGCACACTTGTCGGGGCTCTGGTTTTTCAAATGCTCGTCAATCTCCTGCCAGCGCTCGTGCCCGTGCTGTCTTTTTCATTGCCTAGTCTGTTTTTAGTACTTCTGCTGCCGCTGCTGAAAGAACCAGCCGGTGTCAGGCCTGCAAAGTTGCAACTTGAAAGCAAAAACCCTCCCTTCTGCTCTGTGTCGGGCGGTGAAGAAATGGAAACGCGTTGTTCGTGACCAGCGTGGCGCTCAAGGCTACGGCAGGTACGGCATCGAGGGAATCAGCGAGAACCTTGTGCGCCACACGCGACACCTCGATATGAGCGCATGCGTTTGTATGTCTGGTCTTTTGCGACAAAAATACATGGATTTCGACCGAGCAGTTGGCTAGAATGTTTTTCGACAATTTGTTTAAAAAAAAGATGGTTCTCGACTTAACAAACGGGTTTTCGACCTATGAAGCTTGAAATCACTGACATCCGCATAATTCAGGTCAGTCTTGTGCCCGCCGGCTGGGCAGCGCAGAGTGCAGCCTTTGCCGTTGCTACACCCTACGTCAGGGGTTTGAATATCTTTTACAAGTTACCAATTCACCAGAATACCCACACAAAATTGAAACTCCCCTTCAAATTCATTTACCTCCGGAACTCACCAAAAACCCATCACCCTCGGCGACCACCTGCGTCGCCGTCGACTTGAACTTGGCCTATATCAAAAAGATGTCGCAATTCAGATTGGCGTAACAGCCTCCACCATCTGGAATTGGGAGCATGGTTAGACAATAGGCAAAAGTTTTGTCCCGTTAATTGTGGGCTTCCTCGGGTACTGACCTACTTCGCTCCTTGAGGCGAATAACTGATTATTCGCCTCAATTTATGAGTCAATTAGGTGCAGGATGCTGAGGCTCCCAAGCGACAATGTCTCTTGTCGTACGAAATATGCGAAAGAAGCCGCCACCCTCACGGGCGAGCAGATCAAGTTGAGGCGCAAACTGAAAAAATGGTCGGAAAATGATCTGGCTCAGCATGCCGGCATATCCAGGGCCACCTTGAAAAGGTTGAGAAAGATGACCTGAGGTGTGCCATCGGCTTCGTCTTCGAGGTGGCATCTCTGGTAAACATTCCCCTGTTCGAACAAGACATCTTCCCTCTTTCAAAGCAGGAGGAACAGGTCAAAGACAAGGTCGCGTTGCTTCCTAACGGATTCGGACCAGAAAAGATATGGTTGACGACAATTTCTAAGACAGTCCTGGAGTCGTGACTGGGCAAGCCTGACATTATAAAAACATTCCAGAGAATTGTCTCACCCGAACTTCCGATCCAGCCCACGATACAGTCGGCGTATAGCACGGCATCTCCTTCTGCTGGATAAATATACGAGTTCTCAACTCACAGTGCTCTGAGCTGCAGGAATCTTAAACTCGCAGGGGACCTTGACTTGACAAAGACCACAGCCACTGGTGGTCACGTCGTATTTCTCCCCGACCGCCTCAATGACCGTTCCATAGACATAGGCGCGACAGACGAATTTATCGTGCCCTCGCGCGGAGAGCGCCCCGACCGGACAGCGTTCAATGCAGCGACCGCAACTTCCGTTGCGATGACGGAGGCAGTTATAAGTGTGGTTCGGATAGGTCCGTGAGGAGGCGGGCAGGAGAAGATCAGTAACCACGCTGCCCAGTCGGTGGGCGATCCCTTTGGGGGTAATCAAGGCATCGTTGAGGCTGAAGGTTCCAAGGCCGGCGACATAAGCGGCATGTCGCTCCGACCAGTTGGAAGCGGGACCGCTGGCTGGGATCTCCACCGCCTGCCAGCTTTTCGAGAGCTGTGGCGCGACGGCCTGGTACCCCCGTTCGTTAAGCCACGAGACCAGATGGCGGCGCAGCAACACATTGAAGGCCTCGCCTAGATCACGGGTCCGCGCCCAGGCGCGCGAGGGATACTGACTTTCACGGCGGTTGCTCACGCGGGTGGCCTCCGCTATCGGCAGCACCCAACTGATGACGGTGCCGCTCCCTGGCGGTGCCTCGCGCGGAAGGGTTGCGAGAAATTCCTGCGGTGTCAGATGAAAATCGCCGATGATGGACTTATACTCAGCAAATAAGGGGTCATCACCGGCGGCAAAACCGACCAGCGGTTTCTCGAAGTAGGGCGTGATGCCGTCCTCCTGCAAGTTGGCGGAACTTTCGCGGACGTAGCGTTTAATTTCGTTGGCGATGGCATTTTCCATCAGTCAGGTCTCCTTTAATGGGCTTCCTTGCGCAGTTGCCGTTCACGCAGATCGTCCTTGGTCCAGCGGTAGGGCAGATCGATAATGGTCCCCGCCGGCAACGGTTCAGCAGCATAACGCAGACAATCCTGCAGCACTGCAGTATGGGTCGCAGCATCGCCAACATCCCCGAGGGTCAAGCCGAAGGGATGTTGAAGATAGAGCGCTTTGGATGGTTTCACCAGTTCGGTCATCTCCTTAACCAGGGTTAGCGAAACAGTGGCGAGACCCATTTGGTCCAATATGCGCTGGATCAGTCCCACGGACTGACTGCACACCGGTCACGAAGGCACCAGCAGCACCAGGTCAACCTGGTCGCGTTTGAGTTCGGCACCAACCTGAGGCGCGATCTCCGCCAGCAACCGTTCAGTGTGGGGAATGTAACCCATAAAGGACATGTGTCTGGGAGCAACCTCGCCAATTTTCCCCAGCTGCTGCAGGCGGTTGAGCAGCGCCAGCGGGAAAACACAATCGAGATCCTCAAGCGCCCGGCGGGTATTATACCCTGGATGGGACAGGCCGATGGCCGTCGTGGGGGTGTCGTTGGGGATAATGCGGAACGAGTCGTCGCCGGTGGGGCTTTTGGTGGCAAAGGGCGATTGACTGTCGCGCAGATAGGCGCCTGAAGTAGTGACCAGTGCGACACGGCATTGTGCAAGAGTCTTGGTCAGTGGTCTTGGCTCTGTCGGCGTTTCGAAGCACGTCCAGTCGAAGTCAGGCAGAGCCTTCTGGCGGACATAGTCTTTTTCAACCTGGGTGAAATCCATGCGTTTTCTCCTTGGGTTTGAGAACCTGGGTGACCGTCGTCAAGCGACGACACAGTGGATGCCCCCCTCTTTGAGACCGGGGCGAAAGCAACCGTTGCAGGAAATACAACTGCTGCGGTGGGTGGGATCGGTTTGCCATTGTTGGGCCAGATTGGGCTCGCGAATCAGGGGCCGGGAGAGGGCGATGAAATCGGCTGTGTCGTTGAAAAGCAGCCGCTCGGCAATCTGCGGTGAGCGGAGGCCGCCGACCACCATGACCGGAACGTTGACGACTTTTTTGATGACCAGGGCGTTATCCGCATTGTAGGCCTCCTGCTCGGGCGTCGTGATCTGCTGACGGACGGGGCTCAGGGCGCCGGATGCGGCCGTGCCAGAGCTGACCTCAATGGCGTCGATCCCCCAGGTATCGAGCTGAGAGGCTACCTTAACCGCCTCGTCAAGAGTAAATCCCCCATCAATATTATCGGCGGCGGTCAGTTTGATTGTGACCGGGTAGTCGGTGCCGACCGCTTGGCGCACGACCTGGTAGACCTCCAGCAGAAAACGCGTCCGATTCTCCAAAGTGCCGCCATAGCAGTCTTGCCGTTGGTTGGTCAGCGGTGAAAGGAATTGATTGATGAGATAGCCGTGGGCACCATGCAACTGAATCCCGTCGAATCCTGCTTGCCGGGCTCGCTTGGCGCTGGCAGCAAATGCGACGACGATCGCGCTGATGTCCTGCTGAGTCATCGCCTTGGGCTCGACGGGGAGAAAGCCTTTGATCGCCGAGGGGGCCAGAGGCTGATCAATGCCAGCCTGACCACCAGCATGAACCAGTTGGCAGAATATCCGTCCGCCCGCTCGGTGAACCACTTCGGTAAGCTGGCATAAAGCGGGAATCTGCGCGTCATTATCGATCCCCATCTTCCCCGGCATCTGCTTGCCGTCGGCGCGCACGTAGGTGTAACCGGTAATAATCAGGCCGACGCCACCTTCAGCAAGCTCCTGATAGAAATTGACCAATCGCTGGGTCGGCCGGCCATCCGAATCGCACATTCCTTCCCAGGTGGCGCTGCGCACGATGCGATTTTTGATGGCGAGTTTATTAATTGTGCCGGTCTGAAATAGACGCATAAGCTAAACCTCCTTCTTTTGGTCGATCCGTGGCGCATCCATCGCCCACAGGGTGTCTAAGTCACGTAAGGTATAAAGCGCGAAACAGGCCGCCAACATCGGCCAGGCGGCAAAGAAGAGCAGATTGCTCCCGTCGAAAGGGGCCAGGTATTGCCTAAAAGACGAAAGAGTCGAAATGCCGTGCAGCGTCAGCACCAGACCGTAGCTGAAGCGCTTTTTAAAGCCGGTCAGAAATGCCAGCAACACGCCCAGCTCGACAGCGCCGAGCAGGAAGAGGGGAAGGTTACCAAGGCTGGCAATAGCATAAAAATGGGCAAAGACTTTAGCGGCGTGATCGGGCCGCACAAATTTATCGACGGTCCAGATGAACATCACCACAAAGACCCCGAGACGCAACGACAATAACGCCAAGGGAAGACGGCCCGGTTTTGACATGAGAATCTCCTTCGAACGCGGGGTGTATTTACTTGCTGTTCAGACGTTGGCCCAGTTGTTTGCCTAACTCACGGGCAATAGCGAGTTTTTCCGGTTGCTTAGTCAGATTTGGCGTCAGCTCGTCGGTAATTTTGGTCCCCGGACCGAAGAACATGTGAATAGCTCCGACCTTGCACTCTTCACCGTTCCCGCAGTTGAAGCAGCTGGCGACTCCTTGCGCAGTGACGTTGCCGACCGATTCTATCTGATTGTACTTAAAAAAAGATTCGATATCCCTCACTGCTGATTCGGGCTTGCCGCCACCGACTCCGACGGCAACTCCCAGCTTGCCATGGAGGAGATTCCCCTCCTGATGACGAAACTGGTAGAGGCGTTCCAGAAAACAGTGGGCCAGCCCGTTCAGCATGTCGAAATAGTTAGGTGCGCCGATGACCAGGGCATCGGCGGTGACGATCTTGGCGCGCAGCTCGGCCATGTCGTCCCGAACCTTACACACATTGTCCGCCACGCAGCCGAGGCAACCAAGACATGGACCGATACGCAACCCATTCAGCGAGATGAATTCGGTGCTGCCATCGACCCCCTTCAGAACTTCTTGAACCAGTTGGTCGGTAGTCCGCCCCCGACGCGGGCTGCAGGAAATACCAAGTACGGTCATTTGTGACTCCTTTTAACGAGAAAGAGTGGTGTCAGCGGATTTAGCCTCGTATTGGCAGCGCTGAAGGCTTGCCAGACGGATGCTGACTGCGGTGTACGTGGAGACGGCGTAAGGGGTGATATAGGTCAAACACAGTTTGAGCAGGTCGAGTTGTTCCCCTCCGTGGCTGAAAAACTTGTCGCCCTGGTTGATCAGGTTGTAGATGCTGCCGGCCACCAGGGCGACCTTGATCGCCCTGGAAACAACTTCGCGCTCCAGGGCGGTCGCGACAATAATTTTGCCACGACTTTGCAACGGATATCTCGCTAAAGTTCGAGGGGATTGAAAAGCTGGTGGGATCAAAAGTCGATATCCACCTGCAGGGAGTCGAGAGACTTGTTGAACGCGGTGAAGAGTTCCATCACCCCAAGGACTTCGACAATTTCAGCATCGGTCGCGCCGGTGAAGAATTCTAGGCATTTTGTCTGTCTCCTCTTGCTATAAACCGACCGGTTGGTCGATTTAGTTGATAAAAAAATTATCCGGCCGAAGTCAGAAATATCTTCAGGGTATCAAAACAGAGCCGTAGCGGCTTTTCCTCTTTTCTGAGTCGGGCGAGCATGATCCCCCCTTCCAGAGTAACGACAATCTGTTCGGCCAAGGCAGCGGCCGTCAGATCTGTCCGGATCTGACCGGCCTTCTGCGCTGCGGTAATAAACCCTTCTAGTTTGCCGGCCATGCCGCGAAAAACCTGGTCGATGAGTTGTGTATATCGCGCATCGCCGTCGCTCATTTCAAGAGCCGTATTGCCGAAAATACAGCCGCCGACAAATCCCGATTGCCGATGAGAAGTAACCACGGCGTCGAAGAAGTTGTTGAGACATTCTCCCGGGGTTTCGCCGTTCAGGGCCGTCTCGAAAAACCCCATGATTCGATCGCGCGCGCGCTCAAGCACGGCCAGACCGAGGTCATCTTTACTCGGATAATGAAAGTAGAGACTCCCCTTCTTGACGCCAGTCGCCTGCGTGAGGTCACTGACACTGGTGCCGGCAAAACCTTTACAACGGAAAATCTGTGCCGCCTCGGTGATGAGTCGTTCCTTGGTATTTTCGCCTTTGGTCGACATAATCCTCACTCTCAAAAAAACCAACCGTTCGGTCAATTTACGCTCTTTAGAAAATCTGTCAACAATAAATCTTAAATCTTAACCAGCCTCTCGGTCTGCGGCACATTTAATCGGTTGTAGAGAGTTAATCCAAGGCCGAATGGAAAGAATCCTATTTGGCCACTCAACGGTTGAACCTGCCTTTGGTATGGGCGGATAGTAGCAAGGTCGCGCAAACTCATCGATATTTATTTAGGCACAATTGTAATCCTGCTTATATTTCTTCCAACAATCCAGCAGTATCCTCAAAATTAGATCAATCGACCCACGGTTAGTTACCTTAGTTGCGGACAAGTTTGTTAAAGCGAAATTTTATTTTTGTCCCGCTATTGACGTCTGCATGAATGGTGAGTACATTTGTTATCAATATAAACAGAACGGTCTGTTTTTTTTGGAGGACCATCATGGCAACAAAAGGGGAACAAACACGCGAACGAATTTTGACTGAAGCTACCAAGGTTTTTAACCGTCAGGGGATTGCGGCAACCACGATCAACGATCTGCTCAAGGCGACCGGAACAACCAAAGGGAATCTCTACTTCCATTTCTCTGGCAAGGAGGAAGTCGGGCTTGAAGTTCTCAAACGGGAAAAGCTGGCCTTTGCCCAATTTCTTGACGAGGCGCTTTCCGACCATAACCCGGGCGCGGCTCTCGATCAGTTTTTTCACGCGGCATTCACGAAACACTTCCAGACCGGTTTTGTCGGCGGTTGTCTGTTTGGCAATACGGCACTGGAGGCTAGCGATACTGACCCGTTTTTTTGCAACATAGTCAGTGAAGTTTTCTCCGACTGGAATGACAAGCTTAAAAATAAAATTGCCGACGCACAAAAGCTTGGACAGGTTCGCCAGGATCTGCCTGCGGACCACCTGGCTGAGTTGGTGGTGTTCGCCATTGAGGGCGGCATCATGCAGGCACGTTTGAACAAAGTCGAAGGGCCTCTCGCCCGTGCACTGGACACGTTGCGGGTTCTCCTCGAACTTAAAATTGAGAATCATCCCAACGCTTAAACAGGAGAAAATTCATGACACGCATCAATACCGTCGCACCCGAAACTGCAACTCCCGAGGTCGAAGCCATTTACCAGGAGATCAAGCAGGCCTTCGGCATGATTCCGAACCTGTTCAAAACCTACACCCATCACCCACCTCTGCTGGAAGCCAATTGGCACAAGGTGAAACGCGTCATGATGGAAGGATCTCTGTCGCGCAAGACCAAGGAGAGTATCGCGTTGCTGGTTTCAAAAGACAACGGCTGCAAATACTGCGTCGCCGCTCACTCAGGAGCGCTTAAGGCAATCGGGGTCAGTGAGGAAGAGCTCGCCAAGATTGAAACTGATCTCGATAGCGCTGATTTTTCGACCAAAGAAAGAAGCCTGATCAGATTTGCCCGCAAGGCCAATCAAGCGGCACTGGATGTGACCAACGTTGAATTCGCCGCTCTGCGTCAGGTCGTAGCAACAGACGCCGAAATCATTGAGGCCCTCGGAGTCATGGAAGTCTTCACCGCCTTCAATAAATTTCTCGATGTCCTGGATGTCGAACTCGGTTAACTGGAGAATTTTTATGCAACGCCGACTCTGGTACATCAAGAACGCCGCGCTCTTCTCCTGGCTGCAAGAGGAAGAACTGCAAAGGCTCGCCATGCGCAGTGAAATGGTGGAATGCAAACGGAACACCACGTTCTATTTTGCCCAGGAGCAGAGTGACAGCATTTTTCTGGTCAAGCAAGGACGGGTCAAGTTGACCCGCACCAGCGCCGAAGGGCGGGAGGTTATTCTTGACATCCTGGCTCCCGGGGAAATCTTCGGTGAACTGGCCGTCACCGGCGAAGAGCTGCGCACCCACAGCGCCACTGCGCTCGATGATGCCATGGTCTGTATCATCACCCGCCGGGAATTCGAGGACCTGCTGCGGCGCCACCCGGAGATGGCGCTCAGGGTCCTGAAACTGGTCGGACTGCGCCGACGTGAACTGGAAATGCGCCTGGAGGATCTGATCTTTCAACCGGTCGCGAACCGTCTGGTGTTGACCCTGCTCTGGCAGGCACGACGGCATGGCAAAAAAGATGAGGATGGCAGCGTCAGCCTGCCGTTGACCCAGAAAGATCTCGCCCATCTGATCGGCGCCTCGCGCGAAGCGGTGGCCGAACAGCTGGCTGAATTCAAACAGCAGGGCCTGCTGCGGACTGGGTACCGGAGTCTGGTGCTGATCGACCCGAAAGGGCTGATGCGTACCCTGACGACAGAAACTGAAATGGAATTTCCGGAGCTGTTGGATTTGGTTAAAATCTCCGGGTGAACAGAGCATAAACAGGCGGTCAAAGCTTCACAACCGCCGTAATAAAGCTCAACATGTCCAAGAGCGGATAGGACGTAATCAACCAAAATGATAGGTGTTTTCGAGTCTGGTCAATTAGTATTCAAAGGGAAATTTCTGCGGAGAGGCTTTTGCTTCCCCGCCACCGGGAGGGAAGCATGTCAGGTCGCACTAAAAAAGTTCTTATTCTCTTAGGCATTGCGCTGTCAATCGGGCTGTTTTTTACTTTCGATCTGCAACGCTACCTGACCCTGTCCGAGCTCAAGGCGCGGCAGGCATCCTTCGGCTCTTACTATGTCGAGCATCGTCTGCTTTCGCTGGCGGCCTACTTTGTTCTCTACGTCCTGGCCACCGGCCTGTCACTCCCTGGAGCCGCGGTCATGACTCTGGCTGGTGGCGCCCTGTTCGATTTCTGGCCGGCGCTGCTGGTGGTCTCTTTTTCCAGCACGCTGGGCGCGAGCCTGGCATTTCTGGTCAGCCGATTTCTGCTGCGCGACTGGGTGCAGTCTCACTTTGGCGCACGTCTACAGGCGATCAACGAGGGGGTCGCAAAAGAGGGCGCCTTTTATCTTTTCTCTCTGCGTCTGGTGCCGCTCTTCCCTTTTTTCGTCATCAACCTGGTTTTGGGACTGACCCCGATGCCGGTCCGCACCTTCTATTGGGTCAGCCAGATCGGGATGCTGGCCGGCACGGCAGTCTACGTCAACGCCGGCACCCAGCTCGGGCAGATCAATTCCTTGTCCGGCATCCTCTCCCCCGGGCTGCTGTTCTCCTTTGTGCTGCTCGGTCTGTTCCCGCTGATCTCCAAGAAAGGGCTGGACATGCTTAAGCAACGCAAAGCTCTGGCGCATTTTCCCCGGCCTAAACAGTTTGACTACAACCTGGTGGTGATCGGCGCCGGCAGCGCCGGACTGGTTTCCTCCTACATCGCGGCGGCGGTCAAAGCCAAGGTCGTCCTGATCGAGAAACACCAGATGGGCGGCGACTGCCTCAACACCGGCTGCGTGCCGAGCAAGGCCCTGATCCGCAGCGCCAAGATGCTCGCTTACGGCCGGCGGGCCAAGGAATTCGGCTTTGAAAAAACAACGACCAAATTTGATTTCGCGGCGGTCATGGAACGGGTCCAGAGCGTGGTCAAAAAGGTCGAACCTCATGATTCAGTGGAACGCTTTACCGGGCTCGGCGTGGAATGCCTCAACGGCGATGCGACCATCAGCTCCCCCTATAGCGTCGAGGTCAATGGGCGGACCCTGACCACGCGCAACATCATCGTCGCAACCGGCGCCGCCCCCTTCGTGCCGCCGATTCCCGGACTCGACCGGATCGACTACCTGACCTCGGATAATCTCTGGCAGCTGCGCACCTTGCCGAAACGCCTGATCGTCTTAGGCGGCGGTCCGATCGGCTGCGAGATGGCTCAGGCCTTTGCGCGCTTCGGCGCCCTTGTTACCCAGGTCGAAATGGCGCCAAAAATCATGGGCAGGGAAGACCCGGATGTCGCCGAATTTATCACCGCGCGCTTCAGGGTCGAGGGAATTCAGGTCTTGACTGAGCACGCCGCCAAAGAGGTACTTGTCAATGGCCAGGAAAGGTTGCTGGTCTGCGAGCATCGCGGCGCTCAGGTTGAAATCCCCTTTGATGCGATCCTGGTCGCCGTCGGCCGCCGCGCCAATGTCAGCGGCTTCGGACTTGAAGAGCTCGGGGTCCAGCTCAGCCCGCTCGGAACCGTCGAGACCGATCCCTTTTTGCGCACCAACTTCCCCAACATCCTCTGTGCCGGTGATGTGGCCGGGCCTTACCAGTTTACCCATACCGCTGCGCATCAGGCCTGGTACGCGACAGTCAACGCACTGTTCAGTCCGTTCAAATCCTTTCGCGTCGATTACCGGGTGATCCCCTGGTGTACCTTCACCGATCCTGAAGTGGCGAGGGTCGGCGTTAACGAAACCGAAGCGCAAGAGCAGAAATTGGACTTCGAGGTGACGTTGTACCAACTGGCAGAGCTCGACCGGGCAATCGCCGAGGGAGAAGACGAAGGCTGGATCAAGATCATCACCCCGCGCGGTAAAGATAAGATCCTCGGCGCGACTATCGTCGGTCCCCATGCCGGTGACCTGCTGGCCGAATTCATCCTTGCCATGAAACACGGCATCGGGCTGAACAAGATCCTCGGCACCATCCACCCCTACCCGACTTTGGCCGAGGGGAACAAGGCCGCCGCCGGGGAGTGGAAGCGCGCACATATCCCGGTCAAATTACTCGGCTGGGTCGAGAGGTTTCACACATGGCGGCGCGGATAAGCCATCTGTTTCATTAAGGCGAATACGATGAAATTTAAAAAACTATTCCTGTTACTGACACTCACGAGTCTCACCCTTGTCAGCGCGCTGTCGCAAACGGCCAGCGCCGCACCCAAGGCCGAGCTTTGGCCGCGCTGGCAGGTCAATGATGCCAATAGCAAGGTGCAAGTCGATCACAGCGCCTGGGGCAAATTCCTCAACCAGTATCTGGTGGAGGGGGAGTCCGGCGAGCCGAACCGGCTGCGTTATGCTTCGGTCAGCGCTGGCGACAAGGCTGCTCTTGCACGCTATCTAGATGCTCTCTCTGCTGTACCGGTCACCAAACTGAACCCTGCCGAACAAAAGGCCTACTGGATCAATCTCTACAACGTGCTGACGGTCAAGACCATTCTCGACCATTACCCGCTGGCGAGCATTCGCGACATCAAATCAGGCTGGTTCAGCGCCGGCCCCTGGAATCTCAAACTGATCAAAGTCGAAGGGGTCGAGCTGTGCCTGAATGATATCGAGCATCGCATCCTGCGGCCGATCTGGCAGGATAATCGGGTTCATTACGCAGTCAACTGTGCCAGCTTCGGCTGCCCAAATCTGCAGCCTGAACCATTTACCGCCGCAAACAGCGAAGTTCTGCTTGAGCAAGCCGCTCGCGATTTCATCAACAGTTTCCGCGCCGTGCGGTTTGACGGAAAGAATCTGGTACTTTCGAGTATCTACGACTGGTTCCAGGTCGACTTCGGTGATTCTGAACAGGGGGTCCTGGCCCATGTGCATAAGTACGCCGGTCCCGAATTGACCAGCCGTCTGAACAATTTCAAAGGATCGATCAGCTATAGCTACAACTGGAACCTGAACGGCAAGTAACCGATCTTTGGCGAATAACCTCGGTCCTCTGACCCTGGTGAGCAGATAACAACGTATACCTCTCAATTTGGAGATCTCTTTATGGACTACTACCTCCCCGTTTTCGCCGGTGTTGTCGCCCTGGCCTCTGTCGTTCTCTCGCCCAAGGCCGAAAGCAGCGGTGCCTTTTTTCAGGGTGTCAGCACCAGCGGACAAAAACCCGGGCTGCTGACCCTGACCTTTTCGCAGGTCACCACCTGGATCTTCGCCCGCTCGCTGATGAACGCCGCGATCCTCGGTTTCTACTATGGAATTTGGGGGACCCTCGCCTACGCCTTCTACTATTTCTCTTTTCTGACCGGAGGTCGGATCGTCGACAGCCTGCGCTTTGACCACGGCTGCAATAGTGTGCAGGACTTTCTGCGCGATCGCTTCGGGCGCTGGGGGACCGGTTGCTACAACTTCGTCATCGGCATCCGCCTGATCAGTGAAGTCTTCGCCAACCTGCTGGTCATCGGCATCCTTTTCGGCGTCGCCGGCAGCAATGTCTACACCTGGACAATTCTGGGATTCTCGGCCATCACCCTCTTCTACTCGATGCTTGGCGGCTTGCGCGCTTCCTTGCGTACCGATATTTTCCAAATGGTGATTTTTCTCGGCACCCTGGTGTTTCTGATCGCGCTGGTAGCCTTCAACCAGGATATCTCCCTGGTCGATCTCAGCTTTAAACCCTTCGTTTTCGATCAACCCGGTCCGGTGTTGATGCTGGTGGCGCTGTTGCAGATCTGGAGCTACCCGATGCACGATCCGGTGATGATGGATCGCGGTTTCCTCGCCGATCGTGAGACCACGCGCAAAAGTTTTCTCCATGCCGCGTGGATCAGCATCCTCTGTATCACGGCCTTCGGCTGTCTGGGCGTACTGGCCGGCGCGCACGCGATCAAGGGGGCGAGTATGAATGAGACCCTGATGCAGCTCTTGGGAACCGTGCCGATGATGCTCTTTAACGCCGCATTGGTGATTTCGGCGATGTCGACCCTCGACAGTACCCTGTCGAGCTCCGCCAAACTGCTGGCAGTCGACATGGGGGTGATGAAGATGAGCCTGCGCAACGGCCGCGCGGTGATGGCAGTCTTCATGCTGATCGGCCTGGGGCTGGTCTTTTTGGGGAACAAGGACCTATTCAGTGCAGTAGCGGTCAGCGGCACCGCATCTCTTTACCTGGCGCCGGTGATCTTCTTCTCGCTGTGGGGAAAACGTAAAAATATCCCGGTGTGGAGTTATGTCTTGAGTTTCGTGCTGGCAATTGGTGCCTCGGCGCTCTACTTCACCGAGTCGAGCGGCTACAGCCAGCTACTCGGTGACGCGCACAAGTACACCAAGCTGCTCTATCTGACGGTTACGGTGCTGGGCCTAGGCTGTTTTGGTTTCTGGCTCGGCGGGAAAACCAACCCTTCAAAGGAGAAAGATCAGCCCGCATGAGCACTCCGGGTGCTGCTCAAAACCTTGGTTAACTATCCTTTTGTTAAGACTTAGAACAGACAACCTGAGGAAGAACAGATGAAGAAAATTGAAATTCATACCAAGAACTATTGCCCCTACTGTCAGCGCGCCACGGGCCTCCTGCAAGCCAAAAAAGTGGCGTTTACCGAATATGACGTGACAACCGACCGCCCAAAAGAGCAGGAGATGCGCGAACGCTCCGGCCGCACCTCCGTGCCGGAGATCTTTGTCGCTGATCTCCTGATCGGTGGCTGCGACGATCTGTTCGCACTCGATGCGGACGGAAAGCTGATGGCGACTCTCGGCCTCTAGCCGGGGCATGGGAACTGGTTTTTGAAAGGGGATTTATGCACAGGTTGAAGGTTCATAAAGTCATTTTTCACACCGCTGAGTTATTTGAGCTGCAGCTCGAACGCGCAGATCTGAGTTTCGAACCCGGGAACTGTCTCGCGCTCTTCAACGATGCAGCGGAATCACGTCCCTACAGCATCTCCTCCGGGGTTGCTGAAAAGGTTCTCCGTTTTCTGATCCGGTTCGTCCCGCATGGCGAAGTGAGCAGCTGGCTGGCGAAACGGCAGCCGGGTGATGAGGTGCAGGTCAGCGAGCCCTTCGGTTGGTTTCGGCCGGGACAAGCGGAGCCTGAGGAGGATTCAGTCTTCATCGCGACCGGAACCGGCATTGCCCCTTTTCTCAGTTATCTACGCAGCGAACCGCAACGGCAGCCGCTGGCCTGTCTTTATGGCGTAAGTCTGGCGAAAGAAGCCTTCGCGCTGAAAAAGCTCAGGATGTTACCGAATTTTCAGCTGGCCGTCTCACGCAAAACGACCGACAACCACTTTCATGGCCGCGTCACCGGACTGCTGGCACAATTGCCACTCGGGCCACAGATCCATTACTACCTCTGTGGCCTCGACGCCATGATCGATGAGGTAAGCGAATGGCTTGAACATCACAACATTGACTATACCCAGATTCATAGAGAGGTCTTCTTTTATGCCGACGAAACACGCTGACAACTGGCTGGTAACCAGCAAAAACGAAAAACGTGGTTACATTCAGCCGCAACTGCTGCACGAACTCTGGTTCCACACCAGCACCTCGTGCAACTTGCGTTGTCCTTTCTGTCTTGAAGGGTCCAAGCCCGGAGACGACCGGCTTCAGTTTCTCACCCTGGAGGACGCCAAACCCTTCATCGATGAAGCGGTCGAACTGGGTGTCAACAAATTCTCCTTCACCGGCGGTGAACCCTTTGTCAACCCGCATTTTTCTGAGATTCTCGACTATGCGCTGAACTTCAAGCTCTGTCTGGTGCTGACCAACGCGACCGAACCCTTGATGAACCAGTTTGCCCGGGTGAAAGAGTTCAACAGCAAACCGCAGCCGGTCCACTTCCGCATCAGCCTGGACCACCCCGACCCGACAAAGCACGATAAATCACGCGGCAAAGGAAACTTCAAGAAAGCACTGGACACCCTGGGACGGCTCTATCATGAAGAATTTGGAGTCTCAATCGCCCGCCTCATGCTCAGTGGGGAAGACAGCGCAGCAGTCGATAGAGCCTACGCGCCCTTTTTCCGTCAGGCCGGTGTGCCGCTTGATATCACCATTATCAAGTTCCCAGAGTTCCATAAGCCCGGTTCGCTGCCGGACGTGCCGGAGATCACCGAGGACTGTATGACGCGTTATCTGTCCGCTTCACAGCGCGACGGCTTCATGTGCAACTACAGCAAAATGATTGTCAAGCAGAATGGCAAGTGCGGCGTCTACGCCTGCACGCTGGTCGATGATGACTCTGACTACAATCTCGGAGCGACGCTAAAGCAAGCCATGAACGAGCGCGTCATGCTCAAGCACCACCGCTGCTACTCCTGCTTCGCCTTCGGTGCCAGTTGTTCAGAAGGTGCCTGCGAGGATACCAAGGAAGAGGGACAGGCCTCAGCCTGACTAGACTTGCAACGCGCGTTGAAGTGCAGAAGAACATGAACGCGAGTCCTGGTCCCAGAACGAAGGAGAGGCCTATTGTTTACACCAGCCCTTATTCATCAGATGCTCATCCCGCTGCTGGCGGCCTTTACCTGCGGTTTTCTGCTGGGACTCGAACGAGTAGATTGCCCATAATCCGGCCGGGTCAGCACTCAGGAAAGCGAAGCATCCCTCAGGGTGATTCGCGATGCGCTGGGCCATTGCCATATTCAGGAACAACCCTTGACCTTCAACCGAACCGAGGCTGGACTTGACCTGCGCTTCGCCTTCTGCAATCCGCCCGGTCGCCATGAGACTTTTGTCACGCAACTCAAACAACTGCCTGAGGTCATCGCGGTTGATATTGAATCTTGAGTGATTTCTCAAAAAGAATAATTTGCTGTGCACCTTTGGAGTTCACTATGCCCCAAGTAGTTTTATCCCTGTTGCTGATGCTCGCCATCCTGATCCCTGCATCAGGAATCAAGGCGGAAAGTCTACCGTTCAAAGAAATCGGCACCAGCGGGCTCACTGAAGCCTATTATCCGGTCGGTCAGGCCATCACCAAGGTCTTTGACCACCAACAGACCGCGCACGATTTCCGCCTCTTCGCCGAAGCCAGCTCCGGCGCGCGCGAGAATATCGACCGGGTCGCAGCGGGTCACTGGGATTTCGGGATTGCGCGGGGCGACCTGCTCTATCAGGCCGAACAGGGGGAAGGACTGTGGCTGGGGAATGCGCAGCCAGACTTGCGGGCCATTGCCGCCTTCTACCCGGAAGCGGTGACCATGATGACCGCGGTGGATACCGGCATCCAAAGCCTCAGCGACCTGCAGGGCAAACGGGTCAGTATCGGGGTGCCGGGCTCCGGCGACCCCGAAAACATGCGCGGCCTGTTGCGGATGGTCGGCCTTGACCCGGACAGGGATCTGCAGGTTCGTCTGCTCGGCCCGGTCGATTCGGCCGAACAGTTGCAAAAAGGCGATCTCGACGCCTACTGCCTGACCATCGGTCATCCCAATCTGGCCCTGCTGGAAGCAAGCTCCGGGGCACGCAAGATGCGGATCATCGCCTTTGAACCGCAGATTATCCGGCGGATCAGGGCGCAGGCACCCTACTTTATCGACACCCTGATCCCGGTCAAATACTACCCGGGGCTGGAGAACACGACCGATGTCCCCACGATTGGTGCCAAGGCCATCCTCTTCACCCTGGCCACCACCCCGGAAGCCGAGGTTGCGGCCATCCTGACTGCATTGCTGGATGATTTCGACCTGTTCCGGCGCCAACATCCTGCCCTGCAAAATCTGCAGCGCCGCGACCTGGCGACCGGCCTGGCGCTCCCGCTGCACCCGGGGGCCGCGAAACTCTTTCGCGAGCGGGGGTTACTGCCATGAACCGCGACAGACAGACAATCTGGCTGGCCGTCCTGTTGTTGGCCCTCTGCTGTTATGGGACACCCGTTCTCGCCGCCGAAGAGGAGCCCTACTTCTTCCCCTTCGTCAATCCTTATGCGGCCACCGTCATGGAGACGCCCCAGGCTTTTCAGGCCGAGGTACCGACAGAGGTCCCGGTCCGCAACTTCAGCGTTCAGCCCTATCCGCAGCGGACCATCCCCCCGGTATTCTGGTATCTGGACGGATTACCCTGCACGCTGGCGGCCCAACCGCAGCGGGCACCGCTGATCTTTATCGTTGCCGGCACCGGTGCGCGCTACAACTCGCCGAAGATGCTCAATCTGCAGCGGGTCTTTTATAAGGCCGGTTTTCACGTCATCTCGCTCTCGTCACCGACGACAGTCGAGTTCATCGTCACCGCTTCGGCCGCAATGATGCCGGGGAATCTGCCGGATGACGCGCAGGATCTTTATCGGGTCATGCAGCTAGCCTGGGAGAAGGTCAAAGGCGATATCGAGGTCTCCCGTTTCAATCTGACCGGCTACAGTCTCGGCGCCATTCAGTCTGCCTTTGTCGCTCAGCTCGATGAGCGCGAAAAGGCCTTTGATTTCAACAAGGTGCTCCTGGTCAACCCCCCCGCCAGCCTTTACAGTTCGGTCTCGCGCCTTGATCAGATGTTGCTGGCCGATGTCCCCGGAGGAGCAGGGAGAGTCGACCTTTTTGTCCACAATGTGATGTCCAAATTAGCCGACACCATGGAAGATTCGGAGACGCCTGAACTGAGCAGCGAATATATCTACCGTGCCGCACGGCGTTTTCCGCCACGCGAGGACTTCCTGAAAACTTTAGTCGGGCTGGCGTTCCGCCTCGACTCCTCCAATCTGATGTTCGCCACAGATGTTATGCACGGCGGCGGATTTGTGGTTCCTGCCGGAACCCCCCTGACCAGCAGTACCTCGCTGCAGGGATATTTTTCAACCTACTTTGACACCGGTTTTGTCGATTACTTCCACGAATATTTTTTCCCATACTGGCAACAGCGCGAACCCGGTCTGAGCGAACCGCAGCTGATCGCGCGCTTGAGCCTTAAAGAGATTGCTCCCTATCTGCAGCAGGCTGCCAATATCGGGCTGCTGCATAATGAAGACGACATCATCCTCGCCCCCGGTGAGATTGATACGCTGCGCGAGATCTTCGGCACCCGGGCCAAGATTTATCCCACCGGGGGGCATTGCGGCAACCTCAATCATCCCGTGGTGGTACGTTTCATGACCGACTTTTTTCAACAGGAGGACGCGCGATGAAACGCATCGGAGTCCTGTCGACCGTCTTGATTCTGCTGCTGCTCAGCGCTTGCAGTACCGCGCCCAGAGTGCCGCACAATGCGCCACCACCGATCCGCCTGCCTCAAATAGACGGCGTTACACTGAACGAAATCTCCGACCCCTTCGAACGGGTCAACCGATTCGCCTATCGCTGCAACAGATACCTGGATGACTACCTGTTGCTGCCGCTGGTTCGCGCCTACCGTTTTGTGCTACCGGATCCGGTCGAGCAAGGGGTCTCCAACGCCCTGGACAATATCGGTGAAATCAGAATTATCACCAATGAGCTGTTGCAACTCAAATTTGCTAAAGCAGAAACAAGCACCAGTCGTCTGGTCATCAACAGCACGATTGGCCTCCTCGGACTCTGGGATCCAGCAGCAAAGCACTTCAATCTCAGGCGTCAGGAGGAAGATTTCGGGCAGACCCTAGGGCACTACGGGGTGGGTCACGGACCCTATCTGGTCCTGCCGCTTTTCGGCCCTTCGAACCTGCGTGACACCAGCGGGCTTACCGCCGATGGCTTGATGTTTGTTACCCTCGATCCGCTCAACTTTGATCACAATGAACTCGATCTGGCCTTTTACAGCCTCGAGACCATTGACACCCGAAAACGGGAATCTTTCCGCTATTTCGGCAGCGGCTCGCCCTTCGAATATGAGCTGGTGCGGATGATTTATACCCAACAACGGGATCTGAAGATTTCCCGCTGAAGATGAATTGATTGTGGTGACCGGAACGGTTGTTCATTGCCCAAAGGAGAATGCTGATGATGTCATTGTTCAAAAAGAAGAAGACTGCAGATCAAATCACGAACAACGAAACCTTTTATGCGCTCTGCCGTGATTGCGGTTCTTTGCAACCAGAGGAGAAAGATCAGACTCCCTGCCCCTGCGGCGGCATCTACCATGTTGATTCTGCGCGCTGCCTGTCCTGCGGAGGTCGTCACGCCTTCTCTGCTGTCGGACAAAACTGCAATTGCGGTGGAACCATTGCTCCCAAGGTGGTCAGTTGCCCCGGTTGCGGGAAATATGCCCCCCACGAACATCTGGGCAAACATTGTCCCAGCTGTAACCTTGAACTGAAATTGGAGGGCTGAGATGAATCCTTATACCGAAAACCCCGATACCATGACCGAAGATCCCGCGGCTGAGCTACAGCGGGATGCTCTGAATATGGTTGCTAAATGCATCGAATGCGGCTCCTGTTATGTCGATTGCGCCTTCCGTAATTACGGCGATAATCCAGCCCAATGCCAGAACTGGATTCGCGAGTCGAACGATTTTCTGCGCGACAAAACCAAAGCGCTATCGGCAGAACTCAAGGATGCCAATCTGAAATGTGCCGAGTGTAACCGTTGTTTCAATAGCTGCCCCGAGGGGATCTACCGTCGTCACGGCAATATGCAGATGAAGCATAAAACCGGCAATCCGCTACGTCACAGCGTGAACATCCATCCCTACTCCAACTGGCATATCAAACAACCGGCCATTGATAAACTGGTCGTCTCCAAATGGAATGATGAAGAGAAAGACTGGTATCACAACAAGCTCAACCAGATCAAACCGGCCGAGGTGCTTCTTTATCACGGCTGCTACGTCTACCTGCAGGCCGCCCAGTGTATCAAACTTGAAAAGATGTTGACTGCTGCCGGTGTCAGCTATGTCTCGATCGGCAAGCTGGAATATTGCTGCGGCACCTTCGGTTTTTATCGCGGCACCAACGATATGCAGACCATCAAACCACGGATGCAGGAGATGCTCGAAAAGATCAATCCAAAACGGATCATCACCAACTGCGGGCACTGTTTGAATGCCATGAGTGATTTGACCCGCCATCAGCCGGGAGAGCCGCTCCCAGTGCGGCATGCCGCCGAAGAATTGCTCGAACTGGCCATTGCCGAGCGGCTCGATTTCTCTCATCTGGGAGAACACTACAGCATCCACGACTCCTGTAACTTCCGCGCCCTGCACGACGACCATGGTCCGCTACGCCAACTTCTGCGGCGCTTCGGCAGCATCAAGGAGATGTTGCATCATGGCCGTAAAAGCAAGTGCTGCGGTGACGTCTCGGGTTATTATGCCAAGGAGCACATCGCCGATGACAACCGCAAGGTCAAGACGCGCGAGTTTGTCGCAACCGGCGCCGATCAAATGATCACCGTCTGCGCCGGTTGTTTTGAGCAATTCCACAAATATCCCCAGTTGCACACCATCGATCTGATCGATGTGGTCTATAAGGCCTTTGCAACAGCGCGCGCCGAGACTGTGGCTGAAAGCACACCGCCGGATCTGGCCTGGGAAAACATGACGCCGGTCAGCAAGGAGGTCGAATAATGTTTCAGATTCAGTGGCACGAAAGACTCTGTATCGACTGCCTGAAATGTGTCGATGTCTGCCCGCGTAACAACCTTACCGACTACCGTGGCATACCCGCCCAGGCCAAGATCAACAGCTGCACCGGCTGTGGTTACTGCACCATGAGTTGCCCGTCCGGTTCGATCTACCACGTCACTTTGAGCAAGGATTACTGGGGATCCTGGAACCCGCAACTGCGTAACCAAACCTGGCAGATGGCAAAAACCGGCAAATATGTCGTCGAAGGCAAAGGGAGCGACCGCGCTTTTTTGAACTGGGACAATCTGATTTTTCTGCCCGGACAGCTGGCCAGACCGCCGCTTTTGGATAACGAACCGGTCGACACCTCGGTGGTCATCGGACCGCGCGCCAAAAAACCGATCACCCTGCAGACGCCGATCATGATCGGTGCGATGAGCTTCGGTTCGATGTCGATTGAAGCCAAGACCGCGCTGGCGATCGGCGCGACCACCGCGGGCTCGATCAGTAATACCGGCGAAGGTGGGATGCACCCCGAAGAACGTAAGCATGCCCACTTCCTGACCCTGCAATACAGCACCGGCCGTTTCGGCGTCGCCAGTGATGACCTGAAACGCGCCGACATGATCGAAATCAAGCTCGGCCAGGGCGCCAAGCCAGGTCTGGGCGGACATCTGCTGGCCGACAAGATCACGCCGGAGATCGCTCGGGTCCGTAACCTGATCGAACCAGGAGCGCGTTTTCGCCCGGGGGAGAATGCAATCAGCCCCTCGCGTCATCTGGATATTCAAGATATGGCGGGCTGGAAGAAACGCGTCGCGGAGTTGCGTGATGTCACCGGCGGGGTGCCGATCGCAATGAAGATTGCAGGCGGCCAGGTTGAAAGGGATCTGGAACTCCTGCTGCAGGCCGATCCCGACGTGATTGTCGTCGATGGTGGTGAAGGCGGCACCGGCGCCGCACCGACCATCGCCAAGGACCATGCCGGTCTGCCGCTGGTGTATCTGCTCAAGCGCACCCTCGCATTTCTTGAACAAAAAGGCGTCCGTGATCGTTATACGGTGATCGCCGCCGGCGGTTTGAAGGGGCCGGCCGATTTCGCCAAGGCGTTGGCGCTGGGTGCCGATGCGGTCTACAGTGCCGGTTGGCTGAAATTCGGACTTGGTTGTGTCTACTGCCGTTGCTGCGAAACCGGTAAATGTCCGACCGGTATCACCACCCAGGATCCGACCCTGCGCAAACGGTTGGTGGTCGAACAGCGCGGACAAGAGGTCGCCAATCTGCTCAAGGTCGGGACCAACGAACTGGCCAAGCTCTGCCGTATGTGTGGCGTCGACAGTGTGCATAAACTTGATACCAGCTGTCTGCGGGCGCTCTCCGAGGAACTAGGCAAGGCCGCAGGTATCGCTATGGCTTATCAGGCTGATGAAAAGGACAATCTATGAATGCTTCCGACCTGTTTGTTAAAGCGTTAGAGAATGAGGGTGTCGAAAATATCTACGGAGTTCCGGGAGAAGAAAATCTCGACTTTCTCGAGGCGCTACGTAAATCGAGTATCAAGCTGATTCTCAATCGGCACGAACAAGGTGCAGCTTTCATGGCCGCCACCTACGGCCGCTTGACGGGCAAGCCAGGTGTCTGTCTGGCAACCCTTGGGCCAGGAGCTACGAACCTTGTTACCGGCGCGGCCTATGCGCAACTAGGGGCCTTTCCGATGGTGATGATCACCGGTCAGAAACCGATCAAATCGAGCAAACAGGGCCAGTTTCAAATTCTGGATGTGGTCGAGATGATGCAGCCATTGACCAAATACACCCGGCAGATTGTTGATGTTGATCTGATCCCGAGTATCGTCCGTGAGGCCTTTCGCCGGGCACAAGAAGAACGTCCCGGTGCGGTGCATCTGGAACTCCCCGAGGATATCGCCCGCGAACCGGTTGAAAAAAACACGACCCCGGTCTTCCCGATAGCGCAGACGCGACGTCCCAACGCGGATGAAAGCGTGGTTCAGCAGGCCGCCGAGATGATCAGGGCGGCAAAATATCCTTTGTTGTTGATCGGTGCAGGAGCCAATCGCAATAGGGTCCATTGCGCGTTAAGCAGATTTGTCCGAGAGACCGGCATCTACTTCTTCAATACCCAGATGGGCAAAGGGGTGGTTGACGAGAACCACCCGCGCTGTCTGGGCACAGCGGCGCTTTCTGACAACGATTATATTCACTGCGCCATCAACCATGCGGATCTGGTCATCAATGTCGGTCATGATGTGGTGGAGAAACCGCCGTTTTTCATGGAGCATGGTGGCAAAAAGGTCATCCACGTCAACTTCAATACCGCCATTGTCGACAATGTTTATTTCCCGCAACTCGGGGTGGTCGGCGACATCGCCGAAAGTATCGGGCGCCTGACCGATCTGGTTGGGCAAATGAAACAGGACTGCGCCTATTTCCGGCAGGTCAAGGAGGAGCTGGAGACGCATCGGCGTGAACTGGCCGATGACAACAGCTTTCCACTCAAACCACAACGCTTTGTGTTCGACGTGCGCAAGGTGATGCCGAGCGATGGGGTGATCGCATTGGATAACGGTGTCTACAAAATCTGGTTCGCGCGCAACTATCCGGCCGCCGAACCGAACACCGTGCTGCTCGACAATGCGCTGGCCTCCATGGGGGCAGGCTTGCCGTCGGCGATGGAAGTCGCGAGGCTCTATCCCGAACGCCGGGTGATGGCGATCTGCGGCGACGGTGGTTTCATGATGAACAGCCAGGAAATGGAAACGGCAGTGCGCCTCAAACTGAACCTGGTGGTGCTGGTCTTGGAAGACGGTTCCTACGGCATGATCCGCTGGAAGCAGTACGGCATGGGCTACCCCGATTTCGGGCTGGAATTCAATAATCCCGACTTCGTCATGTACGCGCAGAGTTACGGCGCGCAAGGACATCGGGTCGAAAGGACCAAGGAATTCGCCTCCTTGCTTGAACGCTGCTTTAGCGCAGGAGGAGTCCATCTCGTCGCTTTAGCGGTCGATTATTCTGAAAACAACAGGGTGTTGATTGATGAATTAAAAGCAAAGGCCTGCATGCTATGACAACGAAGAATCCTGAACATTCGACAAAAACGCTGGACGTCTGCTCCCCGTTTGACCGGAGCCTGATCAAGAGCTTAGCGCTTCAAATGGCTGCAGATGCCGAACAGATGCTGGAGACCGCCGACCGGCTGTTTAAGGACCGGGACAACTGGCTCGAACAGACCAACGCATTGCCATTTTGCAGAAACTCAGCAAGCTGGTCGCGGCCGAGGCTGAAGACTTTGCACTTTTGATTGCTCAGGAAGGTGGCAAGCCCTTGAGCGATGCGCGGATTTAAATCACGCGCGCAATCGACGGCATCGCCCTGGCCGCCAAAGAGCTGTTGCATGTCATGCGCGGCGAAGAGATCCCCATGGGGCTCCCCGAAGGCCGGTGCCGGGCGATTATCTGTGACAACGATGTGGCAGAGAAACTGGTCAATGATCGAAGGCTGGCCTTTTTCACCTTTATCGGTTCGGCTAAGGTTGGTTGGTCCCTGCGCAGCAAACTGGCTCCGGGTGTACGTTGCGCCCTGGAACACGGCGGCGCGGCGCCGGTCATTGCTGACGAAACGGTCGGCCTTGACCACGTGGTTCCATCCTTGCTCAAAGGTGGTTTCTATCACGCCGGTCAGGTCTGTGTTTCGGTCCAGCGCGTCTTCGTCGCCGAGGCCATTGCTCGCGACCTCGCTGAAAAACTTGCCGCAGGAGCAGCCACATCAGTACCGCCATTAAGTACCTGACGCAATCCAGCTGGTCGCATGCGGCCCTCTGTATTGGCGACCTCCTTGACCCGGCATCCAATGAAGAAGCGCGGGTGCTTATTGAAGCGGATATCAATGACGGAATCAGAGCGATTCCCTTAAGCGAATATTCCGGCACCCATACCCGCATCTGCCGCCCCGTCGGACTCTCGACCGAAGAGATCAACCACTTATGCCATTTTGCGCTTGAACGTATCGGCCAACGCTACGATCTCAAGAATATCTTTGATCTCGCCCGTTACCTGGTCCCCACCCCTTTTGTGCCAACCCGCTGGCGGCGGCGCCTGCTCGCTCTCGGCAGCGGGGGTCCGACGCGGGCCATCTGTTCGTCATTGATCGCCCAGGCCTTTCAGTCCGTACACTATCCAATTCTGCCCGAAGTATTTCTGCAAAAATCAGGAGATCCCGCCTGCAAAAAATGTTATCAGGAGATCCTGCATATCCGCCACCACAGCCTGTTTACTCCGCGTGACTTCGATGTTTCTCCCTATTTTCAGATTATCAAGCCCACCATTGAGCGGGGCTTTGACCCCTCTCTCCTAAACTGGCAGAAGACCAACTAATCCAAAGGTGCAGCGTTGTTCGTAACGACACTGCTGGTATCCGCTGACAAAAAATGGATTCCGTTTACTTGGTGGAGGGAAGAATTATTCCGCGGAACCAAGCAGGACCACCGATTCCAATGGCCCTGCTGATCTGTGTTTGCGCTTCGATAAAATGGTTAAAAATAAAAAAAGATAATAATTTCTTCTATTGATTCACAGGATTCGCAGTGCTAGATTACGCGCCATGTTTCGACTTTTACTACTACTTATCAGCCTGATCTGGGCATCACTCCTCTTGATCTCCTGGGGTGGGCCAATTGACCAACTCGCGCCAACCCAAGCGATCGCGGCGGTCTCAGCTCAAACCTGAAATATCCAGTCTCTCGCCGAGAAAACCCCTCTCTCAGCCGTACCCATATCCATATCTAAAACGCAACCCGGTTCAATTATACTTAAAAAGCTATCGGACCGATCAGGCAAGGCAATATTTGCCGCCCTGCACCGTTTCCCGGCGCCCCAACTCCGCATCAATGGCGTTCAGAATTCCCCACTTATTTATTGACCAGAGTGGTGCCAGCAGGATATTCCGTGGGCCGTCGCCGGTCAGACGTTGAATCAGGGTAGCAGGTGGCAAGCGTTCGATAAAATCGACCACCAGTTCGACATAATCCTGCATCTCAAGCATCGGCACCTGCCCTTGTTTGTAGAGGTCGCCCAACGGCGTCCCTTCGAGAACATGCAGCAGGTGCAGCTTAACCCCGTCAACCTTCAGGCGCGCCATCTCATCCGCCGTCGCCATGACATCTTCCCAGGTTTCACCCGGCAGCCCCAGGATCAGATGCACGCAAACTTTCAGCCCACGCTCTTTCGCCTGGGTAAAGCTGTCGAGAAAACACTGGTAGTCGTGACCGCGTTGCAGGTAGTTCAAGGTTTTGTTATGCATGCTCTGGAGCCCGAGTTCAAGCCAGCAGTAACTGCGCTGATCATATTCGGCGAGCAGATCAAGGATCTTTGGTGACAGGCAATCGGGCCGGGTGCCGACCGCCAGGCCGACTACGTCTTCGACCGCAAGCGCCTGATCGTAACGCTGCCGCAAGACATCAACCGGGGCAAAGGTATTTGAAAAGGGCTGAAAATAAGCGATAAACCAATGTGCCCGATACTTGCGCCGCATCAACTCCTTGGAGTTTTCAAGCTGCACGGCAATCGTCTCGGCGGGTTCAAGCCCGACCGACCCAGAGCCACTCGGCGCGCAGAACAGACAGCCATGACCCAAACGGCCCTGCGCGCGGTTTGGACAGCCGAATCCGGCGTCGATCGATATCTTGTGCACCCGCCCGCCGAAACGGGTCTTAAGGTGGGTCGAATAGAGATTAAAAGCTTTGGTTCGCATGGCGGCCACTATGTCAAGAAGTGCCCTCTGGAGCAAGGTCAATAATCGTTATTTTCCTGCCGATAGCCATTGCGCCTCCACCCCCGCCTGATATACTGCTGAACCGGAATCCACTCGATTTGCTGCTGATATCTAAGGAGATAAACGGATGGCGAAAATCCTTTTTGTCGATGATGAGCCTGGTCTGCGCCTGCTCTATTGTGATGAGCTCACCGAAGAAGGCTATGAAGTCGTCACCGCCGCTGATTGCAGCGAAGCCGCCCAACTTCTCAAGGCGCGGGATATTGACCTGGTCGTACTCGACATTCAGATCAAACAGGAGAGTGGCCTGGAGATGTTGCAGAAAATCGTCCAGGAACAGAAGGAGCTTCCCGTCATCCTGTGCAGTGCCTACAACTGTTATAAGGATGATTTCTCATCCTGGCTGGCTGATGCCTATATTGTAAAAAATTCCGATCTCAGTGAGCTTAAGCAGGAGATCTCCCGACAATTGGCCCGACGAGTCTGAGCCTGGTCGACGCTCTTTCCTCTGTCTGTCTTCACGACCTGTTCTGACATTAGGAGTATCTATGAAAGCTGTCATCATGGCTGGCGGTTTCGGCACCCGACTGCACCCCTTGACCATCAACATGCCCAAGCCGATGGTCCCAATCTTCAATCGACCGATCATGCTGCACATCGTCGATCTACTCAAACGCCATGGCATTACCGAACTGATCATGCTGCTCTATCATCAACCGGAGACCATCAAAAATTTCTTCGGCGATGGCAGCGAATTTGGCGTCAGTATCACCTACGTCACGCCGCTCGATGATTTTGGGACTGCCGGTGCGGTTAAGGCGGCGGCCAAACATCTGGATGAGCGTTTTGTGATTATCAGCGGCGACCTGCTGACCGATTTCGATCTAAGCAAGGCCCTCGATTTTCACGAGCAGAAGCAAGCCCAGGCGACCCTCGCCCTGACCTCGGTCGCCGACCCGTTGCAGTTCGGCGTGGTGATTACCGACAACCAGGGGCGCATCAGTCAGTTTCTCGAAAAGCCCGACTGGGGTGAGGTCTTCTCCGACACCATCAACACCGGGATCTACATCCTTGAACCGGAAGTGCTCGATCTGATCCCCGTGGGGGAGAATTACGACTGGTCGAAAGATGTCTTCCCGGCAATGCTCGCCCAAAAAACTGCGCTTTTTGGCTGCATCCTGAAAGGCTATTGGGCCGACATCGGTCATACCGATGCCTACCTTGATGCCAGCCGCGATCTCTGTGCCGGCAAGATCAAGGTTGAAATATCCGAAAAAGCGGCGTGAAAAAAAGGGCTCTACCTCGGCGCCGAGGCGTGCGCGATTGAACCGCAAAAGGCCAAATTCAGCGGGACTGTTTTGATCGGCGACAACAGCCGCATTCTGGGTCGTGCCAGTCTCAAAAACACAGTCATTGGGCGCAACTGCGTGATCGAGGACGATGTCGAGCTCAATGACTGCGTCCTGTGGGATAATGTCTTCGTTAAAACCGGGGCCAAACTCGATGGCGCTGTTATTGGTAACAGCGTAAGAATCGGCAAGGGAGCCACCCTCAAACCGGGAACGGTCATCGGCGACCAATCAAAAATCGGCGATCTTGCCCAGCTCAACGCCAATGTAAAGGTCTGGCCCAACAAGATCGTTGAGGCCGGCTCGATTGTCATCGGCAACCTGATCTGGGGTGAGATCTGGCGCAAGAGTCTTTTCGAAGGTCCCCTGGTCAAGGGGTTAACCAATATCGAACTGACCCCGGAGTTTGCCGCCAAACTGGGAGCGTCCTACGGCTCAACCCTGCCAAAGGGAGGCCATATCCTGACGGGTCGCGACGCCTTTAGCTCCTCACGTATGCTCAAACGCAGTTTCGTCGGCGGCCTGATGTCGGCCGGCATCAACGTGCGCGATAATGAACGACCCCGCCGCAAGCAGCGGGGTATCAACAGCCTACAACCTTTGCTAAATCGCGTAGCAAGCTACGGGGAATTAGACCCCATTGAGATTAAAAAGGCTGCGAGCCTCGCTACGTGACCCCCCGTACAGCTTCATTCTGCACACGGCGCCACCGCTGCACCTGCGCAAAGGACGCCCTGACTACTGGAGATCGCTCACCTTTGACTACCACTGGCACATTGAGCTCGTCCCCAAACTAACTAAAGTCGCCGGCTTTGAATGGGGCACCGGCTTCCACATGAACCCGACGCCCCCCGAAGAAGCCGCCGATTTTTTGCGTAATGCTGATATAGAATTGATGCGCTAAAGTGGATAATATGCCGCAGATAATACGGGAACAAATCTACCCCCTCGGATTCCAGTGTGGGACTGCCAAGTGGACGCGCCTTGCGATGAATGAGGCGCTGCTGAAACCCGACAACGAAAAGCTTTTCTACCTGCGCCAGTTGACCGCGGCTGAACTACGTCGCACAACTAGTGCACCCCTGACTGCTGCAGAGCTTCACCTCTGGGGTGTTTTGAACCGCATCCTTCAGGTGTTGGGCAGAAATTATCTCGCCCAGCACCGCTTGGATCTTCCGGCGGCCTTGCAAACCCCGGTGACAAAGATATTGCATGATTTGCTGCAAGGCTTCCCGGTTGCCCCAGGCAAGAGGGCAGAAACCTCGGCGGCGCTGGCGACAGGGCAGCGCTCCACCGTCGATTTCTTCGTTATTGAGCTCTGCTTGCTCAATTTGCAATCTGCCAATTATGCCCTGCGCGACGGCCGCAGCCTGTTTAGCCGTGAACTGCAGGGACTACGCAGCAATCACCCCTTCGAACAGATCCTTCTTCAGATCGGCCAGAAAATTCCAAGCGTTTCGGCAGGGTTTGGCTCAAGAGCCCTGCTGGCGCTACTGAAAGAACCCCTGAATGCCGCCCCCGACAATCTCGAAGGCCAGCTGACCTTTCTACGCCAGAACTGGGGAGCCCTGCTCCCCCCCGAACTATTGGCACAGACCGATACTGCGCTTGCCCTGCATCAGGCCGAACTGCGCCAGCGCGGGCCTCTCGGCGAACCATCTTCGAACTTGCCGGGCTTTACAATCGACAGCGATGTCGCAAACTTCACCCCCGATCGCGACTGGATGCCACGCACTGTCCTTCTCGCCAAGGCGGTCTTTGTCTGGCTGCATCAATTATCTGACAAGTATGCGCGGGAGATCCGCCGGCTCGATCAAATCCCGGATGAAGAACTCGACGAGATGCGCGACTTTGGCTTCAGCGGACTCTGGCTGATCGGAATCTGGCAGCGCTCAGAGGCCTCGCGCCGGATCAAACATCTGCTGGGTAACCATCATGTCTCCGCCTCAGCCTATGCGATTCACGACTATCGGATCGCAGACGAACTGGGCGGTGATGCGGCTTTAGAAAATCTAAAATCTCGTTGTCAGCAGCGCGGCATCCACCTGGCCTGCGATGTGGTGACCAACCACACCGGAATCGACAGCCAATGGGTCCGCCAACATCCTGACTGGTTCATTCAAGCGGCACACCCGCCCTACCCTGGCTACCGTTACGCCGGCAGCGATCTGAGCGGAGACGCCCGCCTGTGCATTCAAATCGAAGATGGCTTCTACGATCACAGCGAAGCAGCGGTCGTTTTCTGCCGTCGCGATCTGCACACAGGTGAGGTCCGCTACATTTATCATGGCAATGACGGCACCCATCTGCCCTGGAATGATACGGCCCAGCTCAACTTCCTGCTCCCTGAGGTCCGCGAAGCGATGATCGGGATCATTCTCGAATCCGCCAAACGCTTCGGCATCATCCGTTTCGACGCCGCAATGACCCTGGCCAAAAAACACTTTCAACGTCTCTGGTACCCGCTGCCTGACGGCGGCGAGGGGATTCCCTCGCGTAGTGCCTGGGCCATGAGCAACGAGGACTTTGATCGACATTTTCCGGTTGAGTTCTGGCGCGAGGTCGTCGAGCGGATCAAGTCCGAACAGCCGGACACCCTGCTGGTCGCCGAAGCCTTCTGGCTGATGGAAGGTTATTTCGTGCGCACCCTCGGCATGCACCGGGTCTATAACAGCGCATTTATGAACATGCTTAAGCGTGAGGATAACTCAAACTACCGCAAGACGCTGGGTGAAGTACTCACCTTCGATCCGGCCATTCTGCAGCGCTTTGTCAACTTCATGAGCAACCCTGACGAAGAGACCGCAATCGATCAGTTCGGGAACAGCGACAAATATTTTTGTGTCGCCACCCTGCTCTGCACCATGCCCGGCCTGCCCCTGTTCGCCCATGGCCAACTAGAAGGGCTGCGTGAAAAATATGGGATGGAGTACAGCCGACCGGAGTGGCACGAACAGAGCGATCAGCGTCTGTTGCATGAGCATCGGCAAAAAATCGCACCCTTGCTGCGCAAACGTCAACTCTTTAGCGGCGCGGATGATTTTCAGCTCTATGATTTTATTACCCAACAGGGTGTAACCGAGGATGTTTATGCCTTCAGTAACCTGACCGAAAATCAGCAGGTTCTGGTGCTGTGCAATAATAGTCCGCACCAGATCCACGGGTACGTCGGTGCGGCGGTGAACTCAAAAATTGAGCGAAAAACCCTGCATGAAGCTCTCGGGATTGATGCTGAATCTGGATTTTATTGCTGCAGCAGCCTGAATAGTCCGCTGGAATATCTTCGACCTGCCGGAGGACCACTTTATTTTGACCTACCGCCATACGCCCATATTGTGCTGGATCGGTTTCAACATCATCCCGATGAATTGGGTCGCTGGGCACGACTCTCTCAACAACTGCAACTGCGCGGAGCGAATGATCTGGCGGCACGCACTCTGCTCTTGGATATCACCCCGCTGCTCACGCAGTTATCGAAATGGCTGGACATCAAAAACCCCATATTCAGCAGGAATCAACCCGAAATTAAAGCGCAACTCGCTGCGCTGCTGGCCGAGGTTCCCGATCTCGGCTTAGCGGATAAACAGCTATTACACAAGGTCGCCACCGTCTGGTTTGACTCGTCCATGGCCATCAGCGATGCGGCATTAGACTTTATCTGCGCGTCGGTGTCAGCCAACAGCACTCCCGCCAGTATTATCAGGCGGCTATTTAACGACCCAGGGCTTAAAAACCTCTTAAACCTGCATGAGTATGAGGGCAATCTTTGGTTCGGACAGGAACCATTAACAAAGCTTAGTCTTTTACTTTTACTGCAGACCATCAATTCTCATAAATCGGCCGGGAACAATATCGGTAAGTTCTCTTCAAGTAATAAGAAATCAATAATTAACCTTCGATCCATTCTCCAATTGGCTGAAAAATCGTCTTATCTGGTGGATGATTTTTTGCGGATTCTCTCCACAGAAGACCTGTCCGCATGGCAAGACGTGCCAGGGCACACGACAGGTGGAGATTCCCGCCCGATGAAAATCCTCTTTGTCACCTCCGAGGCAACCCCTTTTGCAAAAACCGGGGGACTGGCCGATGTCGCCGGGTCACTACCGCGTGCCCTGCGTCAGTTGGGACACGACGTGCGGGTCATTATGCCCTGTTATCGTTCAGTGCAGCGCAACGACTTCTCTCTCGCCAAGGGTCGCGAAGCGATTGAGGTGAATCTCGGCGGCGAAATGCTTCGCGCCAGTCTTTGCCAAACCATCTGGGAAGGCGTTCCCTACCACTTTATCGAGGCTTCTGAATATTTCGACCGAGAGTTTCTTTACGGAACTCCCGATGGAGACTATCAAGACAACGCCCAGCGTTTTACCTTCTTCTGTCGCGCCGTCCTTAAGTACCTGTTACGCGCTGATTTTCGGCCCGATATTCTGCATCTGCACGATTGGCAGACCGCACTCATACCGGCTCTGCTCGATACGGAGCGCGCGGATGATCCTTTTTTCGCGTCTACCGCGACCGTGCTGACAATCCATAATTTGGGTTATCAAGGGATATTCCCCCTGAACCAGATCGAAAAACTAGGGTTGCCTGCGGAATTCGCCAGCCCTGAGCACTTGGAATATTTCAACAATATCAGCCTGCTCAAGGGGGGAATCGTCCACGCTGACGTGGTCAACACCGTCTCTAGAACCTATTGCCAAGAGATTCAACAGGTTAAACTGGGACACGGTTTTGATGGTCTGCTGCGCAGCCGCAGTCGTGATCTCTATGGAATTCTGAACGGCATCGATGAAAAGGATTGGGACCCGGCTCTCGATCCGGCTCTGCATAAACCCTTCAGCAGTGCCGATCTGAACGGTAAACGCAGTTGCAAACGCGCTCTGCAGAAAGAGTTGGGATTGGAAGAACGGCATGACCTGCCGATCATTGCGGTGGTTAGCCGGCTTGATCGCCAGAAGGGGATCGATCTGATTGAAGGTATCTGGCCGGACCTCATGCAGCGTAAGCTGCAATTCGTGCTGATCGGCAGTGGCAACAAGGAACAGATGGCGTTCTGGCAGGCACGTCAACAACAAGCTGCGGGCAATTTCTCCATCTGTTTGCAGTTTGATGAAAAACTTTCACGCCGGATCTACGCCGCCGCCGACTGCCTGCTGGTTCCTAGCCGCTATGAACCCTGCGGACTGACTCAAATGATCGCATTGCGTTATGGAGCGCTGCCGATCGTGCGGCACACAGGCGGGCTGGCAGACACCGTCATCGATTTACAGCAAAACCCCAATACCGGCAACGGTTTTGGGGTTAACGATGCGACCCCGGATGCACTGCTTGAGGCTATCGACCGGGTTCTCGAGCTCTACCCACAACGCAATCGCTGGCTATCAGTGGTAAAAAAGGGGATGAACATAGATTTTAGCTGGGAAGGTTCGGCGCGCCGCTATGAAGAGCTATATCGACTGGCGCTCAAAAAACGGCTTAATCTCTATTAGAGAAAGTGGGCTCAGGCATTCAGAAGC
>JBDNGT010000066.1:0-2499 GCA_041689145.1 Geopsychrobacter sp. | reverse complement strand
TAACTAATGTGTAAGTTTCTGTTCTATTCCCTGTTGTTGTCTGCCCTGTTCTGGGGCTCCCAGGCGTGGGCTTCGTCTCATTTGGCTTCGGGTGCTGAAGTTTGTCTGGAATGTCATGATGATGTAATTTCGGCAGATGAGTTCGCAGCATCCGTCCATGGCATGAACGGATGCGTCGCTTGCCACGTCGAATTGACAGACCTTCAGCTTCACGAGGATGGCGAGTTGTTGCCTGGGCCGGTGAAGTGCGTCCGCTGTCACAAGAAACAGACGGCAGAACATTACGCAAGCGTACACAAGCTGAACGATGTCACTTGCGCCACCTGCCATAGCAGCATCCACAGCCAGAAGGCCTGGAAGGGTGATAAGCGGATCGCGATCGAAAAATGTGCCGAATGCCACGACGAGGCCTTTTCCGACTACAGTAAATCAATCCATGGGCAAGCGGTCGCCGCGGGCAATATGGATTCGGCCGCCTGCCTCGATTGTCACAATCTGCATGAGATCAAGGAGATTGGCGATCCTGGCGATCACGCAACGCGCGCCTTTCATACGAAGGTCTGCCAGAAATGTCATGCCGATGAAGCTTTGATGGAGAAAAATGGCGTCTATAGCATTGCATTTGAAACCTACTTTGAAAGTTATCATGGCAAGAACTACGCTCTCGGGTTCCCTGACAAGGTAGCGGGTTGCGCCGATTGTCACACTGCGCACTCGGTGTTGCCGCATACCGATCCGAAGTCGAGCATAAATCCGCAAAACCTGGTTGCTACCTGCGGCCAGTGCCATGAAAATTCTTCTGCGCAATTTATCAAGTTTTACCCTCACGGTGAAATGACGGATAAGGAAAACTATCCGATTCTTTACTATACCTATGTCAGCATGACCGGTTTGTTGTTAGGAACTTTTGCGCTTTTCTGGATTCATACCCTCCTGTGGATGTTCCGTGGTTTTGTCGAAAACCGTGAAAAGAAATTCGCACGGATTAAGGGGACCCTTCATGAGATCCCGGATGGACACAAGATCTATCGCCGTTTTACGAAACTGCATATCATTCTGCATCTATTGGTTATCACCAGTTTTCTGCTGTTGTCATTGACCGGAATTCCGCTCAAGTTTGCCGATCAAGAATGGGCAACGGTAATGATGAATTTTTACGGCGGAGCGCCGGTTGCCGCGATCCTGCATCGTATCGGTGCAGGGATAACATTTATCTACTTTTCCGCAGCCATGGCGATGAGCGCCAAGTTCCTCTTTTATCGCCTGGAGTCCCCGGCGGATTTCTTCCGCCGTCTGTTCGGTCCCGAATCGCTTTGCCCGAACCTGCGTGATGTTAGAGATGTAACGGCTATGATCCGTTGGTGCCTGTTTCTCGGGCCAAAACCAACCTTTGATCGCTGGACCTATTGGGAAAAGTTCGACTTCCTCGCCGTCTTCTGGGGTATGTTTGCCATTGGTGGTTCGGGGCTGATGCTCTGGTTCCCGGAGGTTTTTGGCGCAGTTCTACCCGGGTGGGTATTCAATGTGGCGACTATCATCCACTCGGATGAGGCCTTGTTGGCCACGGGATTTATCTTCACGGTCCATTTCTTTAATACTCACGGGCGTCCTGAGAAGTTCCCGATGGATTTTGTTATCTTCAACGGTGAACTGCCGAAGGAAGAGTTTATCGAAGAGCGTGGTGACCAGTGGAAACGTTATGAGGAGCAGGGTATTCTTGAGCAGTATGCCAAGACACGACCGAGTCACGTGCTTTATGACTTCTTTGTGAAGGGCTTCGGCTTTACCGCCCTGTTTATTGGGATTTCGCTGCTATTCCTGATGATCTATGCCTTTACGGCTGGCGGGCATCATTTCTAGCCCGTGCTTTAAGTTCTGCAATTCTTATCAGGGGGCTGTCGAGTGGCAGCCCCCTTCTTTTTCATGGTCGGTTGTTGTCGAGGTGGTATGAAGGATAAAACTCTGGTTATTTCCGTTGCGGCTATTGCAATATACATTATCGGAGGCCTGGGAACATTTGTCGGCGCCGCCTTCATTCTGCTGCTGAAGGGGCGCGATCTGTGTGGTTGGGGTGAAGCGCGGACCATTGGCTATCTTCTGATCTGTGTCGGGCTCTGTTTGACGATTTTGGGTGTTTTAATTATGCGGATATTAAGAAACAGAGCCTGAGTATTTAGGTACCACCCAGCATTTTATGAATAACTGTTTGATAATTAGGTGCCAGTGTTGCCATTCAGGTTTGGGTAAATGGACCAGATCGGGTTAGATCCGGTATTAGATAGTGCCTGTTCGCCGCTTGATCCCCAATGCTGTTGACAGCCCTCCTTTTATAGTGCTACTATCCCGAGTTAATTTTGTATAAAACCCTTATAGATTAAGCAATTGAACCGTTTTTGTGCGCTCTGACTAGGCGTATTTTCAGTTTATAAAAGAGGAGAAGGATCACACCATGGCAACGAGACTTAACGATATCGCCAAAGCGTTTTTCAAGGGTATAGC
>JBDNGT010000065.1:0-2767 GCA_041689145.1 Geopsychrobacter sp. | reverse complement strand
CTCGGCAGCGGCGAAGAGTTGATAGAGCTCGCTATAAAAGCGGCAGACCGCGTTCAGCGTCGGTTTGGTCGCGGCCAGTTTTTCAAGTCGTTGCAGGCGTTTCTGCAGCATCGGTCTCTCCTTCGAATCAGCTAAAGATTAAATGACAAAATATCAGTGAGTATTCCATTTGTCTGATGGTTCAGTCTCCCGGCAGATGCGGTCGATGGACTTCTGGAACCGTTCCGGAAAGACTTTCGAGGAAGGTGACCAGGTCCGCTTGCTCTACCGGAGTAAAATTGCGGACCTTGAGCAGCGTACTCCTTTGCGCATCATCTCCCCCGCCGCGACTGAAAAAGGCCACCACCTCCGCCAGGGTTTTAAGGCTACCGTTATGCATGTAGGGTCCGGTCTGCGCAATCTGATGTAGTGGCGGAGTGCGAAAGGCCCCCATCTCCGCCAGTTGTTTGCTCACCAGATAACGGCCTGGATCGCGCGGCAGCATCGGTAGCCCTTGACGCTCGAGCATATAGCGCCGGGTGGCACGGCGCTGCGGGTCCTGCTGCAGGGTTGGCGTCTCGGCGACTCTAAGATTGTAAAACTTTTGATCCGTCAAAAGTGGACCGCTATGGCATTGGCTGCAACCACCACGCGCGCCGAAAAAGAGCTCCAACCCCCTGCGCGCCGGTGCACTTAGTGCTTGTTCTTCGCCCGTCAGAAAGCGCTCGAAAGGGCTGTCGGTTACGCTGAGGGTCTGCTCAAAGGCGGCCAGGGCGGCCAGGATTAATTCCGGATTGACTTCCGCAGCGTAGGCGCGTTGAAAGGCCTCCTGGTATTCGGGAGTTTCGGCCAGTTTAGCCGCGAGATAAGGCAGTTTGCTGTTCATCTCAACCGGCGATTCGAGCGGTCCAGCGGCTTGCACGGTCAGGCTGGCGGCGCGCCCATCCCAGAAAAACCGTTCGAGGTAGGCCGTATTAAGCAGGCTTGGCGTGTTCCGCCAGTGTTTGTTGGTTGGATAGGCGAGCGAAAGTTCGCCGCCGTCGGCAAAGGCCTGGTCCGGGATATGGCAGACCGCACAGCTCATGGTGCCATCGCCGGAGAGGCGGCGATCAAAAAAGAGCATCTGACCAAGGTCGATTCTGGACTGACCCTGGAGTTCAAGTGCGCTCAGTGGTGCCGGCAGGGCAAGCGTTTGTTTAGGTGATTGGGCCCGGAGTGATGTGATACTGAGCAACAGGCCGCTCAAACCGAGCAGCCCGATCCACAAGAGCAGGTGGCTGTTCAGCCAGTTCCGATGGTATGCGCGCGGATCTGGCTTCATCACTTTGGTACCTCAGACAGGGCCTGGTCGATCAACTGACGGAACATTTCGATCGGCCGCTCCCCGACCAGCAACCGGCCGTTGATAACGAAGGTCGGGGTCTGGAAGAAATCGAGTTTGCGTGCCAGGGCGAAATCGGCCTCGACGCGCGGCAGATAGGTTTTAGTGTCGAGTTCGCGCTCAAAGCGCGCCAGGTCAAGTCCCAGCTCTCTGGCATAGCCGAGCAGGCTGTTGCGGTCGAGTTGTTTGCGCTCAAGCATCAGGTCGTGCATTTCCCAGAATTTGCCTTGCGCCCGCGCCGCTTCAGACGCCTGGGCGGCCAACGAGGAGTAATCCCGGTAGCGGTAGGGATAATGTTTGATCACCAGTTTAATTTTGCCCGTGTATTCGTGCATCAGTTGTTTGACGATCGGACCGACCGCCTGACAGTGAGGTCACTGAAAGTCGATAAACTCGATCATGGTCACCGGAGCATCGTCTGCACCCCGCGTCGGGGCATCCCCCAGCGGCACCTCGACCGGCCCCTTGGCTAGGGCGGGTAGACTGATGCTAAGCAGCAAAAACAGACAGCCCAATGATTTTAGCAAGTTTTGCTCCTCTTTTTTTGACCAAGAAACTGCGCAGCGACTGCCCTGGAGCGGCAGTCGCTACGCAAGACACTCAGCCTTTGACCAACTTCTGATACCACTTGCTGGCGTGCTTCTTGGCCCAGGCTTTGGTGACGCGCCCCCAGAGCATCCCTTCAAGCGTTCCTGGGTTGCCGACGGTCGCGAGGTAAACGTGGACGACCATACCGATCATGAAAAGGGTAAAGAAGAGCCCGTGCAGCATCAGCGAAACCTGGGTCAGTTCACGACTGTAGGCGGTCGGATCCCAGATGATATAGCCGGTTGCCCCCATGACCAGCGAGGCCAGCCCGGCAAAAATGCCAAAAAGTTTCTGTCCGGCATTGAACTTACCCTGTGGGATCTCCTGCTTCTTGCGTGACAGGTACCCACCGCATTTGGTGATCCAGCGCTGATCATCCGCATCAAAGCGGCAGGTTTCACTGGCGTGGCGCAGAAACAGCAGAATGGAACAGACGAAGAAGACGACGCCGGCCCATTTATGGACCATGATCCCTTGCTGCGGGCTGCCGAACAGGTTGAAGTAGCCGAAGAAGGTATGGGCAAATAGACCAACGCCTGAGAGCAGCAACAGAAAAAACGAGATAGCGACCACCCAGTGTAAAACGCGGCCTGTGGTATTAAAACGTTCGACGTAGTTGCCCATGATCACTCTCCTCCCTTGTTTTGCTCATCATCCTCTTCCTCGATCCGTTGCGGCCCAACGGTGACATAATGCAGTGCGGCGACGCCGATGGCACCCCAGAATCCCAGAATTCCGAGTGGCTTGACAACATCTTTCCAGAAGAAGATCGAGGCCGGAATAGCCGGATTTTTCGGCAGCCGGTAAGTACCCGGCTCG
>JBDNGT010000064.1:0-11807 GCA_041689145.1 Geopsychrobacter sp. | reverse complement strand
GGAGTCGATATCGCCACCGAACTGATCTTTGAGAAGATCGGCGTGCTCCCCTTCAAAGACGAAGGCGAGATGGTGCGTGCGGCGATGGCCTTCTCCAGTCAGCCGATCCCCAAGGGCAACCGGGTCGGCATCATCACCAACACCGGCGGTCCAGCGGTCATTGCCACCGACGTGCTGGTCGATTTCGGGATTGAAGTGCCGAAACTCTGCGCGGACTCGATCGCCCGTCTGCGCGAGACCCAGTACCCTGAAGCGGCGCTGGAGAATCCGATCGATGTGGTTGCGACCGCCGGCGGTCCGCAGTTCCGCGCGGCGCTTGATGTCATGCTGGATGATGAGCAGATCGACTGTATCTATATCAACTTTGTCACTGCACCCTTCACCGATATCGACGCCGTCGCGCACGAAATCGTCGCGGTCAGTCGCCAGGGGCGTAAACCCTTGGTGTGTAATTTCATGACCAATCTGAAGTTGGAACGCTTCCAGAAGACTATGGCGATCCTTAAAAAAGGGGAGGTTCCCTTCTATGCTAATCCGGGTGATGCGGCCCGTGCGCTCGGGTCACTGGTGCAATACGGACGCATCCAGCAACGAGACATCGGTCAGCCGCAGATTTTCAGCGGGACCAAGTTTGCCCTGGCGCATGAGATTATCGCCCAGGCCAGGCTCGCCGGTCGTGCAGTTCTTTCCGCCTATGAGGTCTACCGCATTTTTGAGGCCTACGGGATTCCGGTCGCGCCCTGGCAGGTGATAACAACTGCCGAACAGGCGGTCGCTGCGGCGACCGAGATCGGCTTCCCGGTGGTAGTCAAGGTCGACTGCGCCGCGATCGATCATAAGAGTGATATGGGCGGAGTCGCCATCAACCTCAAGGATGCCGATGCGGTACGCGCGACCATAGGCGAGATGCAGAGCCGACTGGGTCAATATGGCGGTCAGCACGGCGAGCTCGGCTTTCTGGTACAGAAGTTCCTGCCCGGCGGGCGCGAACTGATTATCGGTGCCAGCGCCGAGCGGGAGTTGGGCCATTTGGTGATGTTTGGTCTCGGCGGGATCTACGTCGAGGTCCTCAAGGATGTCGTCTTCAAGATCGCTCCGGTGACCCGGGTCGAAGCCGAAGAGATGCTCGCCGGGATCAAGACCGCAGCATTGCTCGACGGGGTGCGCGGTGAAGCGGGGATCGATAAGTCGGCGGTGGTCGAACTGATCCAGCGCGTCTCGCAATTGCTCGGCGACTTGCCGATGATTCAGGAGATGGATCTGAATCCGATCATGGCCTTTTCAGACAGGGTATTCGCGGTCGACGGCCGGTTCCGTATTTAATTTGAATATGTAGGGGCGATCCTGGTGATCGCCCGCCTGACGGCAACGAGAAAAATCCAAAGGGGTTGACGATGCAGAGCGGAACAATGGAACAGCAATCCAACTGGCAAGCGACCTATCAGTCACGCAGTACAACCCCGGAGGCGGCGGTCAAGGTGATCAAATCGGGCGACCGGGTCTTTCTGACCGGCAATGCCTCGGTGCCGCTGCCGCTGCTGGATGCGCTGGTCAAGCGGGCGCCTGGGCTGCGCGATGTTGAGGTCTGCCATCCGCTGACGATCTGCCCGGCGGACTATGTCGCCCCCGAAATGGCAGGGCACCTGCGCATCAATTCGATGTTTATCAGCGCCAACGTGCGCAAGGCAGTCAACGAGGGGTGGGCCGATTTCACGCCGGTCATGCTCTCTGAATTTCCGCTGCTGTTCAAAAATGGGCACCTGCCTTTGGATGTGGCGCTGATTCATGTCTCAACCCCGGACGAAAACGGCTTCTGCTCTATGGGAGCGGAATCGGGGCTGACCATCTCGGCCGCTGAGGTGTCCAAAATTGTGATCGCCCAGATCAATAAGCAGATGCCACGTACCCTGGGCGACACGATGATGCATATCGAGCGGATGGATCACATCATCCCCTGCGATACACCCCTGTTTGAAATGCCGATGGGGGAGGATGCCGATCAGGCGATCGTCGAGAAGATTGCGGCTCATATCGCTGCGCTGATACCGGACGGCGCGACCATGCAGCTTGGGATCGGCGCACTGCCCAACGCGGTGCTGAAGTTTCTGTTTGATAAGAAGGACCTCGGCATCCATTCCGAACTGATTTCGGATGGCGTGATCGATCTGGTCGAAGCGGGGGTGGTGAACGGCGCGCGCAAAACCTTGCACCCCGGCAAGATCGTCTGCGGTTTCCTGCTCGGCACCAAACGTCTGTACGACTGGGTGGATAATAACCCGTTGGTCGAGCTGCATCGCACCGAGTACGTCAACGACCCCTTTGTGGTGGCGCAGAATGACCGGATGGTCGCGATCAACTCGGCGATTGAAGTCGATCTGACCGGCCAGGTCTGTGCCGACAGTATCGGCCCCAAAATGCACTCGGCGGTCGGCGGTCAGCTCGACTTCATTTATGGCGCTTCGCGCTCCACCGGGGGAGTACCGATTATCGCCCTGCCGAGTACCTCAACCCTGCGTGACGGAACGGTCGTCAGCAAGATCGTGCCGATGTTGAAACTCGGCGCAGGGGTCGTCACCAGTCGGAACCATGTTCACTATGTGGTCACTGAGTATGGCGCAGCGGAGCTCTACGGCAAGACGGTCCGGCAACGCACCCAGGCCCTGATCGCGATCGCCCATCCGCAGTTCCGGGCAGAGATCACCGAGCAGGCCAAGGAATTACATTACCCTGTAGGGGCAGGCCCCCGTGCCTGCCCAGGGTGGCCACAGGGGGCAGGCCCTACATCGTTTTATAAAAGATTTTCAGAGGAGAGAAAAAATTATGTTCTGGAATAAAGAGGAGACCAGCAGTCGCAGCGAGATGCAGACTCTCCAGCTCAGCCGGCTGCAGAAAACCGTCAGTTACGTTTACGAGAAGAACCCGCATTATCGCAAAAAATTGAACGAACTGGGGCTCAAGCCGAGCCACATTCAATCGCTGGAAGATATTAAACGTCTGCCCTTTACCACCAAACAGGATATTCGCGACAACTATCCGTTCAAGTTATTTACCGCCACCCAGGAGGAGATCGTCGAGTATCACGCGACCTCCGGCACAACCGGTAAGCCGGTGGTGGTCGGCTATACCCGCCAGGATCTGGAAAACTGGAAAGAGGTCATGGCCCGCGCCTTCACCGCAGCAGGGATCACCAGCAAAGACATTGTGCAGAACATCTATGGCTACGGCCTGTTCACCGGCGGCATCGGGGCGCATTACGGCGCAATCCGTGTCGGCGCGGGGGTCATCCCGATCTCAGGTGGGAACACCCTGAAGCAGCTGATGCTGATGGAAGATTTCGGCAGTACCGTGCTGACCTCCACTCCCTCGTTTCTGATGCACCTGCATGAGGTCGGCGAGGAGCAGGGGATCGACTTTCACAAACTCAAGCTGCGCGTCGGCGTACTCGGTGCCGAGCCCTGGAGTGAGGCGATGCGACAGCAGATCCAGGACAAGTTCGGCATCAAGGCCTGCGACATCTATGGTCTCTCAGAGATCATCGGCCCAGGGGTCGGGTTCGAATGTATCGAGGCACAAAACGGATTGCATCTCAACGAGGACTTTTTTTACCCCGAGATCATCGACCCGCAAACCTGCGAGGTCCTCCCCGAAGGCGCTGAAGGGGAGTTGGTCTTCACGACCATCACCAATCAGGGTCAGCCGTTGTTGCGCTTCCGCACACGGGATATCACCCGCCTCAGCTACGGCACCTGCGTCTGCGGTCGAACCCTGGTCAAGATGAATCGGGTTACCGGGCGCAGTGATGATATGTTGATTATTCGCGGAGTCAACGTTTTTCCCTCGCAGATCGAATCGGTCATCTTGAAGCGCGAAGGAATTTCGCCCCACTACATGGTGATCGTCGAGCACAAAGGCGCGATGGACTCGTTGCGGGTCAAGGTCGAGGTCACCGACGAATTTATGATCAAAGCGGCGGCCGACATCCTCAAAGGGGCTGAATTCGATATTCTCGAAGACGTCACTGCCGTTCGCAGCAAAAAAATGAATCTACAGCAGGATATCAAGGAAGTTATCGGCATCAGCGTCGAGGTCGCCCTGGTGCCGCCCGGCAGTATCGCGCGCAGCGAAGGGAAGGCCAAGCGGGTCGAAGATCGCCGATCCAAGTAGATACACTTCTCCTTAGGGGGAGAAGGTGGCTGAAGGTCGGATGAGGGGAACATGCTGAAATGAGACAAGAATTATAATGCGTGGACGAACAGTACTCAATTAACGCTAAAGGACGGTTTGATGAAAAAAATAATTTCCGGCAACGAAGCCATTGCTCTGGGTTTCGGGGATTCCGGCGGAGTCTTCGCCTCGGGCTATCCCGGCACCCCCAGCACCGAAACCCTCGAAGAGGTCGCCTACCTGGGTGATGTCTACTGCGAGTGGGCACCCAATGAAAAAGTCGCTCTCGAATCGGTGATCGGCGCTTCTATCGCCGGGGCGCGCGCGCTCGCGACCATGAAGCATGTCGGGGTGAATGTCGCCGCCGATGCCCTCTTGACCCTGACCTACACCGGGGTGAATGCCGGGCTGATTCTGATGGTCGCCGACGATCCGGGGATGCACTCCTCGCAGAATGAGCAGGACAGCCGCAACTACGCCAGGTTCGCCAAGGTGCCGATGCTCGATCCGTCCGACTCGCAAGAAGCCTACGACATGGTGCGTATCGGATTTGAGATCTCCGAGCAGTTCGATACGCCGCTGATGCTCCGCACCACCACCCGGATTTCGCATGCCAAAGGGGTGGTCGTTCAGCAGGAGAAGCTCGCGCCGCAGGTCGGAGCCTGGGAGAAGAACGTCCCCAAGTATGTCATGCTGCCCAACTTCGGTAAGCTCAAGCATGTCGAGGTGGAAGCCCGCCTGCTCAAGCTCCAGGAATACGCAGAGACAACCCCGTTGAATCGCCTCGAAATGTGTGACCCCGAATTGGGGATCATCACCTCCGGGGTGGCTTACCAGCATGTGCGCGAAGCCTATCCTAACGCCTCGATACTGAAGCTGGGGCTGATCCATCCCCTCCCGGCGCGTAAAATCAGCGAGTTCGCGAAGAGCGTCAAGCAGCTGGTGGTTGTCGAAGAGCTGAACGCCATCTTCGAGGAACAGATCTGCGCGCTGGGCATCGAGGTCACGATCGGCAAGAACAGGCTGCCGCTCTGCGGCGAGATCAATGCCGACATCTTGCGCGCGGCGATCGATGGGACCGCGACCGCGCAGGTCAGCCCGGTGGCCGGTCTTCCGCAACGGCCGCCGGTCTTCTGTCCGAGCTGCGCCCACCGCGGCCTGTTCACCATCCTGAGCAAACTGAAGCTGTTCGTTGCCGGCGATATCGGTTGCTATACCTTGGGTGCGCTGCCACCGATGAACGCCATGCATTCGGTCATCGATATGGGTGCGAGTATCAGCGCCGCCCACGGTATGGCCAAGGTCAACGCCATTGCCGGGCGTGATGAAAAACCGGTGGCCGTCATCGGCGACTCAACATTTTTCCACTCGGGCATGACCGGGCTGATGAGTATGGCCTACAACGGCGGCAACGCGCTGGTCATCATCATGGATAACCGCACTACCGGCATGACCGGCGGCCAGGAGAATCCCGGCACCGGCAAGACCCTGCAGGGTATCCACGCGCGGCAGGTCGAGATTGCACCCTTGGTCAGGGCGCTGGGGATCGACAATGTCGTCGAGCTCGACGCCTACGATCTCAAGGCGACCGAGGCTGCGATCAAAAAAGGACTCGAAACCCCCGGCCCCTACGTCCTGATCGACAGAAACCCCTGCATCCTGCGTTACAAGATCCGTAAGCCAGCGATGAATGTCGATCAGGAGAAGTGTACCGGTTGCCGAGTTTGCCTCAAGGTCGCCTGCATGGCTCTGGGCCTGACCGCTTCCGGCGAAAAGCAGAAGGTGCGGGTCGACCCTAACGTTTGCAACGGCTGCGGTGTCTGCATGCAAATGTGTAAATTCGACGCGATGCACACGCTTGAGGGAGAAAACAATGCAAATCTTTAATATCGTTATTGCCGGTGTCGGTGGCCAGGGCGTGTTGATGGCCTCCAAGGTGCTGGCCGAAAGCGCCCTGACCAGTGGCATGGACGTCAAGCAGAACGAGGTGCACGGCATGGCCCAGCGCGGCGGAAGCGTCATCAGCTTCGTGCGCATCGGCGATCAGGTTGCCTCGCCGGTCGTTATGCCCGGCAGCGCAGACCTGTTGATCTCCTTCGAACCGCTGGAGGCCTTGCGTTACATCCACTATCTCAAACCGGGGGGGCGTCTGGTCTACAGCAAGGTCTCGATCAACCCGAGCACTGTTGCCGCCGGACTGGCGATTTATCCGGATGATGTGGAGCAGCAGATAGCGGCAGTATGTCCCGAGGCCCACGGTATAGACGCGCTCGCCATCGCCCGTGAAGCGGGCAACGGCAAGGCGGTCAATATGGTGATGGTCGGGACGGTGATGAAATATCTGCCCCTCAAAGAAGAGGTCGTCACCGCGGTCGTCAAGCAGATTTCGCTGGGCAAAGGGGTTGAGGTCAATCTGAAGGCCCTGGCCGGCGGAGCGGCGGCCTGATACGGATCACGATAATGCCGTTGTTTTGACACCGTAGGGGCGAATCTTATATTCGCCCGGATTCAGAGGGGTGACGGGACGAGGGCGATCACAAGGATCGCCTCTACGATAGAATGCATCGGTTCTGAAAATTGTCAGCGTACGGACAAGGGAGATAATCATGAAACTGAAACAGATATCGATATTCCTCGAAAACTCGCCGGGGCGCCTATATGCCGCGACCCAGGCGCTCGGTGAGGCCGGTCTCAATCTGCGATCCTTATCGATTTGCGACGTTTCCGGTTTCGGCGTGCTGCGGATTCTGGTCTCCGATGTGGCCAAGGCGCGCAGGATCATCATGGAGAAACAGCTGCCGGCGCGGGTAGACGATGTGGTGGCGGCTGAGATTGACGATACCCCGGGCAGTCTGGCCCAAACCCTCAAACTGCTGCTGGATAATCAAATCAATGTCGATTACATGTACGCCCTGGCCGGAACCTCTTCGGGGAAGGCGGTCATGGTGTTCAGCTTCAGCGACAATGATCTGGCGATCAAAATACTTAAGGCGAATCAGCTGAAAATCCTTGATCCTGAATCCTTCGGAATTCTTGAAAACACCATTTAGCCGCTGCGCGACGTTTGGGTTGACCAGGCAAGGAGATTAGAATTATGGCTGAGATGAACTACCGTCCAAAGAAATTTGCCGTCATTGGCGCCGGTCCTGTCGGCAGCATAGTCGCTGCCTTTCTGGCCAAGGGGGGCTATGATGTCACGCTGTGCGACATTGTACCCGAACTGCTTGCCCCGGCGCTTAAGCCAGGAATTCTGCTCGAGGGGGTCGACAATTTTCAGGCCGGTGTGACGCGCATCACCACCAATATCGACGATCTGGTCAACGATCCACCCGATGTCATCTTTATCACCGTCAAGGCCACCGCGCTGCCGCTGATCGCTTCGGCGCTGGAGGGGTTTGTCGGCGCGGGGCGCTATGTGATCAGCTGGCAGAACGGCATCGACACCGAGCTTGAGCTGGCCCAGCACCTGGGCAACCAGACGGTGATGCGCGGGGTGGTTAATTTTGGCTGCGTCCCCTTAAGTCCGGGGCATATCCGCCTGGCCTTTCATCATCGGCCGCACTATCTGCAGGAACTCGACCCCGCGTCTAAGGATGCGGCCATCGGTATTTGCAAAGTTTTGACCGAGTGCGGCCTTGACACCCTGCATACCGGGCAGATCACCGATATGGTCTGGCGCAAGTCGGTCTTAAATGCCTGTATGAATCCGATCTGCGCGGTCACCGGCATGACAATGGTTGAAATCATCAAGGATCCGATCACCTTCAATCTGGTCGATGCCTTGATCAAAGAGGGGATTGCGGTGGCGCGCTTCAACGAGTTTTCGTTGGGCTCGGGCTATTATCCCTATGCCATCAACTACATCAAAAATGCCGGCGCGCACAAGCCCTCGATGCTGCAGGATATCGAGGCCAAACGCCGCACCGAAGTCGATTTCATCAATGGCAAAATTATCAAATACGGTGCGCAGGCCGGGATCCCGACCCCCTACAACAATATGATCCGGGGCTTGGTCAAGGCACTTGAACCGAAATAAGCCGAGCCGCTGGCTTTGGCAAGGGAGTTTCCAATGAAACTGCAACAACTCTCCATCCCGCTTGAAAATTCCCCCGGCCGCTTGCACGATGTGACCCGGGCGCTTGGCGATGCGGGCATCAACCTCCGGGCGCACTGTATCTGCGATTCGGCTCACGATTTTGGAGTATTGCGAATCCTGGTTTCAGATCTTGCGGCCGCACGGGGCGTTATCATGGAAAAACTTATTCCTGCCCGGGTAGAAGACGTTGTTGTGGTAGAGATTGATGACAGCCCCGGCAGCCTTGCAGATCTGCTTGGCCTGTTTCTGGGGACCAGGATTAATGTCGAATACATGTATGCCGTCGCTGGAGCAAATCTTGAAAAGGCAGTCATGGTGTTTCGTTTCAGCGCCATCGATCAGGCGATTGAAATGTTGAAGAATAGTGGCGCAAGACTGCTCGATGCCGATTCGTTCGGCATTTTAGTAGATCGCGGTTAGGAGCCCAAAAATGCAAGCAACCTACAACTTTAAACCCAAGAAATTTGCCGTTGTCGGTGCCGGGCCGGTCGGTTGCATCGTTGCTGCGTTTCTCGCCAAAGGGGGTTACGATGTTACTCTTTGTGATGTCCAGACGAACCTGCTGGAGCCGGCCCTGAACCCGGGGATCATTCTTTCGGGGGCAGATAACTTTCAGGCCAAGGTCTTAAAAACAACAGCCAGAATTGACCAACTAGCTGATGATCCCCCAGATGTCGTGATCGTTACGGTGAAGGCAACAGCCCTGCCGATCATTACCTCTGCCCTGGAAAGTTTTATCACCGGGGGCCGCTATGTTGTCAGTTGGCAGAACGGTATCGACACCGAACTGGTTCTGGCTGAACGGCTCGGGAAAAAACAGGTCATGCGCGCGGTAGTCAACTTTGGCTGCATCCTGGAGGGACCAGCCAAAGTCAAACTGGCCTTTCATCATCGTCCTCACTATCTACAGGAACTTGATCCAGACTCTAAGGACGCTGCACTCGGTATCTGTCAGGCCCTGACCGAATGCGGTCTCGACACACACCACACCAATCAGATCCGTAATATGGTCTGGACTAAAACAGTCAATAACTCCTGCATGAACCCGGTCTGCGCCGTGACCGGCAAGACCATGTTCGAAGTCATCAACGATCCGATCCTCTTTTCTCTGGTCGAATCGTTGTTGAAGGAGGGCGTGGGCGTGGCGCGCGCCAATGAACTGATGCTGGGGCCGGATTTTTACCCCGATTGCATGAGCTACATCAGGGCTGCAGGACAGCATAAACCGTCGATGCTACAGGATATCGAGGCCAAACGGGCCACCGAAATCGACTATATCAACGGCAAGATTATCGAATATGGCCAGCGCGCGGGGATAAGCACCCCTTACAACACGACCTTGCGCAGTCTGGTCAAAGCCCTTGAGGCCTAGAACCTGATCGGGCATTATTGAACCGACCGTACAGATCGGACGAAAGCTATCTGCTATAACAGGTCAATGACAATTGAAAGCATATGTTTTGATTGATGAAATTGGAATAGAACGTTGTCTTTTTTGAAGAGAGAAACGCTTGACTGGAAGTCTCTGTAGAGCTACTCTGACCGGTATTTACTCTGCTTGGTGTTTGTGTTGTTGAGTATCAAACATGGCTTTTCGCCACATTAGGTGGCGTAGGCCCATCCCCCCCCCCGTAGGAGGTGTCCGATGAAGAGAACATTCGTCCTGTTTCCGCTGTTGGTTCTATTGGCTGTCAGTTTACTGCTCAGCCCAGCTATCGCAGCAGGGAAAGCAGATCCATTGGCAAACTGGAAGACAAAATTTGATTATTCGAAGGCTGAATACACCTATATTTTGTCCAATATTTCCCACCCGGTAATTCAAGGGGTAGCTAACGGCTATAACCTGCGCGACTCACTCTGGGAGAAATCAAACGGCCGTATTTATGTCGATTATCGTCCGCTGGCACAACTCGGCGGCGAGAAGGATGTTATCTCCAAGCTGAAGATCGGCGCGGTCCAGGGGATGTTGGCATCTTCCGTCGCCTCGGCCAATATTGCTGATAAGCTCGGCATCGTCAACCTGCCCTTTGTCATCGATACCTATGACAAGCTCGACCAGTTCCGTGGTGACCCTACGCTTTGGGGACCTTACAGCAACAGCGCGCAGTCTGCCGGCCTGATGGTTGTCGATATCGTCAATTATGGCCAGTACGGTTGGGCCACTACAGTTCCGGTGCGCACCCTGGCCGATGCTAAATCGGTTAATTTCCGCATCGCCGAAGCCCCGGTCAACATCGACGTCTACAAGGCCTGGGACTACAAGTTCACCGTCATGCCTTGGCCGGACGTCCCGCAAGCTCTGCAGACCGGCGTCATCAACGGACTCGACCATACGGCGATCGTCTGCAATATCACCAAGAAGTTCACCATCGCAAAATATTTCACCGAGGTGAATTACGCACAGGGGCTGTTCGTCCACCTGGTCAACAAACGGTGGTTTAATAAGCTGCCGAAGGACCTGCAGAAAATCTTTATTCAGGTCGTCGAGGAGGAGAGCGCCAAAACTCGAGCTCAGACCAGGATCCAGCATGATGAGCAAATCGCCAAAGCCAAGGCAGCCGGCGTGGAATTTTTCCAACTCTCCGCCGCTGACAAGACCACCCTCGTGAAGGAAACCGCACCGGTTTACGCTTCATGGGGCGAGAAAATTGGCGCTGACTATCTTGCGCAGGTCCGCAGCAAGCTCGGTGGTAATTAGCCGCTGAAAATTATTTTTGTACTTTGATTGAAGCCGGGGAGTTCTGCTCCCCGGTTGTTTATTTTCGGGGCAAACTCGGGGCAAACAGATGTTGATAAAAACAATAAAAAAAATTGATCGTGTTTTCACCTTCTTCGAAGATTGGTCTTTGTTTCTTGCGGTATGCATCGCCCTCTGTGTCGCCATGGCCAATGTCCTGCTGCGCAAACTGACCAATGATGTCAACCTCTACTGGTCGGATGAAGTGGTGCGTAAAACCATCTACTTCTCGACCTACATCGGTTGTCTGGTTGCGGTGCGTGGTCGCTCATTGATCCGAATTGATGCCCTGCCGCAGATGGTGCCCGGTCTCAAAAAGTATCTGAACATGTTTGCCCACACAGCCACCCTGATTTTTGCCGGATCCCTGGTTTACCTGGGGGGCTCAATGACGATGCTGATGTACCAAGATGAGTATGCCAAGACCAGCAGCCTGCAAATACCGGAATGGATTCTTTACGCCGTACTGCCGATCATGGGGGCGATGATGTTTTTCCGCACCCTGCTGGTCATGTACGAAGACTGGAAGGAGGGGGCTGTCAGCTAAGGAATCTCTCCCCGAGCCCCTTCGCTAATCACCCGATAATATTATGGACTCCAGCTACTTGATTATCCTCTTCCTGCTGCTCGGACTGCTCGCTTCGACCGTACCGGTTTTCATGTCGCTGTTCTTTACCGGAACCGTCGGGCTGGTGTTTATGCTCGGCATCGACCCACAGATTGTCATTGAAGTGCTCTACCGCAGTATGGATAAGTTTGCCCTGGTGGTGGTGCTGTTCTTCATCTTGTGCGGAAACATCATGACCACCG
>JBDNGT010000063.1:0-4741 GCA_041689145.1 Geopsychrobacter sp. | reverse complement strand
TCCGCTTCCGTGGTCACCGGGCCGTTCGCCCCTTCGACGATAAGTTTAGCTTTAATCTCGGCGGCGTTATCGGCATGGATAACGTTTTGCACCGCCGCCGGGACAAGAATCTCGACCGGACATTTCAGCAGCTCTTCGTTCGTTACGTTCTTCGCGCCGGGGTAATCGCAGACCGTCCCGGTGGTGGCCAGATGGATTTTCAGCGCGGGGATGTCAAGGCCGGCCTCGTCGTACACCCCGCCGTCAACATCGCTGACCGCCACAACCCGGCAGCCGATGCCATGCAGCAGTGATGCGGCGACCGATCCGACCTGCCCGAAACCCTGGACCGCGATCGAAGCCCCGGCGAGGTCGATCCCGAAATCCTTGGCGGCGGCCTGCAGAACAATAAAGACTCCGCGCCCGGTGGCCTCTTCGCCACCCAATGTACCGCCGAGTACCGGTGGTTTGTCATTGATGGCAGCGGGGCAATGCTCGCCGGTCACCTGTTCATATTCATCAAGCATCCAGGCCATCGCTTGCTCTCCAGTGCCGATGTCGGCCCCGGGAACGTCGGCCCAGGGCCCCTTGGGGTGGAGATTGCGGATGTAGGCCCGGATCAGCCTCTCCTGCTCCCCGAGGGAGAGGCGGCTGAGGTCGGCCCGGATGCCGCCCTTGGCGCCGCCCGCCGGGATCCCCCCGACACAGTGCTTAATCGTCATGAAAATCCCCAGGGCCTGCACCTCGTCCAGGCTGAGCTTGGGACGAATTCTGGTGCCGTTCCGAAAAGGCCCCACGGCATCGCAGTAGTGGACCCGGTAGGCCTGAAAGACCTCTACATTGCCATTATCGAGCTTGAGCGGAATCCGGAAGTGGAAGATACGCTTCGGAGCCTGGAGGATCGCCATGACCCCCGGGTTGATATTCCCCAGCCGACCAGCTTCATTGAGGGTGTTCAGGGCGACTTGAAAAACACTTTGTTCTGACATGACAAATCCTTTATATGAAGTTTAAATGCATGAAGTTTCTAAAAGCCCAGCCAGACATGCCGTTCAGCGGCGCTATGCCGTAGCGGACATGTCGACAAGATTAAAGAGGTCCTCCCCTGCTTGACGACGGCGGAAATTTTCGACAAATTGCTCCCCCAGCGCTCGCTGCCAACCGACGAAGTCGCCCGACATATGCGCGGAGATCATCACCTGTGGCAAATCCCATAAGGGGTGATCTCCGGGCAACGGCTCGGTCTCAAAAACGTCTAGAGCCGCCCCGGCAATCACCCCGTTTTTCAAGGCGTCGACCAGATCGTCAGTGCAGACCACCGGTCCGCGTCCGACATTGATCAAGTGAGCCGTCGATTTCATGTGTTTGAAGGTTTTTTGGCAAAAAAGCCCGCGGGTCTGGCTGGTCAGCGGTGCGTTGATGATGACGTAATCCGCCTCGGGCAACAGGGCGCAGAGTTCATCGTTCGCCCGTACTTCGTCGAAGCACTCATCCTCACGCGCCACAAGGTCTGTACCGAGCACCCGCATACCGAGACCACGCAAAAGCGAGGCCACCTCGCGGCCGATGGAACCGGCGCCCACAATCAACGCCACACTGCCGCGAACCAGTTGAGTTTCCCGGTGCTGCCATTGATGCTCGCGTTGATAACGAACATTATTCAGGGTGTCTTTGGCAAACATCAGGATGGCACCGAGGACGTACTCCGCGATGCCGCGGTTGAATACGCCGCGGGCATTGGTCACCTGGACGGCGCTTTCCACCAACGCGGGGAACATGAGCGCATCGACCCCGGCACTGGTGGCATGCAGCCAGCCGATGTGGTGTTGCTTGGGCCATGCGGTGCGCAGTAACTCAGTCCGGAAGTCGGTGACAACCAGGATGTCGGCTCTTTTCAGGCCTGTGCGCAACGACCCTGCGTCGCGGGCATAGGTCACAACCGCTTCATCGGCCAAAGCCTCAAGCCCCGGCAGATCGCCGTCGTCCGGGGCGGTGAGGACTAAAATTTCAGGATGTAACTGCGTCGCCATTGCCTACGCCCCCTCGGCCAGGGCCAGCTTGAACTTGCCGATCGCGTCATCGATCTGTTCCCGCGTGACAACAAGTGCCGGCAGCCAGCGCACGACCTGGCCATGGGTGCCACACCGGAGTAACAGCAATTTGTGCCGCTCACTGTTTTTAAGCAGTTCAGCTGCGCGTTCCCCCCAGGGGGCACCGTTCTTGTCAACAATCTCCATCCCCAGCATCAGGCCCATTCCGCGGATCTCATCGATCTCGGGGTATTGACTCTGTAAAGTCTGCAGTTCTTCTCGGAGGTATGCGCCGCAGCTTCGCGCGTTCTCAACCAGCCCCTCCTCGTCGATCACCTCCATCGTCGCCAATGCCGCGGCACAAGCGACCGCATTAGCGCCGTAGGTTCCACCCTGTGAGCCGGGCAGGCCTTTGGCCATCAGGTCTTTACTTGCGGCGATGGCAGAAATGGGGAATCCGCTGGCTAAGCCTTTTGCTGTAATCAGGATATCGGGTTCTACTGAAAAATGTTGATGTGCCCAGAATTTACCAGTTCGACCGAAACCAGCCTGAATTTCATCAAAGATCAGCAGGATGCCGTGGCGATCACACCTTTCGCGTAAACCTTCCATGAACGCCTTGGATACGGGATAGTAGCCATATTCGCCCTGGACCGGTTCCACGATCATGGCGGCGGTGTCTTCGGGGGCGGTCTGGGTCAGGAAAATATGGTCCAGTTCACGCAAACAAAACTCCGTGGTCTGTTGCTCGTCCCAGCCGTAACGATAGGCATGGGGAAATGGCGCGATCACAACCCCGGCCATCATCGGATGATAACCGGTCCGAATCTTGGTGGTCGAAGTGGTAATCGACGCCGAAGCCATCGTCCGGCCGTGGAATCCGCCACTGAAGGCAATGATGTTGGCACGTTTAGTCGCATGGCGTGCCAGCCGCAAGGCGGCTTCAACCGATTCAGTGCCCGCGTTGGCAAAAGAAATCGAGTCGAGATGCTCTGGCATGTGCGCATAAAGTCGATCAGTCAGTTCGACCAGCCGCGGATTCATAACGGTGGTGTACTGAGCATGAATCAGGGTCGCGGCCTGTTTTTGTGCGGCAGCCACAACCTTGGGGTGGCAATGGCCGGTGCTGGTGACGCCGATTCCTGAGGTGAAATCGACGTAGGCCGTTCCTTCCGCATCGTAGAGATAGACGCCTTCGCCCCGTTCGGCAAAAAGGGCACTCGACTGTTTCAACAGCGGGGATAAATGGCTCATGGATTAGTACTCCTTTTGAAGTTTTAAGCTCTGTCAGAGCTGTGTCAAGAATATTTTCAAACCGATGTTTGTTTCTGTATTTTCGCGTGAGACAGCGGCCGCATCTGAAGTAATTTCCACGTCATGACTTGTTTGATGCTGGATCTTTATATCGGGCTATAAGCCTTAGTCGCAAACCTTGTGCCAAAAGATAAAAGATCAGTTAAACCACTGTTTTGGAGGTTTTATAGAAATCCTAAGGGGGACGACAACAAGCCAGAGGCCTATCAAAATGATAAGAAATATCATTTTGATAGGCCTCTGGTGGTTAGGCTCAGCGCATCACAACGCCGTTGAGCGGCTGAAGAGCACGCAATCTATATCATTTTGATAAATGGTTGATTTCAAGCTTCCGGTAGAGCGTCGCGATGCCGATGCCCAATTTCTGGGCCGCGATTTTTTTCCCCTGAGAGGAGGAGCCGTAAACCTCCAAGGCACTTTCGATCGCTTCGCGTTCCAATTCCCGGATCGGGCGTACGCGAGCCAGCGTGGAGAGCGGGCTGGGGGGCGGCTGTTGGCTGGCAACCGCCTTGGGGAGCAGTTTCCTGCTCAACAGACCATCCGCCTCCATCATGTTGATCATGAATTCTACGGCGTTTTCCATCTCCCGAATGTTGCCGGGCCAGTCATAGCCGAGGAGGCACTCCATCACGCCGGGCTCCAGCCGCCGAAAATGTTTGCCAAACAACTGACAATACTTATTGATGAAGTGATAGGTCAGCGGCTCGATGTCGGTCTTTCTCTCACGCAGGGGCGCAATCTCAAGCGGGATAACGTTGAGGCGGTAGAAAAGATCCTCGCGGAAGGTGTTCTCCTGGATCATCTCGGCCAGGTTTTTGTGGGTCGCCGCGATGACTCTGACATCAATATCAATCAGATTGTTGGAGCCGAGCCGGGTAATCTGACGCTCTTGCAGGACCCGCAGCAATTTGACCTGGACATACAGCGGCATATCCCCGATCTCGTCGAGAAACAGGGTCCCCTTGTGTGCCAGTTCGAATTTACCGATCCTCCCCTTGGGGTCGGCACCCGTAAAAGCACCCTTGATATAGCCGAACAGTTCGCTCTCCATCAGCGTGTCGGGGATGGAGCCACAGTTGACCGCGACAAAGGGTTCGTCCCGTCGCTCGCCTTCGCGGTGAATGGCACGGGCAAACAGTTCCTTGCCGGTTCCACTCTCCCCCCGAATCAGCACCGTGGAACTGGAGGTCGAAATTTTCCGGACCTTTTCTTTCAGCTCCTGAATCAGACTGGAATGACCCAGGATATTTCCAATATGCACATTTTCACCGACCTGCGTGAGTTCGTAGATTTTGGATTTGAGTGTTTTTATGTCATGGAAGACCAGCATCTTGGCATACTCGTCCAGGTCGAAATCGACTTGCAGCATGCTGCCGAAGAACAGATAATCTGCCTCACCGATATGCACCCGGAACTCT
>JBDNGT010000062.1:0-9394 GCA_041689145.1 Geopsychrobacter sp. | reverse complement strand
GCACCTGTCCCATTGTTTATGGTTGCCGTTTGTTTTATCTTGCCCGACAGCGCCATTAAGCTAAAAGTTTTGGTTTTCGTGATAAATATCTCCACCAAGCCATCGTTATATTCCCATTCCGTTTGATAACGGCTGCAGATCACGTCAATCAAGCCCTTGAGTGACCCTGTGTAGGCTACGCGCATCAACTCTGAGCTAGAACTATTCGGCTTGGAGATGATTTCAGTGGCTATGCGAATCGGGACCCCTGTCTCTTCCGTAACCATATTTACAATCTGGCTGAGGGAGGACGGTTTTTCCAGAAGCGTAATTTGCTGTTCGAAAATCAGCGGCAACCCTTGCTTTTCAAGCGCCACGCTCTTACCAGAGCCGATATAGAAGCTCGCATTGATTTTCAAGGCAGGTTCTTGCTGATTTTGCTGTGCCTGGAGAGCCTGAGCCCCTTGCACCTCATTGATCATTTTTTTTGACTCGATCTTGCCGGGGTTCGCACAAGCGGTAAACAGGAGCGAACTTAAAATTACCGTGATTAATGTCTTCATTTTTTTAGCCCCCGATCACAAGTTTTTTGTTGCCCTGCCATAATGTCGCGTCAATCTTGGTACCTTGCGAATAATAGCTACGGAAAATATCCTCTACTGAGGTCTCGAAAGAACCGTCAAAGGTCATCCCTGCCTCGACAAGGAAGTCTTGATCTAAGTCCCAGATCAGCTCATACCCTGCGGTCTGGCACCAGACTTTGAGTTGTGGTTTCAGCATACCTGGACGCAAAACCCAAGATGGGCGCATTTCCGTCCCTGCCGACCCGACATAAACAATCTTCTGGGGCCAACTCACGAGGATATCCAGACCGTTCTCTTTGGCTGCAGCGCCATAAACCTCAAGCCATGTCGTGCTTCCGTCGAGGCCCATCCATGTGAGATTTGGTTTCTCACCCTCAATATGGGAAATTACCGTCCAGTCTTCCGGAAGAATTATTTTATTGGCCTGGTCAAACGGCACGTTGTCGCCAAACCCTTCGTAGAGGGAGGCTACCCCAACGCCAAGATCTGTTCGGGTCGGCGTGATTTCAGGGACAACAAGCACCAACCCCTCTTCTTTTGTGGTCTGAAGGGTGTCGAATTCAACCGGCGCAATCTCTTCTTGCGGGGTTTCTTCAACGATTAGAGGTTCCTCCATGACGGTGAAAGCACCTAACGCAACCTGTGAAGTGAAGAGCAAAACCAAAAATGTAAGTAAAAACTTGAGCATCTTTTTTGTCCTTTCTGGAATCTAAAAATCTTTATAATCACTTGGGGAGTGATAGCGAAATGCAGTCTTGGCCTTGGCGCTAAAACCCGAATCAACAGGGTGTTTTTTCCCAGCGAGCAACATTCTGACTTTATGAAAAAGCATTTTGGGTGGTATCCGCAAAAACGCCAGAACCACCAAAACAAGGATAGAACTCAAAAGAATGATGGCCTTAATCCATGAATGCGGCGGAATCGGCAGCAGCAAAATTGGTATAAAGCAGGTTGCGTCTATTGGGCCGACAAGCTTACCGTCCAATCCGGTGTCACCCCATTTTGTGTTGTTATGCCGCACGTTCAACTCCTCGCTTCACTTTTTTAGTACGCTCAACCTCTGCCGCAATGGCCCTGTGTGTCTCTTGAGATATTTTGCCCTGCTCCAACAAACGTTGTACCGAAGTTAAGAGCGGTTGCCCGTGTTCAGCAGTCATCCGTTGCATTTCTGAAATCAATCGATTTGGCTTTACACCGACCAGGTGGTCTCGTAAATCTGGGGTCAGCACTAGAAATTCTCGTGCGGCTACTCGACCGCCCTGCGTTGCAGGGAGAAGTCGTTGCTGGACGATAACGCGTAAAGCCGTGATCATCGTTGCCGTGACATTTGACTGTTTCTCAGGCGGAAAAACATTAATGATCCGAGAGGGAGTTTCCGCGACAGATGAAGTGTGTAGGGTCGCGTAAACCGCAGTACCCAGTTCGGCCATTTCGATCATGCGATGAAGTGTTTCCTCATCTCGCGCCTCACCCATCAGTACAATATCGGCTGCGCGGCGAGCTGCATTACGTGGAGCCAAGCTGAAACGAGGAAGATGTCGCTCGATCTGGCATTGCACGACTGGCGCGATAGCATCTGGCAGTTCCATTAAATTGAATTCGATGGGGTCCTCATAAGTGTAAATAGACCGGCGCTTATTCTCAGCGCTGTATCGCATGACCGAAGAAAGCGTGGTTGTTTTGCCGCTCCCCATTGTTCCTGTCAAAAGAATCAAACCCCGCTCAGGGAAGAGGGCTTCTTTAAGTTCCGTCTCAAGGTCCAGTTCATCTATATGCAAAGGCATACTTGGGATTGAGCGAAAAACGATATCAATCCCCGTGGATGTACGATCCGGGCAGCTTGTGGCATTGCCACGGAAGCGTTGACGATCAAAACGACTGCGGGAGACCTCGTAAGCAAAATCACTATCATTCCCGCCCTTGATCTGACCCAGCATCGCATCCCCCAATTCGGGAATTTTCTGAACGTAACCATCGACTTCGGCCGTCTGCAGGGTACGTTTGATTATAGGGAACCACTCACCGTGTAGCCTGGCCCAGATGGGTTGGCCGGTGATGATCTTGATGTCTGAGGCTCCATGCTCAACGGCCCAAAGAAGCACCGCATCAAATTCAGTTGGAGTAAAGAAGGGTGAAATATTTGGATAATCCATTATTCAGGCCCCTCTGTTTTAGCCGCTCTTGGCTTCCAGTTTTTCATGTCAGTTTCAAATTCGTTGGTCATCGTCAGATGAAAAACACGCTGATCGAGGTCCAAGGTTTTGCCATTGACTTGCATCGCCACGCGGTCCTCTGCGAGCATCGGCACAGTGACAATCCCCTGCTTAGACAGACGGTGAAAAAGGATAATCCCTCTGTAATCCCTTCTAAGCCGGTTCATCGCAGTAATAAAGAGTCGGTTAGCCTGTTCAATGCCAGTTTTCCATCCGGCTTCAACGGCCTTATCCCATATCAGTTTTTCTTCTGAATCTTGAGGCAGGAGTCCGGCGTTTGTGACCGAGTTGACAACCTCATATTCGCGCCAGAGATAGTCTCTCCAGTTCGGCTTGACCATAGTGATACGGGCAGGCTGGACGATCTCAAAGGTGACCTCGGAAGAAACAGCTAAGGTGTCATCCTTAATTTCCATCCCGCCATCAGAGACAGTCAGGACAGGAGGGAGAACCTTGCCGTCATGCAGCATCAACGGTGCGAAATCAAAGATTTTCGAGAGTTCATAGTCTGCGTCTTCCAATACTGCCAAAAATTGCTCGTACTGCCATTTGACCGCAGTCTGAATAGCAATCGTCTCAGCCGTGTTGCGAAGGGTCGTGGGACGGAGCCTACTCAGCATCGTTCCACCATCGATACTCTCAGCGGTCATATCTTTGATCTGCGAGAGAATGCCAGCAGAAGGCGCAACATACTCTTCCTCTGAGGCATACAGAGATGCCACTGGAGTATCCGACCCTGATGTGGCGTAAACCACAGAGGGAAGGACCAGCAATATGGCGCATAGGAGCCTAAGAATCTTGACCGACATAAGTCACCTGAATGATTTTTTGTGCAGGGTCGACAGTAATGACAATGTGCTTGCCAGCTTGCCAGCCAATGTCTTCAAGAATACGAAAAGCTGGAAGGTCGGTTGCATGGACCGTCACAATGGCTGGAACGGTAGGGGGCTTGCCGACTTCCGTTGTTCCAAAGCCAACAAGCGTTGCCACGGTCTGTACTGCAGGCAAGAGGTCACCAGACCAGTCCATTGTTAGATGCTCAGCCAATGGGCCGTTAGGCAGCTTATAACTGGATACGGGGACTTCATGTTTCCATGATTCGGCCTGCTCGATTTTGGCAAGCAAAGATAGTGACTCTTGGATCTCCGCCACAGCTTCTTTTAATTCCTTTTTTACAATATGAGCGGGGGAAGTTATGGGCTCTGGCTTGGGATGCTTGGCGCACCCCGTCAGACAGATGAGTGTGAGAGCGAGACCCCACATAATGAGACTCGATAGCTTGCTAGGTATTTTGTGTGTTTGCATCATCGAATAACCATCCTCACTAGGTTGCTTCCTCTGTTTTATTCATCGAAATAATACTATTATTTTCGTTGCAAAAGGAACATATCACCTACCCCTATTTCTGTGCAACCCCACAACTTGTTGTTTGATGTTTTTTTTTAAGCCCTATTAATATAGGCGTATGCTCTAAACCTGTTGCCAGTGCTTGATTGTGGTGATTAGTGGCCTGCATAGGTATATTGAACTATTAAATTAAGATTGATTTTTTTTAAAAAAATCCTTTTTCCCTCTGGCATAAAAGATAAAAGCAATATATGGTGCATGTGCCTCTAGTTGATTTTGTAGGCATAATAACAATAAGTAAAGACACAAGAGGAGGATCGCTTGAGAGTCAAGACAACGATAGAGAATTTGGATGATGCCGCGTTGACATGGGTTGACCTTGTTGATGCAGTTGGCCCGTTTATCAAACTTATTGATTTAAAAAGGAATCTGGAGAATGCCCCAGTCGGTGCAAAAGCGCACTCGATGTACCCTTATCTCTCCGGGTTGGTGATGGGTCGGGAACTCCATGAAGGGGCAAATAAAGGTCACGAGAGTATGGGGCACCCTGCTTTAACAGAAACCCTTGAAAAACTTGAATCCCTGATCGATCAATATGGGCAAGACGCTATTGACCGCTATGAGTTTCAACTTCAGCGGGGAATCCTTGACGGGCGGTTAATGCACGAACGTTTCGGCTTCAGGGCGGACTGATGACCTATTCCCGTGTGATCTTCTTTCTTTTTGTGATAGCGGTGATGTTTGCTGTTCCAGCTTTTGCGGCTGAACCCTCTCCAACAACACCAAACACACCACCGGCCCCAACCGGCAGCTTTATCCGGCAAGCGATGGAAGATGAAATTTCGATTTTGCTTCCTCTGGGTACTAAGGAAATCCACAAGGTTCAGCAACGTGCGCTTGAAACAGAAAAAGCCATGTCAGGACCAGCCCCAGAGCTGATCAATTCCAGTATTCCTTTAGGCCTTGATCCAGGAGCAGAACCTCCAATCATCGTGCTATCCCCTGGTTACGCTACATCCGTTGTTGTTTTTGATCGCGCCGGTGAACCCTGGCCGATACTTGAGCATATTGTCGGAAACCCATCGAGCTTTACCGTGATGGTCATGGAGGCAGGCGGATCCAATGTTCTAACCATCGTCCCTAAAAGACAGGCTGGACACGGCAGCTTAACTTTCACACTTGAGGATCACCCCTCCCCTATCACAGTCCGTCTGGTTATTGATGCCGGACGAAAAGCGTATGGCACGTTAAATCTGGTTGCTGATCGGCGCGGTCCCGTGTCCGCGGCGAAAACAGAAGAATACGCAGGAGATACCCGCATATCAGTAGGTGGCCCGACTGATTCTGTTTTGCTGTCCTTTTTAGACGGGGTGGGCGTGGAAGGATCACGGGAGGTCCCGACTGATGCGGATTCCTCTGTCGTGCTTTATGCGTATGAGGGGCGGTATTACTTGCGGACCCCCTACCCTGTTTTGTGGCCCGGATGGAGACGGATTGTTCCTGGTGGCGGCATTTTTGTGTATGACATGCCGCAGGTACCTTCAATTATTCTGTCTAAACAGGGCAGGAAAACCACGATAACGGTCAAGTGAGCATCGAATCTATATGAATGATGACAACAAAGAAATTAATGATCGAGAAGCAAATCTGGACCACCAGACTGACCTCTCTGACGATCCTTTTGCCAAGGAGGTGTCTGTTGAGGGAGAGTCAACAGATGACTCTTGGGAGGACGATGAGATTGTTGGTAATGATGAGTCTACCGACTCCGATCTTGCCGACGATGATGACCAAGAAGGCGGTGATGATGAACTCAATGCCCTTCTGAATTTTGAGCCCGGAGCAGATGGCAGCAAAAAGAGTGTCGCTGGAAGCGGCAAAACAAAGACGAAAAAATCAAGACCGAAGCCTTGGTGGTTCTTGCTTTTTGGTTTGTTGATCCTTGTCGGTGCGGGTATTGCCGGTCTAGGCTTATTTGGCGGCAACTCTTCCGGTCCCGCAGGGAAATCTTCTGGCCCTATGGCTCCACAGATGACACAAGGTCAAGCTCTTCCTGGCGGCGCGGGAACTGAGAGATATAACCGGCAAGCCGAGGAAGCGAACGTCGAACTGGCAATTAAGGCAAGCGAACAAGGTCAAAGCTTTGTTCCTGTGCCTGTTGCCGAATATACCGGTGGCTCCAGTTTCGACATTCAAACAACCGGCCCTGATTTATGTGCCGATCTCACTGCCGAGGAAATTGCCGCTTTACAAAAACTTCTTTCGGGCATGAGTAAAGAAGATCGGGCTGCATTTCTTAAGGCTCTCGCTGCAATGTCTCCCGATGCAAGGATGGCCCTGGCTAAAATGCTGTCGAAAATGTCAGCGGAAGATGCGGCAGAATTATTTAAGGCTCTGGCGCAAATGTCCCCGAGTGAATTGGCCATTTTTGCCGAGGTTATTTCAGCGATGTCTCCTGAAGGGGTGGCTGCACTGTTTAAAACTCTGTCCAACATGACACCAGAGCAACTAGCCGCATTTTCTAAGGCGCTCGCGAGTATGTCTGCGGAGGATGCGGCAGCACTTTTTGCGGTACTCGCTGATATGTCGGCTGAGGATTTAACTGCTCTGGCCAAGGCATTGGCCGGAATGTCAGCAGAAGAGCGTTCTGCTTTAATTAATGCCCTGGCGGGAATGTCCGCAAGTGAACGCGCTACTCTCGCTAAACTGTTAGCCGGCATGTCCGCTAAGGACGCGGCGGCATTGCTTAAAGCACTAGCCGAGATGTCTCCGGAGGAAAGGGCTGCTCTCGCTCAAGCTCTGGCGAACATGAGTCCTGCAGAACGCGCTACTCTAACCAAACTGCTTGCTGAGATGTCCTCTGAGGACGCGGCGGCATTACTCAAAGCTCTTTCTGCGATGTCACCAGAGGAACGGGCGGCTCTTGCTCAAGCTCTGGCGAACATGAGTCCTGCAGATAGGGCCGCTCTTACTAAATTGTTGGCCGACATGTCTTCTGGGGATGCAGGCGCACTGCTTAAGTCTCTCACTGAGATGACTGCCGAACAACGGGCTGCTCTCGCAAGGGCCTTAGCAGACATGACGCCAGAGGAACGTGGCTCTTTAATCAGCTTGCTGGATAATATGTCCGCCGAGGATGCGGCGGCTCTATTAAAGGCTTTTTCAGAGATGTCCGCCGACGAACGGGCCGCTCTTGCACAAGCTCTGGCAAACATGACCCCCGAGGAACGCGCTGCTTTAATCAAGTTATTGGCTGATATGTCCGCCGAGGATGCGGCAGCACTGCTTAAAGCGTTGGCCGAAATGTCACCCGAGGAACGGGCCGCTCTCGCTAAAATCCTCTCTGAGATGACCCGCGCGCAACGGGCGGCCCTAGTTAAGCTGCTAAAAAACATGACCCCTGAAGAATTGATGGCGCTAGCTAAACTCATGGAGAATATGTCTCCTGAGGAAATTACGGCACTGATTAACTCTTTGAATGGACTGTCACCCGAGGAGTTATCCGCACTGGCTAAAGCCCTCTCAAATATGAGTGATGCTAACAAGAAACTTCTGGTTGATCTGCTTCGGGGTGGCAAGCTGGGGGAGAAAAGCTTTTTTGAAGCCCTCGCAGGAAAAACGGACGAAGAGACCCAGACCATTATTAAGGCGATATCAAGCTTAGGTCCTATGGGGATTCAAGCCCTGACCACAATTTCAGAACTAGATGAAGGCGAGATAGCGTCACTTTTGGCAGAGGTCACTAGCGGGATCATTCCAGAACGACGAGCCAGAATTCGAGAAGGGATTGTCCGGCAGCTTGGCTTTGTTCTTCTTGGTAACAACATGGGATCACCCTCTGTTGCGACTACGACTATGGGTGGAATTGTTCAAGCGATAAATCTTGAGAAAGCAACGAAAGATAGAACCCCAGTTCTTCCAAGTGTCGTTACATCGGCGGCGGCGGCGGCGGATGGCCTTGATGGTATCGATATCCCTGACATGCTGAAAATCGGGACAGTCTTATATTCGATGGTCGAAATGACACTCGATAGTGATCAGGAAAAAATTGTGAACTCAGTTCTTTGTTCCCTGCTTGACCCGAAGCTGAAGGACTGGAAGGTAATGGGAGCCTTTAAACGCGAGGGCGAAGGCCTTGTTTTGAAGTTTGACAAACTTATCACGCCGGACGGCCAAATCGTCCAATTCAGTGGTTATGGAATCAACCCGAGTACCGATAGTGTCGCTCTGGCGAGTTATGTCAATAGCCATACCTTCGCACGCTGGTCAGCTCTTTTTGTCGGCACTAGCATTGCTGGCCTGGCGGAGGGAGCTAAGGCGGCGGGGACACAGGTGAAAAGTATCGAGCCTGATGGGACGGAAGTAACTACGGGTGGAATCGACACGACCGGTCAAATCTTGGTTTCTACTGCGCGATTAGGCGAAGAGACGGCCAAGATCGCCGTCAACTATTTCAATACACCACCCACAGTACGGTTAAAGTCTGGCGAAATGCTCGCCATCGCGATTGAAAACATTTCAACTGGAGGTTAATTACATGGCTAAAAACAAGGCAAATAAAAAAGAAATGGAGCAGGAAAACACCTCTAGTGACTTGGATTTTGATTCGTTGTTTGAGGGTGAAGAGGCAGAGGACGGTTCTCCTACAGAGGATAAAGTCACAGATGAGGGTAAAGACCGTAACCACAAAAAAGCTAAGGCTAAATCTGTCAGGAAAAAGGTATTTGGGTCCGGTTCAAAACGGAAATTCTTGGCCCTTGCCGCTTCCGCTGTTTTTGCCGTCTGCGCAGGTGGAATCGGGTACCTGTATACAACAGGGTCACTACCCTTTGTGATTAAACAAGCACAGACACTAGACTTCCTATTGACTGTCGATGCTCCACTTCAACCGTCTGTGGTTCCGGCTGTGGTTCCGGCTGTAGCTGTGGCTAACACCGAGGATAATGCGGAGGCTTTCGAGGACGAGGGACAACAGATCAAAACGGTCAAGGTTCTTGATCTTCCTCAGTTTAATCTCGATCCGCCAATGGATATGGTCTTTGAAAACAACCAAATGTCGAGAGAAGTCATTGCCATTCTACCGGACGACACGTTTCCACAAGTCGATGGAACGTTTGAGATCACACAGACGAAAGATCCGAGTGAAATCGTTGCAGACGAGAAATCCAAGGCCAACATCAGGGCGTTAGGTGATCGGCAAGATGCCGTTGAATCGCAAATTTCTGAGATTCTGGCTCTCCTGAAGGACACAAAGACGCAACTCGCGGAAGT
>JBDNGT010000061.1:0-9100 GCA_041689145.1 Geopsychrobacter sp. | reverse complement strand
CTCCTTTCTGAGCAGATGTCCTTAAATTATAACAACTTTCTTTGATTTGTCATCACTACTGTCCGGATAACAGTTGAATAAATTAAGCTAGTTATAATCTTGAGGGTCCGATATTTTTAGATGGCGTCGTACCGGGCGTGGAGGTTCATGATGCCTACCCGGCCGATGCATCCTGCAGCCAATCCCGCGTATGCGGCAGGAAATGGACCAGCCCCTCCAGCACGCCAGCGCTGTAGTTACCGTTCATGCCGAGCAGGCCACCTTGCGCCAGATATAAACAATCGCTGTGTCCAGCAGCTTGCACCTGCTGCAAGGCCTCGTCGCGCACGTCGTCGCGGGCATTTTTGACCAGCACCGCCTGTAGCCCGCTGGTCAGTGCGGGCAGGTCGTTCCCGCTGTCACCGGCAAACACTGTCTGCTCAGGTGTGAAGCCCTTGTGCTTCATCAGAAATTCGATAGCGTGCAGCTTGGTGGCGTGCTCCGGAAGCACGTCCAGCAGACCGGTATCGGTCGCTTCGTCGATACTCCAGATCAGACTGGCGCGGATACCCTCCGCATCCAGGCGCTGGCGCATCTGGCTAAGCAGATTATCCCGCTCAGTGTCTGCCGGGGCGTAATAGCTGAGTTTGAAGGTGTTCTGTTTCTCTGCCTCCTGCAGCCGCAGCAATTCGATGTCGGCAAACCATGCCTGCAGATCTTCCCGGGTCTTCCCACGCCAATCGGGGGCGATGGCTTCATACCAGCGGTCCCATGGCCGCCAGTGACCGTCTTCGATGGCATAAATCGTCGTGCCGACATCACCGATGGCATAATCGGGCACCGGCAGGTCATACTCTTCAATGGCCTGCTGCAGCAACACCTGGTGGCGGCCGCTGACGTAAGCGAGGGTTAGCTCGGGCCGTTCGGCCAGGCGCTGCAATAGCCGCCGCGCCTCGGGCGATTCGGGCTGCGGGCCGTTAGGTAGCAGGGTGCGGTCCAGATCCGAGCACAGCAGAATGTCATGTTTCATCGTGGTCAATCCTGAAAACGGCCTGGCCGTCCAGCGCCTGCTGGCCGATGATTGCCGCGGCGGCGCTCCAGCCCTGGTGTCGGGTGCCGCCGGCCGTGAATTTTTGGCCGTGGACGAATTCGGGGAAGCCCCAGGCTTCGCCGTCCATCGTCAGGCTATTGGCCTGATGTATCGCCTGTAGATACTTTCCGGCTTCTTCGGTTCGCTGCCGCCGCGCCAGATCGGCGACATAGAAGCCAGTGACCATGGACCACAGGCCGCCATTGTGGAACTCATAGGGCTTGTTCTTAAAGGTATAGGAAAACATCATCTGCAGGTCTTCCCAGTCCGCGTCCACCGGTTTGATGACGGGGTGAAACGCCGGCAGCAACGGCAGATCGTCGTGGGTGACTTCACTGGCGATGAATTCGTCCACCTTGCTGCGCTGCGTGTCATCGGCGACATCCAGCAGCGAGACCAGCACATTGGCAAAGGCGTCGAAACGATAGCCGTAACCGGCGGGCGAAAAGAAGGGCATCCAGTGCCGTTCCGCGCAGTGGGGCGAGGCGGCGGCGCGCCCTTTTTCGTAGAGTACCTCATGATACGCCTCATCGGGAACACCATCGCAATCGAACCAGTAATTGTCGCGGATGAGATGGCGCAGGCGGCGGATTTTTTCGTTGAGCGCGTGGTCGCTCGAGCCGTGCACCGACGCGTGCATACGCGCCAGCGTGCGTTGCGCTTGCAGGTACAACAGCTGGTCATAGAGCACGTAGCCGTTTTGCAGGTACTCATCGGCCCAGTCACCGGTCAGCGGCACGTAGATGAGCCCGCGGCTGTTGAATTCCCAGGCGCCAAGCAGGAAACGCACCTTCTCGATGGCGGGCAGCAGACGTTGCAGGAATTCGTCATCGCCGGTCGCCAGCCAGTACTCGCCGCAGCCGATGATGAACCAGAGACTGGCATCGACGCGGCCGGTAGTACCACCGTAACTGATACGTTGCGCTGCGGTATCGACATTGCTGGGGATCTCACCATGAGGCCCCTGATATTGAGCCAGCGTTTCGAAGGTTTTGCGCGCCGTCTCGATGAGTCCGCTGTCTCGCGTGAGTAAGGCCGCCAACGAAATGATGGTGCCGTCACGGCCCCAGATACGCCGATAGTTGTCGCGTTCACTGGGGCTGGCGACGAAACCGTCCGGCGTGGCGCAGTCGCGGAGCAGCGCCAGCGCTTTCGCATAAGCTTCGCCGAAATCGGAAGCGGAAGCGGATTTATTTTCTGTGCTCATGGCTGATTTTCCAACCTCCTTCTTCGCTCTGGGCCGCGGTTGCTTGAGTACGAACAATCGTTGTGCGTTTGCGATGGGCTAGACAATGTATAGATTTCAGCCCGCATAAGACTCTTTAATCTTACCGCGCGGAATTGCCAATGCAATCAGCAGCATTCCGAAAATCACGCCGCTCCAGATTGCCAGCGGTGAGGCAATGCCATCGAGTAGCCACGGTGCGGCGATCAACCAGGCGCCGAACGCGATATTGATAAGGCGCACACTGCGCGCGACTTCAGCAAGGGCGATGATTGTGAACGTCACTATTCATGCTGCCCCCGGAACTTTTATACAGCGCGTAGAAAAGAAATGAGCGCTTCGTTGAAAAGCTCAGCGTTTTCAAGGTTGCCCATGTGTCCGACTGCTGGCAGCATCGAGAGCTTGGCGGCTGGAATCTATGTTACCATATCCTTGTGAGTTGCGTTTTTGGCCATACACCTAGCTCGTGCCTTCTTTCTTCTCTCCTTGTGACTACGGAGCTGATGGTACCCGCACTTGGCTTGGATTCGCGGTTTTGATATATTGATAAAAATCACTGTCCGTGGTGATAATCAATACGGAGTTCATGTTGGTCTTCTCCTTGTAGCTTTCAAGTGTTTGCAAGAAAGCATAGAATTCCGGATTTTTATTGTAAGCTTGGCCATAGATTTGTGTAGCCTCAGCATCGGCTTTGCCTTGGACCTCCTGCACCCGACGGTAGGCCGTTGAGCGGATTTGGCGCAGTTCTTTTTCCATTGTACCGAGGATTTCGGCGCTGCGTCCTTCGCCTTCGGAGCGAAATTGCGCGGCAATGCGTTTGCGCTCGGAGATCATGCGTTCATAGACCTTTTCTCGAACGCTTTCCACGTAGTCGAGTCGTTTGATGCGAACGTCTACCAGTTCGATGCCGTATTGCGGGATGATCTTCTGTGCTTCAGTCAGTATCGTTCGGGTGATCTCCTCCCTGCCGCGGGCAATCTCCCTTTTAAGCTCCTCTTCACGCTCCTTAGGGATCTCCTTCAGGGCCTCGCCCTCAGGAACTTCCCACGATGCGCTACGCACGAGTTCCACAAGTTCACTACTCGACACTTGGTCGCGTACCACCGAATCGAGAATATCATTCAAGCGCGACTGGGCCCCTTCTTCGCTAGCTACATTCTCCAGAAATTTTTTCGCGTCGGCAATCCGCCATCGGGCGATGGTATCCACCCAGATGAACTCGCGCCCCTTGGTGGGAACCTGGTTCGGATCACCGTCCCAGACCAGTAGGCGCTTTTCGAATCGCCGGACTTCTTGCACAAAGGGCAGTTTCATGTGCAGCCCCGCCTCGGTTACCGGTTCCCCAACAGGTCTACCAAACTGTACGACAATGGCCTGTAGACCCTCTTCCAATGTATATAGACTGCCATAGAGCACGCTAACGATCACCACCGTTATCACGATGATTACGGCTTTCAAGGTAAGCTTCATGGCTTCCTCCCTTGAGCTGATGGTTGCCCACTGGATTCCAATGGGAGCCAGGGCACCATGGCCTTCTGGTCCTTATCCACGATATAAAGCCCTTTCATGTCTGACAGGAAACCGGTCATGGCCTCCAGATACAGCCGGCGGCGTGTGACCTGCGGTGCCTGTTCGTATTGTCCTAAAATGGCCTCAAAACGGGTGGACTCTCCTTTGGCCCGGTTTAAGCGTTCCAATGCGTAACCTTCGGCCTCACTGATGCTTTGCGTAGCCACCCCTCGAGCTTTGGGGATTTCCCGGTTGGCCTGTTCTTGGGCTTTATTGATCGTTTGCTCTTTGTCCTGACGCGACTCGTTGACTTCATTAAAGGCAGGTTTTACAGTATCAGGCGGGGTCACATCCTGAAGTTCCACGGTAACCAGACGCACTCCGGACTCATAGGCTGTTAGGATTTTCTGGATTTCAGTTTTGGCTTCACTGGCCACCGCCACCCGTCCGGTGGTCAGCACATCGCTGCCCAGGCGGTTGCCGACCGCGCGGCGCATGACAGCCTCGGTAGTGTCGCGGATTGTTTTCGTTGTGTCGCGCACCTGAAACAGGTAGCGGATCGGGTCTTCGATGCGGTACTGGACGATCCACTGAACATCGATGACGTTCAAATCTCCGGTGAGCATCAGCGACTCGTCCTTGTAGGCGCCGCGCGTATCATAGCGGGTCTTTTCACCGGGAACGGTGGAAACCGAGACCGTCCGAAACCCGAACTCTTCTTTAAGCACGCGAGCCGTGGGCAGCAGACGGACATTTTCAATACCATAAGGCAATTTGAAATGCAGCCCCGGACCGGCCGTGCGGTTGACCTTGCCGAAGCGCTGTACAATCCCCGTCTCCTCCGGTTGGACGGTGAACCACGCGGTCCATAAAGCAACCACCACCACCACAACAACAACGGCGGCGAGAATCAGCACCGGACCACCTTTGAATCTTTTAAACTGCTGTTGGATTTTCTTCAGCACGTCATCCAACGTCGGTTTGGATCCTCCCAGGGGGTGATTCAATTCAGTCATAACTTACCTCCTTATTAATGAGCCGATAAGCTTCATCTACGCCTGTTTGTTCAGGGCGAATTCCATTTATAGCGTGCCCAATCTGCTTAAAGGTAAATTGATACACCAATGCTTTCATATCGACTCTCCTTTGAAGATGTTTTGAACGAAACCATTCATGACGACACCTCCTTTGTTGGATTTTTGCTGATTGACATTGTGTATGCTGAGTCTTCCGCTACAGCACTGGCGTGATCAAAGTAGCGGACCGACGCTTATGAGAACGGCTTGCATAGGAGCGCCATGCAATTTCTGGCATGTTCTGCAGGTCGTCACCGGCGGTTATATTGTTATCAGCCTGCGCTGGGGCGGGGGCTGGTACGTCCATATAATCTTTCCCTGGCGTTGCTCGCTGGTTAACCTCAATCCTTAGATCGATTACCTGGCGAGCATGCCGGGGATCGTCCAGCTCATCCGGGCAACGCCGGTACCGCCTTGACTCCCCTGTTTGCTCCGACCCTGCTCAACCGCCTGACCGACAACGGCACCCACCTCGAAGGTTGGCGCCAACTGCCGGTCTACTACGCCATTATGCTCGCCACGATGGGTATGATTTTCTTCATCTTTGCGAGAACAAGAAGCCGGACTTTAATAGGCGTTTTGGTGATCAGACTCGGCATGGTGCCGTTGCAATAATATCGATTAGATTGGCGCACCTTCCATGCTGGCGAAAAGCGAGGGCAAAGCCAGTTACTCCTGAAGGAGGGCGTCGAGCGTGATCTTCGTATCCAGGAGTTTGCTGATCGGACAACCTTCCTTGGCCTTGTCAGCTGCTTCCTTGAACTGCTGCGGGTCCATACCAGGAACGATTGCCTTCAGGTTCAGATGGCTGCTGGTGACTGAGAATTCGCCATCCTCCTGCTCTAGACTCACTTCAGCTCTTGTCTTAATCGAATCAGCGGTGAAGCCGGCCTCGCCGAGAATTTTTGAGAGAGCCATTGAAAAGCAGGCAGCATGTGCTGCGCCGATCAGTTCTTCGGGATTGCTGCCCTTGACGTCTTCGAAACGCTGGGCAAAACCGTAAGGGTAACCATCAAGAGCGCCACTTTCGGTGGATATAGTTCCCTTGCCGTCTTTCAGTCCGCCTTGCCATTGAGCGGAGCCGTGTTTTTTGATCGTCATAGGTTGTCTCCTTGTTAGAGGGGGGGGCCAGAAAGGCCGGAGGCGGAATTGGCCACAATGGGTAATTTTAGCCACCGGAAAACTTCTCACATAATTTATGAGACAGTTTCGATATCGCCGTTTTGCCTGATCGGCGCATATTGGCGGTTGTGTCAGTTGCATGGTCCTGACAAACCTTAATTTCATTCCAGAAGCGTAACTTCCTATACAATTGGTAAATCCCTACACATTGAGTCTTCAGAGCATGCTTCGGACCATGTCGACTAGGTCGTCGGTAGCGGAGTGAGTCGCGAAAAATCCGCCGCCACTGTTTTCTTCATTGAGTTGATTAGCATTGTGGTCACCTTGACCCTTTCCGTTGAGTTAGGGGGAATCAGTCGTGTAAAAACCCAACTCCAGGCGGGCATGGCACACCCTATTTTTTCCTCAGCCTGATAACCACGATAACGATCAGGACCACAACCAGGGTGGCAATCACCGGCCAAAACCACATCCCGCCGTTCATCCACTCATGCATCCATCCATTCATCCCGTCGTCGTTCATCATGTTGTCGTACATCAAAAAACTCCTTTCGTTACGCAACTAACAACAGTCCTACGCCGAGAACGGGAACCAGCAGGATGCTGTCATCGATTTAACTGTAAGGTGTAAAAACCAAAGGTCCGCGCAAGAAAGCTCCGGGCGATCACCATGGAAAAATACATCAACAAGGCATGAAAAGCGGTTGTCAGGGTGCGGCCATACGCTTTCTCCAGATACATGCCGATGCCGCCGGCGGAGGGGTAGGTATTCGACAATTTGACGTAGGAGTAAGTACTGAACGAGGCAATCAGTGCGACGGAAAGAAATACCAGGAAAAACAGGCTCCCGGTCATCTCCGCCATCTGGCCAGCCAGCGCGAACATCCCGGCGCCGACCATAACGCCGGTCCCCAAGGCAACAGTACCGATGAGCGAAAGACTGTCTGCTCGGTATTTGGAAGTTCTGTCGGGTTTATTTTTCATACTAAACATCCTTTTTAGGTGCGAAGGCCGATACCACAATCAGCTGCAGAGCCAAGGGCACAGCTAACAGGAGAAACTGACGTCGGTACAAGGGGCAGAAACAGCTTTTTTCTACGTTTAGTATTGACCGCCGAGGTGCCAGACGCTTTTGCTGACTCTCTCTGCATATCCATAGTCTTCTGCTATGACTACACGGTGTGGCTTTTGTCAGGGTGCTCCAGAACGAGCCGATAGGCATCCATCCCGCCGCTGAGAAAGGCCTGGGCCGAACCCCAGAGATAGAGCCGGAAACGCCGATAAAGCATGTCTCCCCAGCGCCTGACAATTTCTTCCCGGGCGGCTTCAAGGTTCTCTGCCCAGGCCTTGCAGGTGAGGTAGTAGTTATGCCGATCGTTATGGACGCTCAACACCGCAAGCGGGCTTTTCGCCACTTCGGCCAGAAAAGCGTGCAGACAGAAGTAGGCATGATCGCCCGGAAAGATGTAACGAGACACGAAGGTCGGCTTGGAATATTTTTCGCGGAACGCGCTGGCATCGAGATAGATGCGTCCGCCTGGTTTCAACAAGGTCTGCAGATGCTTGAGCACGGCCGGATAGTCGGGAAGATGCTCCATCACTCCAAGAATGACAATGCCATCGTAGGGTTCTGGTGATTTGTGCTCCCAAAAGTCCTGATTCAGCACTTTGCAGGGAAGCTGTAGCCGCGTAATCAGATCGGTCAGGAAGATCTCGGACTGTCGGGAGATGGTCAGGGTGGTCACCTCTATCCCCCGGCGCCCGGCATGCTCGGTAAAACTTCCCCAGCCACCACCAACGTCCAGGACGCGATCTCCCGGTTTCAACCGACAGGCCTCGAGGGCAAAATCAAGTTTGCGATGCTGGGCGGATTTCAGCGATTCATCGTCGCGTGTGAAGATTGCTTGCGAATAGCAGCGGGTCGGGTCCATGAACTTGAGATAAAATTCGTTGCTGAAGTCATAATGACCCGCAATTGCCTGCCGGTCGGTCTGCACCCGACCGACAAACAAGGGCGCAAGCCGCCGCCACAGGGAGTGCAGGGGATGATTGTCGCTCAATATCCCGCGCAGGCTAGCAAACCCGAGCATGTCCCCTGAGACATCCAGGCTGCCGGCCATATAGGCTTCACAAATTTTCAGTTCGTCCAATTTAACCAGAGCCGCCAGTCCCTGTTTATCCTCAACCCTGATCTTGATCGCCGGGTCACCTTTGCCCAGGTGATAGACATGATCTCCCCATAATTGGATCTCAATCGGCAGTTCTAGCCTGTCGGCCACCCTCTTCTGTATCAGTCGAAAGTTCCGGTCAAAAAGCTTTACCAATGACGCCTCAGCAAACTGTCCCATCAATTATCCATTTCTGAAAACAGGGAGGCTCTCGTCATAAGCGCGATAGCCTTCATTTTTAACTATATCACCCTGACCTGAAAGTGCAGGGATTGAATCGGGACTGAAAGTCCCTAATCGAGTTTGAAGTCATTTTTGTCGTTTGCCGAGGATTTATGCCGTTTAAGATATTCCTCAACCATATCTTCGGTAATATTTCCAGTGCTCCAAGCTCCATAGCCTGCGGCCCACAAATGCTTGCCCCAGTAACGCCGGTGTAACTCTATATATTCTTTTTGGAGCAACCGTGAGCTTCGCCCTTTTAGCCTTTTGATTAAAGCTTGCTATATTTGAAAAACAATCGGACACCGTCAAAAATGATTTTTAAATGTAAATTTTTAATTTTTAAACTTTCCCTGTGCCCACGGAGTTACCACCTATAGCCCTCCAAATACTCCTCAATCTTTGCGCCGAAATGCTCCATAAGCTTATCCATCTTTTTGCTTCCGAAATCCATGAACTTATCCATATTCTCGCCCTCGGTCTCCATGAATTTGTCTGCAATGTTATAGGCTTCTGAATACGCCTCATCAAAGGACTCATCATCCAAACCGCTGATCTCTTTTGCTTCGTCCTTCGAAATATGCCCTGTATGCGCAAAAAAAGAGGCAAATATCCCCGTCATTTTCTTAACTTTTTCTTTTTTCATGGCACTTTCTCCTTTTGCCGAAGAGCAAATGTCTTCAATAGGTTGCTATTCGATTATACTTAG
>JBDNGT010000060.1:0-6931 GCA_041689145.1 Geopsychrobacter sp. | reverse complement strand
GCCCAGGCGAGTGCTCCAAGAAGGTTGAGCGGGATAAACAACCGAAGTGGGACCTGACTGATCCCCCGCGCGAAGGGGGCGACCGTGCGCAGGCCGTAGAGGAAGCGGAAGCCGAGAATAATCGGGATACGATAGTTGCGGATCAGTCCCTGTACGCGTTCCAGTCGTGGACCCCGGTTGGGCTTCCGTGTGAGCAGGTAGCTGCTGTGTCGCCGCCCCAGGTAGAAGAAGAGCTGGTCGCCGAACAGGGTGCCGAGGAAAGCCTCTATGCAGGAGCAGAACTGGCTGGCCCTTGCCGTAACTGCGGTAGTGAATCTCAGCCTCTCCAGACCTGCAGCTCCCTCTCAGCTGGGTTCCCAACCGCGTGGCTCTCCAGCGCAGATAGCGCAAAAAATTATACGTGATGGACCATAGCGGCACGGGTTAGAACTTTTCGCGGGCTTTTTCGAGCGACTTCTCAAGTTCGCTGTAACTGTGAGCGAAGCCTTGTTTGATTTCATCCCAGGCGTTGGCCGAGCTGTGCTTCAAACCACCATACCATTCCGCGATTTCAGTGCGCTGTTTCCGCAGGGCCTTCAGAGTCTCCTGTGCCTGTTTACGCGCCTCCTGGCTCATCGGTTGCCAGTCCCGTTCGATTTTTTCTTGTAGCTGTTCAATCCGCGCGTCGGTTTTGGCCAGGGCTTCTTTTGCCTTAGCCACCGCCGCGTCACGTTGGTCGGCCGAATAGCTGGCGAGCGTCTGCAGGGTTTCGTTCAATTCGCGACGGACATCTGCGGCGCTGGTTTGATCGCCATCTTCCCCCCCCGCGAGGGTAAGTGTTGGGCAGACTGACAGTGACAGCGCCAACAAAACGCTGAAGAGCACGAGATCTGTTCTGATTCGATTTTTCATGGGCTTTCCTTTCGGGTTATTTGCTGATGACACCCTTGATTCCACCGCTGATCAGGGCGGCAATATTAAGCAGGATGCGCGGCAGGGCCGGGGTCGCACCAAACAGGATCAGCACCAGGAGAGGCAGCAGACGATGCAAGATGGTAGATTTTTGTGGCCCACCACCGACCAGAACCCAGTTGGCGGCGTCAATGGTTTTGGCGTCACGGTCGGCTGTTGCGGGCTGAACATGTCTCTTCGAACTACTCATGGCGCTTAGCGTTCCTGAAAAGTTTTTTCGACCGGACAGCATGAAGAATGCAATCAGTTATGTATTTTACCCAGTTGCTTGATAGACTGTTTCCGCGTGGCAACCAAGCGCATTTATGCAGGATTTTGTACAGGCGCCTATCCTATTCTGTCACTATCCGCCAATAATTCAATTTAAGTATAGGCTCCTATGACATTTCTTATCTGTTTTGGATTTCTGCTCTGTGTTGTCGCACTGGTACTGCTCGATCTGGGCTTCTTTCAGCGGACAGCACAGCCACTTAAAATCCCGGAAGCGCTGGCCTGGACGGCGTTCTGGATTGCGCTCGCCCTGGCATTTAATGTTCTGCTCTATGTTTTTTATCCTCAGGCTGGACATGAGTGGAGTGAGCTTCCGCTTCACCAGTTGACCGGGAAACAGGCCGCCATCCAGTTTTTTACCGGTTATCTTCTCGAAAAATCGATATCGATCGACAGCTTGTTTGTGATCGCGATGATTTTTTCGTACTTCCGGATCCCCCTGGAGGCGCAGCAGCGCGTGTTGTTCTGGGGGATTCTCGGCACCCTTGGCCTGCGCGGGTTGATCCTGCTGGCCGGAGTGGGGCTGGTCGGATGGTTTGAATGGTTGCTCTCGGTTTTTGCCCTGATCTTGATCGCTTCGGCGTTGAAGATGATGATCCTCCGGCACGACAGTCTCGACCCAGAGGGGAACCTGATCATCAAACTGGCGCGCAAAGCCTCCCCCTTTACCAGTCAATTTGATGGCCGCCGCTTTTTTACCCGGCAGGATCAGCTCAGAACTGGCACCCCCCTGTTATTAGCCTTAATTCTGGTGCTCACCAGCAGCCTGGTGTTTGCGGTCGATTCAATTCCGGTCATTCTGGCGGTTACGCGTGACCCGTTTCTGATCTTTACCGCAAATCTTTTTGCGCTGCTCGGGCTCCGGTCGCTTTATTTCGTTTTGGCCGGAGTGATGGATCGCTTCCGTTATCTCAAGATGAGCCTGGTCTTTATCCTGGTCTATGTCGGGATTATGCTGCTTCTGCTGCCCTATGCTCAAATCCCCACCCTGGCTTCCCTCGCCATCATCTCGGGTATCCTGGCCGTCGGCCTGCTCGGGTCGATTTCAGTTGGCGGTCGTGACCCGGTGGCGTTGCTCTCGCCGCTGGTCGACGATCTGGAGGAGTTGGTCGTCCTGACCTACCGGCAGGCCAGGCGGATCGTCATCCTGCTTGTCGGCACCTCGTTGCTTTTGGTCGGCATTGCGATGATCTTCCTCCCCGCACCGGCTATCCTGGTGATCCCTTTAGGCCTGACGGTCCTGTCGCTGGAGTTCGCCTGGGCACGCCTCTGGTTGCGGAAATTTCGTGAGACCGCTCAGCATATCCAGCAGGGTGTGGATAAGCAGGTCAGAAAATGGACCCACCGCGGGGAGAAGTGACAATCTGAAAATCCACCAGTTGCGGCGTTCTGGCGAATGACCGGAGACTGACAGCAGGAAGTTTAGTTCTGTTCCCTCCATTTCTGCCTAAACAACTCGCTTGACAAACATATCTATTTACATATTATGTGCGTTATGCAAAATTCGCATAACGATAATCTTGAGCCTTTTGCCGATGTCACCGGGGTTATTTTCGCCGGCGGCAAAAGTATGCGCATGGGGAACGACAAGGCTGGGATAACGATTGACGGGCAGTCGCTATTTCAGCGAAGCGCGCGGGTTCTCGGGCAGGTCTGCGGCCGTGTACAGGTTGCCGGTGAGCGTCCCGATCTGGCAGCGGCTGATCTGCCCGCCTTTGCCGACATCTATCCCGGTTCATCCCTCGGCGGCCTGCACAATGCCCTGACCCATGCGCAGACCGAATGGGTGCTGGTGCTCCCCTGCGATCTCCCCTACCCCTCGCCGCGACTGCTACAGTCGCTGCTCGAACAGCGCGAATGGGTCCAGGCAGTGGTGCCGCGCACTGCACAGGGGACTGAGCCGCTGATCGCCTGCTATCGCCGCGACATTCTGCCGCTGATCGAAGACCAGCTTGGCAAGGGTGATCTGCGCATGACCAATCTGCTGCCGCGGCTGCAGGTCCGTTATCTGGATGAGCACGCGTTGCCCGCGGGTTGGCGGCGCGCCTTGACCAACCTGAATCGACCGCAGGATGTCAAGCGCCTGCTAGAACCGCCACCAGTTGTCACCCTGATCGCACGCAGCGGTACCGGCAAGACCACCCTGCTGGTCAAGCTGATCGCCGAGTTGACCACGCGCGGCTGGACGGTCGGCGCGCTCAAACATGATGCACATAAATTCGAGATCGACCATGAAGGGAAAGACAGTTGGAAGATGGCCGCCGTCGGCGCGGCGCTGACCTCGATCAGTTCGCCGACCAAAACGGCACTAATCGAGCGCCATGAATTGGAACCGCCGCTCGAGCGGCTGCTGGCACCTTTTGCCGGCAAGATCGATATTCTGCTCACCGAAGGCTTCAAAAAGAGCAGCCTGCCCAAAATCGAGGCACATCGTCAAGCGTTGGGACAACCGCTGCTCAGCCGTGGCGAACAGGATGATCCGCACCTGATTGCGGTCGTAAGCGACGCCAGGCTGCAGCTTGACGTCCCCTGTTTCGATCTGAATGATGCCGCACCCCTGACCGATTTTATCGTGGAACGGTTTTTGAAATGATAGTTTCATAATGAACCGGGTTCAGGTGCGCACCAAGGTCTGGCTCGAAGTCGACGGTGAGCCGCTGATCGGCGCCGGCCGTGAACGCCTGTTACTTGCGATTGAGCGCGGCGGCTCGCTCAATGCCGCTGCCAGTGAACTCGGTATCTCCTATCGCAAGGCCTGGTCACAGTTGCAGCAGATGGAACAGCATGCACCCTTTCCCCTGGTTGACCGCGCCAAAGGTGGTAAAGGAGGAGGCTCTACCCATCTGACTGCTGAAGCCAAGGAGTTGCTGGAGCGTTTTGCGCGGCTTAAGGCAGGCTTGAACAAACTGATCGACGAAAAATTTGCGGCGGAGGAACCAAAGTGAGGATCATTCGGCTGTGCCTGATCATTATTCTGCTGCCGGCCCTTGCTCAGGCGGCAGATCTTTCGGTATTCGCCGCATCCTCGCTCTCCGAGGTCCTGCGCGAAGTCACCCAGAGCTACCAGAAGCAACACCCCGACACCAAGATTGAACTGCACTTTGCCGGCAGCCAGGCCCTGGCCACCCAGATTGAACAGGGCGCACCGGCCGACCTGTTCATCTCAGCCAACACAACGGTCATGACGCGACTGCAAAAAAGCGGTCTGGTCGAAACCCCAAAACTGTTGCTCGGTAACCAACTGGTGCTCGCCGTACTCCCCGAGCTGGCACCCCAACTGAGGTCCATAAAGGACCTGGCACGACCTGGCCTGCTGCTTGTGATCGGCAACCGCCAGGTGCCGATCGGCAGTTATACCCGCCAGCTGTTTGCCGATCTGGCCCAGGACCCCGCCTACGGCAGCGAGCTGGTCAGCAGAATCGAAGCCAACATCGTCAGCGAAGAGAACATGGTCAAGGCGATCGTCGCAAAGCTGCTCTTAGGCGAAGTTGACGCTGGCATCGTCTACCAGAGCGACCTGGCGGCCGACAACGCCCACCAGCTGGTGGCGATCAGCCTGCCGGCCCGACACAATCCGCGGGCCAGCTACCCGATGGCCAAAATAAGCGGACGCCGATCCGAAACTACCGCGAAAGCCGAGGGAGAAGCTGATGACTTCACAGCTTTTCTGTTCAGCCCCGCGACACAACAGCTCTTTGCCCACCAGGGATTTCTGACCGGGGTCGCACCGTGAATCGACCTCGTCTCTTCACCTCTTTTTTGGCCCTGGCCAGCCTGTTGCTGGGCTTATTGATCCTGCTACCGATCATCGCCCTGCTCCTGGCCAGCAGCCCGGGTGAACTGCTCGAGCTGCTTTTCCAGCACCAAGTCCAGCAGGCACTCTGGATCACCCTGCTCTCTTCGCTTTTGGCCCTGCCACCGATCTTTCTGCTCGGACTGCCGGCAGCCTATGGGCTCTCCCGTTTTTCCGGCCGCCTGCGACGCCTGTTCGATGCGTTGCTCGAACTGCCGATGGTCATGCCGCCGATTGTCGCCGGCCTCGCGCTGCTGCTCGCCTTTGGTCGCCGCGGCCTGCTCGGCAACCTGCTGGCCGACATCGGCCTGCGCATCCCCTTTACCCTGCTGGCGGTGGTCATTGCTATCCTGTTTGTCGTCACCCCTTATTTCGTGCGGCGCTGCACCCTGCTCTTCGACGGAGTCGACCACAAACTGGAGGATGCTGCTCTATTACTCGGCGCCTCTCCGTTCCAAACCTTCACCCACGTCACCCTGCCCCTGGTACAACGCAACCTGGCCGCCGAAGCGATCATGGCTCTAGCCCAGGGGATCGGCCTGTTCGGCACGGTCATCCTGTTCGCCGGCAATCTCCGCGGGCGGACCCAGACCCTGTCGTTGGCGATCTACACCGCCTTTGAATCGGACCCGCAACAGGCCTTCGGACTGGGCGCATTGCTCCTTTTGATCTCACTCTTACTGTTGACCGCCGTCAAATTTATCGCGCCGCAGGAGCCGGTCAGATGATGATCCTTGACTGTCGCCTGCAATATCCGCTGGCCGAATTTGAACTGGTGATCGAGCTGTCCGTCAGACCGGGAGTCACCGTATTGCTCGGCCCCAACGGCGCCGGTAAAAGCAGCCTGCTGCGCCTGCTGGCCGGCTTAATCAAACCGCGCGCCGGACGGATAAAACTCGGCGATCGGCTGCTGTTCGATGCGCACAAGAAGATCGACTTGCCACCCGAACAACGGCGCATCGGCATGGTATTTCAGGATCTGGCGCTCTTTCCACACCTTGATGTCCAGCAGAATATCGCGTTCGGCCTGCGGGTCCGGCGTCAGTCACAGGCCGAGATCAAGCCACAGGTCGACCGGCTGCTCGACAAGCTCGGGATCAGCCTGCTCGCAGAACGCAACGTCACCACCCTGTCTGGTGGTGAACGGCAGAAGGTCGCCCTGGCGCGGACCCTGATCACCGACCCGCTGCTGCTGCTGCTCGATGAACCGACCGCCGCCCTCGACCCCTCGGCACGCGGCGCCATCCGGCGCTGGCTGCATCAGGTTCTGGGCGAATTCCAGATTCCGACCCTGCTGGTGACCCATGACGCCGAAGAGGTCGCCTGGTTTCGCAAACGGGTCGCGGTGATTGAAAAAGGACAGATCGTCCAGCGTGGCAGCTACCACCAGCTGCTGCGCGAACCGCAGAGTGATTTTGTCGCGCGCTTCGCCGGGATCAATCTGATCAGCGGCGAGGTGATTGAGCAGGGGCTGGAAAAGTCTTTTCACAGCGCCGGCGGCACACGACTGCAGGGCCTGTTCGGCAGCGCGCTACCCGGACCGGCCACGCTGGCGGTGGCACCCTGGGAGGTTATGCTGTTTGCCGAACCGCCCGGCGGGAGCCCGCAGAATGTCATCCCCGGCCAGGTCAGCGAAAGAATTGTCCTGGGGGATCGGGTTCGGGTTACCCTGCTCGGTAAGGAGAAATTGGTGGCCGAAATCAGTCTTCGTGCCTGGGAACAGATGGGTTCATTCGACACCGGCACGAAACTGCACGCGGTCTTCAAAGCGCGCGAAGCCCGAATTCTTAACAATTAAACTGTCCATAACCAAGGAGTAACCATGAGCGCAAAGATCGTTGCAACCTGCATCAGCACTAACAAAGGGGAACGCAAGACCCCGGTCGAACTGGTCGAACTCCGTCAGGAGCATGGCAT
>JBDNGT010000059.1:0-14734 GCA_041689145.1 Geopsychrobacter sp. | reverse complement strand
TTCGATTTACCTTATCAGACGGCTTTGCGCGCCGCGTTTAGCCATGAGTCCCAGGTCTTGTGGTTCTTTTCGATCCATTGCTTAACATGGCGATCGATATCCTTTTGTGATTTCTCGCCATTCTGCATCTTGGTGTTCTGCTCGTTGATATCACCGAGCGGCAGAGTGAAGAGTTTGAAAAATTCTTTGGCCGCCGGGTTTTTGGCCAGAAACTTCGAGTTGGCCACAATCCGGATGTCACTGACAACAAAACCGAGTTTGACCGGATCGCTGACTGCACCTTCAATACCGCTGACGGTCATGCGCTCAACGGCACTCTGCAGAGATTCTTTGGGCATGATTTTCGGTACGTTGATCCACATGACATCTTTGCCGGGCTTTAATTTGAAAACGGTCCAGTTTGGTGCCCAAGTGTAGAAAAATACAGGTCCGCCCGCTTTGTAACGCGCCAGAGCGTCGGCCATACTCGCCGAATAGGCCGCTTTGACAGGGTTAATATATTTGTCCAGGTCGTAGACTTTGAAATGGTGGGTTATCACCTGTTCGCATCCCCAGCCTGGAGGGCAGGCAGTCAAATCGGCCTTGCCGTCTCCGTTGGAATCAAAGGCTTTAATGACCTCGGGGCGCTTGAAGTCATCAAGTGACTTGATATTGTATTTTTCGACCTCTTTTTTTGACACCAAATAACCTTGCAGGCCGCCCGCCTTGACGACGTAGCCGATCTTTTCCCCCTTGGAGTAAAAATCTTTCGGCATCTGTCCGTCATGGTTGGGGAACCAGCCGTTGGTTCAGTAATCGACATCACCCAGGACGAGAGATTGGTAGAAGAGTGGGTTGGCAAGTTCTTTTGGGTTTTTTACGTTGTAGCCCAGCTCCTTGAGCCCGGTACGGACCAGGGCTTCTTGGAAATAACCGGTATTCCAGGTGGCGCGGGCCGGTTGCACCTTGACCCCCTTGCCGGGTTGTTCGACCGCAAGCGCGGGGAGCGTGAATGACAGCAATAGCAGGACGAGCATGATTCGTTTCATATTTTTTTCCTTTTCTTGTGAGCGGGGTGAATGGAACATAAAAACTATTTTTTACCGACGCCCTGGGTGATCCGATCCACAGCCATCGGATAGGCCTGCCTAGCGCCGGGGATGATCAAGAGCACCTATGGCACCGGCTGTTTTGTGTTGATGAATACCGGCGAGATGGCCCTCCGCGCACAAAATCGCCTCCTGACGACAGTCGCCTATCGTGCGGGAGTCCAAGCTAGGCGTTTTCGAGTCGCTGGCAGATACCCCGCAGCATTGGCAGCGAGATGCGCTCTTCACCCCCAAGCTTGGCAAGCCAGAGCGAGATGTCCTGCTGCGCGGCTGGGCGCAGGCGCTTGACAGGGTCCTTCGGTAGCGTAGTTGCTCTAATAAATCTTGGGAGTTTTGGTCGTCTCCCCCTTATGGTTCTGCATCTGTTCAAGCCATGCTTCTGCCATGTTGTTCCTCCTATAAAAAAACGGCCGGAGGGATCGATCCCTCCGGCCGGTTCGGTTTTTCAAGGTGCCTGACTAGGCGGCTTTGCGCACCGCGGCCAGCCAGCTGTCCCATGTCGCTTGATTCTTTTCGATCCACTCCTTGACGTGGCGATCGATATCCCTTTGTGACTTTTCGCCGTCCTGCATCTTGGCATTCTGCTCGTTGATATCGCTAAGGGGCAGAGTGAAAAGTTTGAAGAATTCTTTGGCCGCCGGGTTCTTGGCGAGAAACTCGGAGTTGGCGACGATCTGGATGTCGGCGGCGACAAACCCGAGCTTGATCGGATCATTGACGGCGCCTTCGATGCCAGTGGCAGTCAGGCGGTCAACCATCGGTTTTTGGGCCTCGGTCGGGTTGATTTCTGGCACATTGACCCACATCACGTCCGTGCCGGGCTTGAATTTGAAGATGGTCCAGTTCGGTGCCCAGGTGTAGAAGAAAACCGGATGCCCGGACTTGTAGCGCGCCAGGGCATCGGCCATGCTGGCCGAATAAGCCGCCTTGATCAGGTTGATGTCATCCTCAAGGTCATAGGCCTCCATGTGATGAGCGATGATTTCCTCACAACCCCAGCCGGCGGGGCAGGCGGTCAGGTCGGCCTTGCCGTCGCCGTTGGCATCGAAAGCCGCCTTGACTTCTGGGCGTTTGAAGTCGTCGAGTGACTTGATGCCGTACTTTTCCACTTCCTTTTTTGAAACCAGGTAGCCCTGCAGTCCACCCGCCTTGACGACATAGCCGACCTTTTCTGCCTTGGTGTAGAAACCTTTCGGCATCTGGGCGTCATGCATGGGGAACCAGCCGTTGGTCCAGTAATCAAGGTCACCCAGGGCGAGAGACTGGTAGAAGAGCGGGTTGGTGAGATCTTTGGGTTTTTGAACGTTGTAGCCCAGCTCCTTGAGTCCGGTACGGACCAGGGCTTCTTGAAAATAACCGGTGTTCCAGGTGGCGCGGGCTGGTTGCACCTCAACCCCTTTGCCGGGTTGTTGTTCTACCGCAAGCGCGGGGAGCGTGAGTGACAGCAATAACAGGATGAGCATAATCCGTTTCATATTGTTTCCTTTTCTTGTGAGGGGGTGAATGGAACATGAAAACTATTTTTTACCGATGCCCTGGGTGATCCGATCCAGGACCATCGCCAGCAGGACAATCGACAGACCGCCGATGGTTGCCAGGCCGATCTCCAGGGTATTCAGTCCCTGTACCACCGGATTGCCCAGGCCGCCGGCGCCGATGAGCGCGGCGATGACGACCATTGAGAGCGCCATCATGATGGTCTGGTTGAGCCCGGCCATGACCGAGGGCATGGCGATTGGGAACTGAACCTTGCGCAAGACCTGCCAGGGGGTGGCCCCGAAGGCGATCGCAGCTTCAACCAGTTCCGGATGGACCTGACGGATGCCGAGGCTGGTCAGGCGGATGATCGGCGGCAGAGCAAAGACGATGGTCGCCAGCACCCCGGAGACGGTGCCGATGCTGAAGAGCATGACCACCGGGACCAGGTAGACGAAGGGTGGCGTGGTCTGCATAACATCGAGAAAGGGGCGCAGAATCACTTCAGAGCGGTCGCTGCGGCCCGCCATGATGCCGAGCGGCACCCCGACCACCGCACAAAAGACCACCGCGCAGATCACCATCGCCAGCGTGGTCATGGTGTAATCCCAGAGGCCGAGATAACCGATCAGCAAGAAGGTCAAGGCGGTAAATACCGAGACGCGCTTGCCAGCGTAGCGCCAGGCGATGAGGGCAAACAGCAGGATCACGACAATCGGTGAAAGGCTGGCAAACAGCCATTCCAACCCTTCGAGAAAGAGTTCGACCGGGACCTTGATGATCTGGAAATACTCACGGTAATTGAAGACCAGCCAGTCAACGGCGGTCTGGACCCATTCATCCAGCGGGATCAGGTGTTCAGCAAAATTAAACATATTCATCTGTATTCCTCAGCTCCATTCTATTTAATCAGTCGGCCATTTCTGCTTCAGTTTCTGGTTCGGTTTCTGGCTCGCTACGGTGCAGAGTTCGTAAAAACAGGTTTTTTGAGACAACCCCTCGAAACTTTCCGGCTTGGCTCAGAATCGGCAACGGCCAAGGGTGATTTGCGACTGCGGGGAGAATGTCCTGCAGTGAATCTTCGGTATGTGCCGTGGTAATATCAGCGAGGTAGGCGTTGGCAATCTGCTGTGGATATTCGGGACGATCGATCAGCTCGCGCAGGGTATCGGTTGAGACGATCCCCAGAAACTTGCGGTTGCTGTCGATCACGTAGCCGTAATCCCGGTCATTCTTGATCAGTCGCTGCAACGCCACGCGCGGGCTTTTGCCGTCGGTGATCATAATAGTCACCCGGGAATCGCTGGCGATATCGCCGGCGGAGAGAATATTGGTCTGGTCGACGCCGCGGAAGAAGGCGCGCACATACTCGTCAGCCGGATTCTGCAGAATCTCTTCGGGGGTGCCGACCTGCACTACACGGCCCCCTTCCATGATGGCGATGCGGTCACCGATCCGCATCGCTTCGTCGAGATCGTGGGAGATGAAAACAATGGTCCGTTTTGCCTTGGCCTGCAGCTTCAGCAGTTCATCCTGCATCTCGGTGCGGATCAGCGGATCGAGTGCCGAGAAGGCCTCATCCATCAGTAAAATGTCGGGATCGACCGCCAGACCGCGCGCCAGCCCAACCCGTTGCTGCATGCCGCCGGAGAGTTCGTTGGGTCTGCTTGCCGCCCAGGCCTCGAGACCGACCTGTTCTAACGACTCCAAGGCTCGGGCTTCGCGGGTCGGTTTGTCGATGCCGTCCATCTCCAGCCCGAAGGCGGCATTCTCGAGCACTGTCATGTGGGGCATCAGGGCGAAGGATTGAAAAACCATGCTCATCTTCTTGCGTCGCATCTTGATCAACTGGTCATTGGTCATGCTGGTGATCTCTTCGCCATCGATAAAGACCTGGCCGGCGGTCGGTTCGATCAGGCGGTTAAGCATGCGTACCATGGTCGATTTGCCCGAGCCGGAGAGCCCCATGATGACAAAAACCTCGCCGGTATAGATATCGAAACTGGCGTCCTGTACGCCGATGGTGGTATCGGTCTTTTCAAAAATCGCGGCCTTGTCAAGCCCTTGCTCAAGCAATTGCCGGGCTCGTTTCGGATGCGGACCGAAAATCTTGAAAAGATTTTTAACCGAAATTTTAACCTGCTTATCCATGCATTTTCCTTGTTATTCAGGGTGTTAGATTTGTGGTGTGGTGAAATTATATCGAAGAAAACTACACTAGCAAGTACGCCGGAAACTAAAGCTGAAAGCAACTCCGCAAAGCGTGGTTGACTGCGACGCGCAGCATATCAGTGATATTTTGTTTTTAAAAGGACAGAGCGACCCGCGACCCGGTTCGCAGGAACTGCGAGAACCAAGCGCTACTCTGAAAGGTACGGAAATCTGCGAAGCGTCGCACGGGGCAACGTTCTTGACGATCTCCCTGCGGGGCAAGGACGGAACACCCTGGCAGGGCGTCGCCTATACAAATGAACCATACCCTGAATTAGGGTCTGAGGTCAAATCGAGCTGCAGCAAGACCTGTATTAGTGTGTGGTTTTATGTTAAAATTCTGGTGTTTCTTCTTGTTTGGTAGGCGGGTTAAATTGACAGCGAGACTGATCTGACTTATATACATGATCGATTAATTCATAAATCTAAGCCAGCGGGAGGGCGGACGTATCTATGCGTAGCGGGTGTAACCAGGGAACGGCTGTTTTGTCAGTTTAGACCCACATGGCCGAAAGGAATTTAGCAGTGGCCAAGAAATCTATGGTTATTAACGGTGAGTCCCTTGCCCGTCAGGGCTATTGCAGAATCAGTAAGCGCAAAAATGTTGTTGCCCGGATCGATGTCGAAAACTGGGTTGAGTTGCTTGCTGCACACTGTGGGAAAACCCTGCATGAAATGTTCACCGAGATTTTAGCAAATCCCGGGCATTATGAAGATCTGTTCCGTCGTGAATGGAGCAAAGATCGTCTCGACGTCAGCCTGACAACCGCGCGCACAGTCCCTTCAAGTTTTGCCTGTGCGGTCGGCTACGAGGAGAAAGATGAACTGTAGATAAGGTTTTTGTCTCCGTCATCCTCTTAAAGTGAATAGATTCCAGATATTGATCCCTTTACTGTGCGCCTTTTTACTCCAGCAGCTGCGAGGAAATTCATGGCATTGCCCTGGAAGACGCTTGATCGCTTCGTCACCGATGATGAGGGGTGCCTAGAGTTACGTCAACGTGGCCGCGGTGATTTTATCATCTCGTTGGGCAGTCAAGTGCTGATGAATAGTAAGGCGCAACGCTCTGAAATCGCGCTTGGCGAACTTGGCTGTCAGGCCCTGAAAAACCGAATGGGCCCGCTAGTGCTGGTTGGTGGCCTGGGAATGGGGATTACCCTGCGTGCAGTGCTTGATGCCCTGCCCGCGACGGCTGAGGTTATCGTCGCAGAGCTCAACCCCAAAATTTCTGAATGGTGCCTCGGCCCCCTTGCCGATTTGACCAATGGGGCCGCCAGTGATCCGCGTGTCACCGTCGAAATTGCCGACGTTTCTGACCTGATCCGTAAATCGGTCAGCGCAGAGTTCGATGCGATTATCCTTGACCTCTATCGCGGTCCCCATCCACAGTCCAACTGGTATAAGGATCCAGTTTACGGGAGTCGTGCTATTGTGCGAACCTGCGCAGCACTAAAAGCAGGTGGCACCTTTGCGGTCTGGGGTGAAAACCCCGATGCCGGTTTTGCAGAGCGGCTCGCGACTGGCGGGTTCAACGTGCGTTGTGAAAGGCCCGGCAGGGGCGGTTATCGGCATGCCGTCTGGGTGGCTGAAAAGCGCGGTTCAGTAAGAACTGAAAAAGCACCAAGCAAGAACAGCAACCCAAATAGATGAGCATCTTGAATATAGGGAATGAGGATTAGTTGTGGAAAATTTCGAACTGAATGGCCGCGAGTTTGTCGAGCTGTGCAATTTGTTGAAATTGCTCGGGCTCTGTTCAAGTGGTGGCACCGCCAAGTTGGCCATTGCTGAAGGGCGAGTCACGGTTGATGGGCAGGTTGAATTACGTAAGCGGTGCAAGGTGCGCACTGCTCAGGTTGTTGGGTTTGCAGGGCAGCTGATTACGATTGTTTAGCGGCGGCGCAGGTTCACTCCCCCCGCAATGAAAATCTCTTCCAACTTTCGAATACAAAAAAGTCCCGCTGCAATAGCGGGGCTTTTTTGCTCTCTCCATGTCGTAGCTGAGTAGCCGAAGCCGAATCCTGCGCCGGCCAGGCCACCGAAACCGAGAATCCAGTCCCAGTAACTCGACGTTTGGGAACAGATCAGGAATCCGGCGCCAACCAGCATACCGCCAAGAATCGCGGTCAGTCGGGGTCCAACCTTGTCCTGCATAGGATCCCGAGTGCCCGAGAGACTGCAAGGAGCCTATGCAAACGCCGACCCGGGAAAATAATCTTAGGCTTATGTGGGAAGGGTGGGGCGGATGGTGCGTAGAAAATCAAAAAGGGAACCCGCGGATACGGATTCCCTTGATTTTTTTGGTTGCGGGAGAAGGATTTGAACCTCCGACCTTCGGGTTATGAGCCCGACGAGCTACCAGACTGCTCCATCCCGCGACAACGAAAGGGAACCTACCCGATTGCCGGGTGCAGGTCAACCTCATAATGCAAGTTAAGTGAAATAATCGCGGATTGCTGCCGATTCGACCTTGTCGGCAGGGCCGGGTTGGTGCTACAAAACGGCTCCTGTGCTGCTCTAACGCCTAAGTTTCGGGCATCAACCCATCACACTGAAGGAAATTGTCCCTTGCCCCCAGTCATCGATCTCGATCAAGCCCTTGAACTTCGCCGACGTGGCGCCCTGCTGGTCGATGTACGTTCCCCCGCGGAATACGCTGAGGCGACGATCCCCGGTGCGATCAATGTGCCGATTCTGAACGATGCCGAGCGCGTCGAGATCGGAATCCTCTACAAGCAGGTTGGGCGGCGTGATGCACGCAAGCGCGGAATCGAAATTGTTGCGCCCAAAATTCCGCAGATGCTCTGGCAGATCGAAGCGGCGCGCCAGCCTGATTCGCCTCCGGCGGTTGTTTTTTGTTGGCGGGGCGGGATGCGTTCGCTGGCGATGACCTCTTTTCTCAACCTGGGAGGAATTCCGGCGCGGCAGCTGAGTGGCGGGCATAAGGCTTTTCGGCGGCAGGTGATCGACTATTTTGAACAAACCGATTTCGGTAAGGTTCTGGTGGTGCGGGGCCTGACCGGCGTCGGCAAGACCCTGTTGCTCCATCGCCTGGCCGCCGAGAGTTATCCGGTTATCGACCTTGAGGGTTTGGCCAATCATCGCGGTAGTGCCTTCGGCGGCTTGGGTTTGGGCGAGCAGCCGGGCCAGAAGATGTTTGAAGCCAGACTCTGGGACAGGTTGGAGGAATGCCGCGGGTCAGATTATCTGCTGACCGAAGGGGAAAGTCGGCATATCGGTCGGCTGGTGGTTCCCCCCCGTTTTTATAAAGCACTCCAGGAACAGCCCAGCCTGTGGGTTGATGCTGCGCTTGATTATCGGGTGCGGGTGATTCTGGATGATTATCCGGCGCGCGATGACCTGACCGCCGCTTTTGAACCACCACTGCGCGCGCTGAAGGAACGCTTGGGCAACTCGTCCGTCGCCGCTCTGCTGAAACTCTTGCATGAAAAGAGGTGGGAGGAGCTGACCCGACAGTTGATGGTCGACTACTATGATCCACTGTACATGCATACCTGCCCGCCACGCCGGGTTGAGATCCGCGTCGAAAACCTCGATGCCGGGGTGACTGATCTTAAACAGGCTATTGCTCGGCTCCTGCACGGATAGAATTTTCGATCCCACCAAAGGGGTGAGGAGTTAGGGGTGAGGAGTTAAGAGTTAAGCGTGATATCAGTTGTAGACGGAGCGGTGCGTTTGTCAAAAATAAGGTAAGCTTGAACGGGCAAACGTCTGGGGGGTGACAGGTGAAAACGATGAAGCGAAAGTCTCCGATTTTATCTTTACGAAATTCTAGGGGGTCCTTGTGACGAAAATCTCCATTAAAGTTGGAAATCCATTAAAACAGAAGACGGCTTGTCTGGTGTTGCCGGCCTATGAGGGTCGTTTGAAAAACACCTTCGCGGCGCTCGATGTGCTTCTTGAAGGTCAGCTGCAGAAAATTTTTCGCAGTCGTGAATTCAGCGGCAAGGCCGGCGAACTGCTCCTGCTGCACAACCCTGAGGGGGTTCCCTGCGAGCGCCTGCTGCTGGTCGGACTTGGAGAGAAAAAACAGATCAACGCCGCCGGGTTGCGGAGCTTTGCCAGCCATGTGGCGACCTATCTGTCCGAGCGCCGGATCAGCCGTTGCCTGATCGACAGCAGCCCGCTGCAGTTACGCAAAGGGAGGGAGATCGCTGCGGTTGCATCCCTCGCGGAGGGGCTGTTGATGGCGGGCTATAGTTTCGATCGCTATCGAGAGCAGAAACATGAGAAGCCTCTGCCTTTGGCGGCGGCGTCTTTGATGATCGGCTCGTCACGTGACAAGGCGGTCGCCGAAGCGGCGGTCGCTGAGGCGGCGGTGATCTGTCGTGGCGTCTGTTGCGCCCGTGATCTGGTCAATCAGCCGGGCAATGATAAATCACCCCTGTTTCTGGCCGAAACGGCGCAACAGATCGCCAAAGAACAGGGGCTGCGCTGTACACTGTTGCCGCGGAGTGAACTGGAAAAGCAGGGCTTCGGCGCGCTCTTGGGTGTCGCTCAGGGGAGCGAGCGTGATCCCTACCTGATCGTGCTTGAATATCATGGCGGGACGGCAGAGGAGCGGCCGGTCGCCCTGGTCGGCAAGGGGGTGGTCTTTGATGCCGGCGGGATCTCGTTGAAGCCGGCGGATAAGATGGATGAGATGAAGATGGATATGGCGGGTGGCGCTGCGGTGCTTGGCGCGGTGCAGGCGGTGGCTGAATTGAAGCTGCCGGTCAATCTGGTGGCGGTGGTACCGGCGGTCGAGAATCTCCCTTCTGGAACAGCCTACCGCCCCGGCGATATTCTGACCTCGCTCTCGGGCAAGACGATTGAGGTCTTGAACACCGATGCCGAAGGCCGCCTGATTCTGGCCGATGCCCTGACCTGGGTCGGAAAATACAAGCCGCGCGTGGTGATCGATCTGGCGACCCTGACCGGAGCCTGCGTGATTGCGCTCGGCCAGCATGCCTCGGCGGTGCTCGGTAACCATGAGGGGCTGATTCGCGAACTGATCAAGGCAGGCGAACGCTGTGGCGAACGGCTCTGGCAACTGCCGCTGTGGGAGGAGTATGGCGCGCAGATCAAGGGGGATTTCGGCGACATCAAGAATACCGGGGGTCGGCCGGCCGGCGCGATCACGGCGGCCGCTTTTTTGAAGCAGTTTACCGGAGATTACACCTGGGCGCATCTCGATATCGCCGGAACCGCCTGGGCCGACAAGAACAGCCCTGGCTCTCCCAAGGGGGGAACCGGGGTCGGCGTTCGGGTGTTGATCGAGTATTTGAGGGGGCAGTGTTAGGTCTTAGATTCAGTAAAAGGAAAGGCCGGATTGATTTTGACAAACGACATTTCTGTCGTGCTGCAAACCCCGCCTCAACTTGACAACCTCTGGCACTGTTGTTAAATTGCGCGCTTCGGTTTAATGGCCGTTTTTCGAGTTTTGACGGGAGCTTGCGGGATGAAAATTCTGGTAGCAGATCGATTATCTCAGGCCGGGCTTGATATCTTTACCGCCGCCGAAGGGATCACTCTCGATTACCGCCCAGAGTTGAGCGAGCAAGAGCTGCTCCTCGCCGTGGCAGATGTCGATGCCCTGGTAGTGCGCGGCGGAACGCACCTGACTGCCGAGGTCTTCGAAAAAGCTAAATTGTTGCGCGTTGTCGGGCGTGCCGGGATTGGGGCCGAAAACGTTGATTTAGACGCGGCCAATCGGCGTGGCGTGGTGGTGATGAATACCCCCTTCGGCAGCAGTATTACCAGCGCCGAGCACACCATTGCCATGCTGATGGCTTTGGCTCGGCATATCCCGCAGGCCTGTGCGGCATTAAGGCGCGGGGAGTGGCAGAAAGACCGCTACCTCGGGGTTGAACTCTCGGGCAAGAATCTCGGTGTGATCGGTGCCGGTAAGATCGGGCGATTGGTCATTGAACGGGCGTTGGCGCTCAGGATGAAGGTTCTGGTTTGCGATCCCTACCTGACAACAGAGGCGATTCAGCGACTGGGTGGAGAGCAGGTCGAACTGTTGGAGTTGTTGCGCAGCTCTGATTTTATCTCGTTACACCTTCCGCTGAATTCAGAGACCCGTGGTTTTATCAACGCGGATCTGCTGGGAAAGGTCAAGCCCGGCTGCCGCATTATCAATTGTGCGCAGGGCGGCTTGATCGATGAAGAAGCGCTGGTCGCGGCCTTGCACAGTGGGCAGATTGCCGGAGCGGCGCTGGACGTTTTTGCCAAAGAACCCCCCGCGGCTGATCACCCGTTGCTGCAGTTCGATCAGGTCATCGCAACGCCGCATCTGCGGGCGGCCAGTGCTGATGCCCAGATCAATATCGCGGTGCAAATTGCGCGTCAGGTCCTCGATTTCTTGCAAGGCGATCAGATCACCAACGCCTTGAATGTCCCCTCGGTCAACGCTGATCTGCTGAAGATGCTGCGCCCCTGTTTTGAGTTGGCCGAACGGATGGGCCTTTTTATGTCCCAGTATCGGAGCGGCCGGTTTAAACAGGTTTCAATTGAATATACGGGGACGGTGGCCGCTCATCCCCTTGAGCTGTTAACTGCCGCCTTTTTAAAAGGGCTGCTACGTCCGGTCCTTGGCGAGCAGGTCAATGATGTTAATGCGCTCCATCTGGCGCGTGAACATGGGATCAGGGTCAGTGAGACGCGGGTCTATTCTGCCAACGCATTCGCCAGCTCGATCCATGTCCAGATCGAGGGGGACCAGGGGAGCCACAGCCTCAGCGGCGCGCTGTTCGGCGAGAACGACTACCGGCTGGTGCGGATCGACGATTATCTGGTTGAAGCGGTGCCCGAAGGGCATCTGCTGGTGTTGCACAATGAAGATCGCCCAGGAGTTATCGCCCGGATCAGTGGGATACTGGCCGATGTCGGAGTGAATATCGCGATGCTCAACCTGTCGCGTCGGCGGATCGAGGGGAGTGCGATTTCGTTGATCGGGATCGACAGCTTGTTGCCATCAGAGGTTTTGCAGCGCCTTGCGGTGGCCGATGGCGTTATCTCCGCCTGCCCGGTAACCTTACCGCCGGCAACGAACTGGAACAGTAATGGAATTTAAGCCTTTTATTGCGGGCATTCGCCGGCTGACCAACGTGGAAACTTATGCTGAATTCTGATGCCATGCCCGAATCCGCTCTGCCGAAAGGGGTGCGTGATTTTCTGCCTATGAAAGCCGCCAAGGTCGAATACCTGCAGCAGCAACTGCGACAGGTGATGGCTGGCTGGGGATTTCGGCCGGTGATTCCGCCACAGCTCGAGTTTTTCGATCTGCTTGAGAAGGGGCTTGGCGGCGATCTGTATGCCCGGGCCTTCCGTTTTGATGACCGCCAGAGCGGGCGACTTCTTGCCTTTCCCCCCGATATTACCCCGCAGATCGCCCGGATCGCCGCAACCCGGATGCGTGAACTGCCGTTCCCTCTGCGACTCTGTTATTCAGGGAAGGTCCTGCGCCATGCTGAGCAGCAGGCGGGTAAAGATCGTGAAATCTTTCAGGTTGGCGTCGAGCTGATTGGTCTTAGCCATCCTGAGGCGGATGCCGAGATGATCGCCATGGCGATCGAATGCCTGCGGCGCAGTGGGGCCAGGGATTTCACCCTCGATGTCGGGCAGGTCGAGTTTTTTCGTGGAGTGATGGATGGCCTGTCTCTGCCCTCGGATTTGGCGCGCCGCGTGGCAGGCGCCATCGGGCGCAAAGACAGCACCGAGCTCAAGGCTTTGCTCGATGAAGGGGACGTCGATGAGGCCGCGCGTGAAGAGGTCCTGGCGCTGCCGCGGCTTTTTGGTGGTCGCGAAGTGTTGGGTCGGGCCGCCAAGCTGGTTAAAAATCAACGCTCGCAGCAGGCTCTGGATAATTTGATCCAGGTTCTTGCGCTGCTCGATCAACATGGGATATCCGAGTACGTCACTTTCGACCTGGGGGAACTGCGCGGTCTTGATTATCACACCGGGATCACCTTTCAGGGCTTTCTGCAGGGTTACGGGCAGGCGGTCTGCAGCGGTGGTCGCTACGACGGATTGATGGCCAATTATGGCAGTCCCGCGCCGGCAACCGGCTTCACCTTCGATCTGCTCAATCTGCTGTTCGCCCTCGACCGGGCACTGGAAGATCGGGTTAAGCCGCAGACCGATCTGCTGGTCTATGCCTGTCCGGGCGCTGTCTTACGCGCCCAACAATTGACTCCGCAGCTGCGTGAAGTCGGGTTCAGTGCCGCACGCGACATGATTGACCGTTCGATTGACGAAACCCTTGCCTATGCCCAGCTGATGAACTATCGTCAGCTGCTGGTTGTCCCCCTTGGGGATGGTGATCTGCGTCTTATCGATCCGACCAGTAAGACTGAAGATTCGTTGACTCTTGAAGAACTTCTACAGCATAAAGAGTTATAATCGGGAACTGCTGCCGTATCTGCGGGGCAGATGCAAGGAGCTAAAGGTAAAGCTATGGCCAATGTCATAATTATCGGTGCCCAGTGGGGCGACGAAGGCAAGGGGAAAGTTGTTGATATCTATACCGCGCAGGCCGATGGGGTGGTGCGTTTTCAGGGTGGCAACAACGCCGGGCATACCCTGGTGGTAGGTAACGAGAAAACCGTACTCCACCTGATTCCTTCAGGAATTCTGCATGAGGGGAAACGTTGTGTCATCGGCAACGGAGTCGTTCTCGATCCCAAGGTCTTTCTGCAGGAGATCGAAGGGTTGAAAGCAAAGGGGTACTTAAAAGACGATAGCCAGCTGATGGTCGATGGTGCGGTCAACCTGATCATGCCCTACCACGTCGCCATCGATAAGGCGCGTGAAGGTCGCAGCAGCGACCGCAAAATCGGCACAACCGGTCGTGGTATCGGGCCGACCTACGAAGATAAGGTCGGACGACGCGGTGTCCGCTTTGCCGATCTGCTTAAGCCTGAAACCTTCAGACGGCGGCTGAAAGAGGCTCTGCCCGAGAAAAATTTCTATCTTGAAAAATATCTCGACCAGCCGCCGCTGAATGAAGATGAGATTTTTAACGAATATCAGGGTTACGCCGAGAAGCTGCGCTGTTATCTGGGTAACGCTTCGGTCGAACTTGATGCGGCGATCAAGGCGGGTAAAAACCTGTTATTTGAGGGCGCTCAGGGGAGCATGCTCGATATCGATCATGGCACCTATCCCTATGTTACCTCGTCTTCAACGGTCTCCGGTGGCGCATGCACCGGCAGCGGCGTAGGCCCGACAAAAATCGATCAGGTCATCGGCATCACCAAGGCCTATGTCACGCGGGTCGGTGAAGGACCTTTCCCGACCGAACTGCTCGACGAGATGGGTGAAAATCTGCGCGCGGCCGGCCAAGAATTCGGGGCGACCACCGGGCGTCCGCGCCGTTGTGGTTGGCTCGATATCGTCGCCTTGCGCGAAGCGGTGCGGGTCAACGGACTGACTGGTCTGGCGCTGACTAAAATGGATGTTCTGAACGGTCTTGCAACGATCAAGGTCTGTACCGCTTACCGTTATGGCGATCAACTGCTCACTAATTTCCCGAGTGATCTGGACGTGCTGCAGCAATGCACCCCGGTGCTGGAGGATGTTGCGGGCTGGCAGACATCAATCAATGAAGTTAAGAGCTTTGAAGAGCTGCCGCAACAGGCGATCGACTATGTCAAACAGATTGAAGCCTGGTCCGGGGTGCCGGTTGTCCTGGTTTCGGTCGGTCCACGTCGCGACGAAACCATGTTGCGCAGCAATCCGTTTGCCTGAAATCCCTAGGCTGGAATCGCTTGAGATAATAATTTGCGCGGGCCAAAAAAACGCAATAAAAGGGTTGACTGCCTCCGAATCATCGAGTATAAACACACTCCGTAACGCGAAGCAGCTGCTCCGCAACGCGAGCCGGTAGCTCAGTTGGTAGAGCATCTGACTTTTAATCAGATGGTCGTGGGTTCGATCCCCCCCCGGCTCACCATTTT
>JBDNGT010000058.1:0-11924 GCA_041689145.1 Geopsychrobacter sp. | reverse complement strand
CTCACCAACTGCTGCGTTGCTGCAATTTCTCTCGCTGCTTCGACGTACGTAAGTACGCCTCATTGCTCGAAAATTTCGCGCCTTGCATTTGGCGCTTTTTGCTTAGCCAGCGGATATTTTGCTTTCTTGCGAAAGCATCAAGTATGGCTCCCCAGTCAAGATGAATCTGGGCACTGGGAAACTAAAATTGAAATATAACGTAGCAAATCACCAGCGTAAAAAAGCATAGTACAGCGACGCTTTTTTCCGTCTGAGTGAATTTGCCTTGATGTGAACTTATGACGCTCCAGAATGTTTTAAGGATCTATTAGAGGAAAATTTGATGTGGGTCTTTGATACCCTACAAAGCAAGAACGGCCACCTCATTTCTCAGGTGGTCGTTTTAGTGTCCGATTGATCGTGAGAAATCAAACAAGCAACAATTCCCCTACTTTGAAAACTTCAAATATCACCCATGTCTCCTCGGAACTGACCCCTTTAACCTCAGCCTATTCGGCCAAGCGGCGGCATTACTACAAATGTCCCAGAGGGCCCCTGGTCCGCGCACCGTTGATTAGCCGCCAGAGATTCAGCGGATTGCTATCTTGCAGTGGTTCAGGGAGCAGTCCCTTCGGAAAGTTCTGTAGGCAGATCGGGCGCAGGAAGCGATAAATAGCTGCAGAGCCGACTGAGGTAAACCGGACGTCGCTAGTTGCCGGGAACGGCCCGCCATGTACCATGGCGTGACAGACCTCGACTCCGGTGGGGAAACCGTTCACCAGCAGACGACCAACCCGAACTTTCATCAAGTCGATAAGGTCTGCATAATCATCCATTTCACCCTCTGCCGTCTGAATTGTACCGGTAAGTTGACCTTTCAAGCTGCGGGTTACATTCTCAAGTTCAGAAACATCCTGACACTTGATCAGCAAAGCCGCCGGACCGAACATTTCTTCGGTCAGATTATGATTAGCGATGAAATCACTGGCGGAAACCGTCATCAGAGTCGGCTGACAGCAGAACCCTGGTTTTCCTGTGTGACTTTCCCCGACAGCGTTCTTGGTCACCCCTGGCTGACTGGAAATCGTTGAGACACCCTTATTATAAGCTTCCTGAATTCCTTCATTTAACATGACACCGGCTGGCTGCTCGGCTAGGTACTCAGAAGTCGCCTTGACAAAAAGATCAAGAGCCGGGCTGTCGATTCCCAAGACAAGGCCAGGGTTGGTGCAAAACTGCCCTACACCCATATTCAACGAGGTGACAAAACCTTCTGCCATCAGTTCTGCCTCGATTTCGAGTTTCTTGGGCAGGAGAACCACCGGGTTAAGGCTGCTCATCTCGGTAAAGACTGGAATCGGCTCTGGACGATCATTAGCCAGTTTGACGAGGGCCATACCTCCGCTGAAAGAGCCGGTGAACCCGACGGCTTTAACTTCAGGAGCGACAATTAAGGCACTTCCGACTTCGCGGCCGGATCCCATCAGTAGAGAAAAGACACCTGTTGGCAGCCCGGCCTTCTTGACAGCAGTATCTATAGCCTGGGCAACCAACTCGCTGGTACCGGGATGAGAAGAGTGTCCTTTCACTAGCACCGGGCATCCGGCGGCAAATGCGGAAGCCGTATCACCTCCGGCAACGGAAAAAGCAAGGGGGAAGTTACTGGCTCCGAAAACGACTACTGGGCCAATAGCCTGATTCATATAACGCAGATCAGGCCGAGGCAACGGTTGCCGGTCGGGCATGGCCGTATCAATCCTGACATCGAGGAAATCTCCCGCCTCGACCACATCGGCAAACATATTCAGTTGGAGACAGGTCCGGCCGCGCTCCCCTTCAATACGGGCCTGTGGCAAGCCGGTTTCTGCCATGGCACGATGGATCAGTTTGTCTCCAAGCGCAATGATCTCTTCGGCACAAGCACGAAGGAATGCAGCACGTTTTGCAAGGGAACAGAGACGGAATTCACTGGCACATGCATCGGCAGCGAAAACAGCAGCCTCGACCTGCGCTGGAGATGCTTTGCTTAAAACCGGCTCGAGTTTTTCCCCAGTTGCCGGGTCACCGGCCTGGTAGGTTCCAGATTGCCCTTCAACCCATTCTCCATTGATTAATTGTTTTCCGGTAATAGTCATACTTCGATTCCTTTGTAATTTAGATTATCAGTTGCGGGCTTGGTTCCGTCGATGTCAGGCAAATGGTGCGAATGTGACGTTACCCCTTCAGACTACTCCATTTCAAAATTTGTGGTTTAAATTTGTGGTTTAGATGCTCGTAGGGTCATGTCTTGTATTTTATCAAACATTGACCTTGATACTGGAATCAGTGCTCGGGTCGGCCGTTTCCACAAACCCTGCAATACAGGAACAGCCACCCCATTTCTGAGGTGGCCGTTTTCATGTATGGTTTGTCGTGATTTATCAGACTGTCTGATCCTCGCCAAAATTCGTTCAACTTTTCGACAATGAATTCCGACGGGATATTTGCGAAAAGAGTAGTGAGATCTGCGGCCTGAGTCTGCGATCTGTCACAACCTATAAGTTTTCAAAAGCACCTTATGGACGCACTGAAGGTTGCATATCCACACACCAGGAGGTTTATGTCATACGTAACGTTCTGGCCATTTCTGCGGGACTCTGTCCGTAATAACGCTTGAATTCACGACTAAACTGCGAAGCGCTTTCATACCCCACCTTGTCGGCCGCGACATAGGCTTTCATCCCGTCCTGTTTCATGAAATTCAGTGCCTTGCTCAAACGTACTTTTTTCAGATACTGCACCGGCGAATCGGCGGTGACCTCTTTGAAGGCGCGATGGAATGCAGATGTGCTCATGTATGCTTTCTGGGCCAGCATGTCGACATCAAGATTGGTCGAAAAATCGGTATGGATCGATTTCAGCGCACGCGCTACGCGGGCAAAATTGTCGTTGTGCGTCGCCAGAGCATAGAGCGCCGGGGCTTGCTTTCCACATAGTGCATGAAAAAGAATCTCACGCACCAGTCCGGGTCCGAGGATCTGGGTTTCCATTTCCGATTGAAAGCACTTGATAAGTCGTGAGCTGGCGTCAGCCATGGCATCCTCTAGAGGAGCAGGACCGAACCCACGTGGTAGAGCCGCCCTTTTCTGTCCTCCAAAATCAGCACCATGACCAAGTTGGGAGATCAGGTCGTGCAGTTGGGATAGCTCGACATCGATGTAGATACCAAACAAGGGGTTGTCGGGGCTGGCGAAGGTTTCACACTCGAAGGGGATAGCAACAGAGAGCACCAGGTAGTTGTTCGCATCGTAGTGGATGGTTTGATCGCCCACATAGCCGATCTTGTTTCCCTGGGCAATGATGACGATGCTCGGATCATAAATGATCGGGGTGCGCGGGATGTGGCGCAGAGCCTTGAAAAAGCGCACCCCTTTGAGCCGAGATTCGGAAAAACCCTCGGGTAATTTGAGTTGTTCCAGATGCTCAATCAATTGTGACATGACAGTCCATGCTCCTTTTCGTTAAAGCAGAATCAGGCACAATATGTAGCATGGAGTTCCTAATAAATAAATAGAAGAGCAGAAACGGGCAAGAATTAGACAGGATCGGGTATTCGCTCACGCCACGTCAGCACCTACACTGGTGACACTTCAAAAGCTACCCCCGAAAGGAAACCTGTGACATGCGCAAAGCATCGGCTGTTGCGAAGGGCTGTGGCTACGTAACTTAAAACTGAAAGGGTTATAGCAATGTTTAACTTCGACTTTCAAAATCCGACAAAAATCTTATTTGGCGAAGGCCGCATCGGCGATATTGCGGCGGAGATCGACAAGGACCACCGGGTGCTGATCACTTATGGCGGCGGGAGTATTAAGAAAAATGGTGTTCTAGACCAGGTCAAAGCGGCTCTGACTGATTATACTTTGTTCGAGTTTGCCGGGATAGAACCCAACCCCAGCTATGAAACGCTGGTAGAAGCCGTGCAACTGATCAAAAAGGAGAACATAGACTACATTCTTGCTGTGGGCGGTGGCTCCGTTATTGATGGCACTAAGTTTATCGCTGCGGCAGTGAACTTTCACGGTGACCCATGGGACCTCCTGACTAAACAGGCGGCCGTTGAGAGTGCCCTGCCCTTTGGCTGCATCCTCACCCTGCCTGCGACCGGCTCCGAGATGAACAGTGGCGCGGTGATTACCCGGCGTTCTCTTAAGACCAAGCTGCCTTTTTCCAGCCCCCTGCTGTATCCGCGCTTTGCCGTACTCGACCCAACCACGACCTACAGCCTGCCCGCAAAGCAGATCAGCAATGGTGTTGTCGACGCATTCATTCATGTGATGGAGCAGTATCTGACCTATCCGGTGAACGCCAAGGTGCAGGATCGCTTTGCTGAAGGGCTACTGCTCTCGTTGATTGAAGATGGACCGCTCGCCTTACAAGATCCACAAAACTACGATGCGCGCGCCAACATTATGTGGTGCGCAACCCTGGCCCTCAACGGCTTGATTGGGGCGGGAGTCCCTCAAGACTGGGCGACCCACATGATCGGTCATGAATTAACGGCGATGCACGGCCTTGACCATGCACAAACCCTGGCAATCGTTCTGCCCTCTGTCTTGACCGTTAAAAAGGAGCAAAAAGCTGCTAAGCTTCTCCAGTACGCTGAGCGTGTTTGGGGGCTTGTCGATGGTGACGACGCCAAGCGGATCGACAAGGCCATTGAAAAAACTCGGTCCTTTTTCGAGAGCATGCAGGTGAAAACCCGTCTGGGTGACTACGGGATTAAACACGAGAGCATCGGCAAGTTGGTGGCCCAGTTGGAACAACACGGTATGGTCAAGTTGGGAGAGAAAAAAAATATCACTCCGGAAATCAGCCGAACGATTCTTGAGCTTAGTTTCTGATGAGGTTTCGAAGACTCAAGAGAGAATCCTATTCGCCTTTTAGTGGAGACAGCTATCATGCCTTCAAATAAGAACAACAATCGCAAGATCGTCCTGAATTCCCGTCCCGTCGGGGCCCCGACTTGCCAACCGCAAGCAGGTGAAACGGTCGTGGTCGCTGCGGCCAGTGGGGCCGTCGGCTCAGTGGTCGTCAGATCGCCTCGGTCTTTTGACCCGCACGCTGCTCACCAAACGGATCAAGATGCAGGGGTTCATCATCTTTGACGACTACGGTCATCGCTACAGCGAGTTTTTCAATCAGATGAGTACCTGACTCAAGGAGAGGAAGATCAAGTTCCGCGGAGACATGGTCAACGGCTTGGAGAACGCACCGCAAGCCTTCATCGGCCTACTCGAAGGCAAGAACTTCGGCAAGTTGGTCATTCAAGTCGCGAACAACTAATTCACCCACCTACCAAGGAGTTAACATGAAAATACTGATGGTTCTGACTTCACATGACAAACTCGGCAACACCGGGGAAAAGACCGGTTTCTGGCTGGAAGAATTTGCCGCTCCCTACTACGTCTTCAAAGACGCAGGCGCGGAAATTACCCTGGCTTCACCGCTCGGCGGCCAACCGCCGCTCGATCCCAAGAGCGATGCTCCGGATTTTCAGACCGAAGCGACTCATCGCTTCAAGGCAGATACTGCCGCACAGGTCTTATTGGCCAGCACGCTTAAACTGACAGATATCTCCGCCGCTGATTTTGACGCGGTATTTTACCCGGGCGGTCATGGTCCGTTATGGGATCTCGCCGAAGATGCGGCATCCATCGCCCTGATTGAAGCGACACTGGCTGCGGGGAAACCGCTCGCTGCCGTTTGTCACGCGCCCGGCGTGCTGCGCCATCCCAAAAACGCCGAAGGAAAACCCGTAGTGCAAGGCAAAACGGTGACCGGCTTCACGAATACCGAGGAAGAAGCCGTCGGACTGACCAAGATCGTACCTTTTCTGGTCGAGGATATGCTCAAGCTAAACGGTGGCAAATATTCGAAACTGGCGGACTGGCAGCCTCATGTTGTCACTGATGGTCTACTGATTACGGGACAAAACCCGGCGTCATCCGAACTGGCAGCCAAGGCTCTGCTGGCAGAGACATCCTGAGCTGATACGCCCCATCATGAGGCGTTTCGAGGATCACGAACAGCAAGTAAAAACGGCTCAACCTGTGTCCAAAGGGTTGGGCCGTCTTTTATGATCTCCTGCTTCATCTAAACTAAATTATCTGGTTATTTTTGAGTCTCACCCAGAATCCAGAATTAACCGCATGTGCTGGAGGATGTGCGCATTTATTGCCGGGCGATGCCGTATTTGCGCATTCGGGCGCGCAAGGTGCTGGCGTTGAGACCGAGAAGGAGTGCCGCCCCGTTCTTCCCTTCGATGCGCCACCCAGTCTTCTGCAACACCTGAGTGATGTGGTCCTGCTCGATATCGACGAGAGCCTTGACCTCCTGCCCCTCAGTGTCCAGAGGTGCAGGGAAGGTATCGAAACGGTCCAGAACCTGGAGGGAACTCCCCTGGGTGACGATGACCGCGCGTTCGATGACACTCTCCAACTCCCGGACGTTACCGGGCCACTGGTATTCCTGCAGGGAGTCCATGGTCTCCTTGGCGACGGTCTCGATCTGCTTGCCGATCTTCTTGTTGAATTTGGCGACAAAATGGTTGACCAGGAGCGGGATGTCATCCTTGCGCTGCCGCAACGGCGGCTGGTTGATGGGAAAGACATTGAGCCGGTAGTAGAGATCTTCCCGGAACCTGCCGTTGCGCACTTCTTCGCCAAGATCCCGGCTGGTCGCGGCGATGATCCGGACATCGACCTTGATCGTGCGGGGACTCCCCAGACGCTCAAACTCACCATCCTGAATGACCCTCAGCAGTTTGGATTGCATCTCCAGCGGCATCTCGCCGATTTCATCCAGGAAGATGGTGCCGCCATCGGCCAACTCGAAACGCCCGATCTGTTTGGTATCCGAGCCGGTGAACGCCCCCCGCTCCCGGCCGAACAGCTCGCTCTCCACCAGGGTCGCCGGCAGGGTCGTGCAGTCGACCGTGATCAAGGGTCGGCTCTTGCGCGTGCTGCTGCTGTGGATAGCGCGTGCGACCACACCCTTACCGGTGCCGGTCTCGCCCAAAAGCAGAACCGTCGCATTCATCGGGGCGACCTGCTCGACCTGCAGAAAGACCTGGGAGAGAACCTTGCTCTGGCCAATGATCTCACCGAAGTTGAAGTGCCGGGCAACTTCCTGCTGCAGGTAAATGTTTTCCGCCTGAAGTTTGTCCTTCAATCCTTTGATTTCCGTATATGTTCCTTGCAGCGAGGCTTCGGCCTTTTTGCGCTCCTCTATCTCATGGGTGAGTTGCCGATTCGTCCGAGTCAGCTCACCGGTCCGTTTCTGTACCGTCTGTTCGAGTCCCTGGTTGGCATTTTCAAGTTTTTTGTGCAGCAGTCGCACTTCCAGCATGTTGCGGATGCGCGTCTTGACTTCGATCAGATCGAAGGGCTTGCTGATGAAATCCCTGGCGCCGGCTTGCAGGGCGCGCAGTTTGTGGTCAGGTTGGGCGGTGATGACCAGGACCGGCAGGTAGCCGTCAACCGCGATTTTCTTGAGGCATTCCAACACCTGAAACCCATCCATGACCGGCATCTGCAGATCAAGCAGGATCAGGTCGTAGAGATTCTGTTGATGCAGCGCGCAGACCTCCTGCGGATTCATCGTTGCGGTCACGCCGGTATAACCGGCTTCACCCAACAATTGCTCAAGCAGAATGACATTGGCCTGCAGATCGTCAACGATCAGGATCTGGGCGCTTAGAATATCGAGCTCGGTGATCATCATATTAAGTCCTTGTTGGCGAGCGAGGCCGCTTTCTGTTTGGCATATTTCAGTGTCATGTCCAGCGTCGCCATGAACTCGACGACTTTGATCGGTTTGGTGAGATAGCGGAAGAATCCGGCTTCCAGCCCTTTTTCGATATCGCGGTGGATGGCATTGGCGCTGAGCGCAACGACCGGGATATGAGCCGTTTCCGGGATGTCGGCCAAAATCTTCAGCGCATCGATGCCGCTGATGCCGGGCAGATTGATGTCCATCAGGATGACATCCGGCAGGGACGTGCGCGCAATCTCGATGCCGCTCTTGGCGTCTCGCGCACTCAGCAAGCGGATATCCGGCCGGCGCGCCAGAATATCTTCGACCAGCATCAGATTCGCCGGGTTATCCTCGACGTAGAGCAGAGTGTTCTCATGCCCGACGACTTGCTGGGGCGCTCCGCCTGACGTCTTCAATTCGGCATTGCAGGGGAGTGTTTGGCTCGCGGCCGTCTGCTTCAGCTCAAACCAGAAGACACTCCCTTCCCCGACCGTGCTCTCCACGCCGATAATACCGCCCATCAATTCGGCCAGCCGTTTGCACACCACCAGGCCGATGCCGGTGCCTTCTTCGACGTCCCCTTGCTGGCCTAAACGATTGAACGGCTCGAAAAGTTTATTCAGCTGCTCCGAGGTCAGCCCCGCGCCGGTGTCCCAGACACTGATCCGCACGTTATCCGGAGATGACAGGGTACAGGTGACCGTAACCTTGCCGTTGGTATTGTTGTATTTGATCGCATTGGAAAGAAGATTGAGCAGCAGCTGCTTCACCCGTGTCCGGTCGGCGTTGACAAATATGAGCGGCTTTATCGGGGTAAAGATAACCTGGATCCCGTGTTCTTGTGCCTGCGGTTCCACCATGGTCGCACATTCCTGCATGACGTCTTCCAGGGAGACCGATTCCAGCGACAGCGACAGTTTTTCGGACTCGATCAGCGCCAGGTCAAGGATTTCGTTGATCAATTCCAGCAGGTACCAGCCGGCCTTGAGAATCTGGTCAATGCTCCGTTTCTGGGCGGGCACTGGTGCCGGCGTGCCGGATTCCATGAGTTGGGCAAATCCGAGAATCGCACCGAGCGGCGTTCGCAGCTCATGGCTCATGCTAGAGAGGAAATCCGATTTCGCGAGGTTGGCTTTCTCTGCCACAGCCTTGGCAATTTCCAGCTCGATGTTCTTTTCTCGCAGTTTTTGATCCAGGCGGTTGCGCTCGGTCACGTCACGCGCATCATAAAACAAGCCCTGCAGCCTGTTGTCCCGGTCGTAGAAAGTGGCCGCGTTTATGGAGACCACCGTCTCCTTGCCGTCCGTGGCCCGTGCGGTGAGTCCGTAATCGGAGACCTTCTTTTCGCTCAGCACCTGCTTGATCCCCGCTGCGGCAAACTCCGGATCGGTGAAGTAGCCTTTGAACGGGGTACCGATCAACTCCTCGCGCGTGTTGCCGGTGAGCGCCTCCATCTGCTTGTTCACATCGGTAATGATGCCGGACGGATCGGTGGTCGTCAGTGCGTCGATGTTGGAATCAACCAGGTTCCGCGTATATAAATGTTGGTCTTGCAGCCGCCGACTCAGCTCCTTCTGCTCTTCCTCGATCCACTTGCGCGCGGTATTGTCGGTGCCGATCAACAGATAGCCGATGATCGCCTCCTGCTCATCGCGCAACGCGGTGACCGACACGACCGCCGGGAAGCGACTGCCATCCTTGCGGATGTAGGTCAGCTCGTAGATATCCTCAATACCGCGCCGCGCCTTGAAGACCAGGGCATCAAAGCCCGGAGTTATCAGAGTATCGAGCTCGGTGCTGAGGGCTTCGGCGCGGGCGATAACTTCCAGGGGGTCGGAGATGTCGGCCGGGGTGTGCTGGTTCACCACTTCGGCGGCGGTGTAGCCGAGCATCCGCTCGGCGCCGACGTTGAAGATCTGGATGACCCCCTGGGCATCGGTGGCGATGCTCGAGAAGTTGGCGCTGTTGAAAATTGCCCTCTGTAGAGCTCCGGTATTCAGCAGTGCCTCTTCAGCCTGTTTGCGCTCGGTGATATCTTCCATAGCCAGCAAAATAATGTCGGAGCCGATTTTTTCCCGACAGATCTGCCGGGCGTTGAGCAGAATGAACTTGTGACCGACACCAGGAAAATCATGCTCGACTTCATAGTCGTTGATCACCGTATCCAGGGGGAGTATTTCTTCAACGAGGGCCCGGAACTGGGGGATGTCCCATTGCCGGTTGCCGACGTCGTAGATGAAATTGCCGACTGTTTCTTCCGGGGTGACCTCGAAGGTCTTGTAGAAGCTGTGGTTGGCGGTGAGAATCTTCAGATCGAAATTGAGTACCACCAGCGGCTCGCGCAGGGTTTCGACAATATTCTCGGCATATTCCCGGGCACCCTGAATTTCCGTTTCCAACTGCTTGCGCACGGTGATGTCCTTCATGGCCAGCAGGATAATGTCGGAGTCGATTTTTTGCCGGAAGATCTGCCGGGCGCTGAGCAGAATCGTCTTGCGGCCGATACCGGGAAAATCCTGTTCGACTTCATAGACGTTGATCACGGTATTGCGGGAGAGGATCTCCTCAACGAGGAGCCGGAGCTGGGGGAAGTCCCATTGCCGGTTGCCGACATCGTAGATGGAATTGCCGATCGTCTCCTCGGGGGTGACCTTGAAAGTCTCGTAGAAGCAGTAGTTGGCAGTGAGAATCTTCATATCGAAATCGAGCACCACCAGAGGCTCGCGCAGGGTTTGGACGATGTTCTCGACATACTCCCGGGCATCCTGAATTTCAAATTCCAGCTCCTTGGCCTTCGTGACATCAACGATCGAGGAGAGGATATCCTTGCCCTGGCCCGCGCTGGCGGTCAGTACGGTACTCTGAATCTGGACGTAGCTCACCTTGCCGTTTTGGGACCTCAGTTTGAGTTCACAGACCTGTGTGTCCTCAGTTTTTAAAACTACTTTGAGGTGACGGGAAAAAACCTTCTTCCCCTCAGCATCAGCGATGAAACGGCTGATCGGTATATTGGCTAGCTCACCCCGCTCGGTTCCCAGCAGGCGGGCGCCGGCCAAATTGATCTCCTGTATGAGCCCGCCTGCATCAAAGGTTAAATAGCCGACCGGAGCGAAATCATGAAGCTCAGTATATTTGTTTTGAGAGGTCGCAAGCTCTTCTCGTGCTTGTTGCAGCTCTTCGGTCTGCGTCTTCAGTTCGATTTGGTAGGCCTCAATCCCATTTTCGCGCGCTTGCAGGCTATCCGGGGTATGCACTTCAACTGCATTCGTCTGCAACTTATCTTGCGTACGGCGCTGCCGTTTGTTCGCAGTTGTTGACAGACTCTTCTCTTTATCTTTTCCCATTGACTAACCTCGATGACTCTCAATAGACTCAGGAATAAATGACCAGTGTGCCACTAAGCGACAAAACAAGCGTGCCGGAGCGGTCTACTTTTCGGTATTTTTACGAATTTTTTCGCTGGTTCAATACATAGCAGTATTCCCGTCAAAGGTACTAAGGGTATTCCGCAATTGCCCGTAATATTCCCCGTTTCGGCAAAAATGCCCGCAACATGTTGCGGATCTACCAAATGTTGAGGCATGACCCGATTTATTCATCCCTTCTATTTTCGCCAATTTAGAATTCAACCCTCTGTTATTAAAGGATAATTCCTGGGCATTTCTCGCCAGTCCAACCTTGGCAGACTCCTTGCTATAGTCCCTGTTATCAAATCTCGGCAACAAACTCGAAATCAGGTTTTTATGGTTTCCGACAAGAAGGACATAAGGAAACCAGAAATCGAGCATGATTTCTAGCGATCCGCGCTGGCAAAAAGAAACTGGCAGTAAAGTGTCTTGGCAGAAAAAAAAGTGACGACACTGATTTCAAAGGAGTTTGTATGAAAAGTTTCAAGATTAGGGCTTATCTCGTATGGACGTTGTTTTTTGGGTTTTTCCTCTTGTCTGGCTGCGGCGGCGGCGGTGGCAACGGGTCTTCGGGGTCCGGGCCGGTTGAACTGGGAACGGCCGCTAATTATGCGATCCTGGCACAAACCGGAGTGGCCTCCGTGCCGACCTCGGTAGTGACCGGTGGTGATGTCGGCTTGAGCCCGGCCGCACGGGGTTTTCTGACCTGATGGTCGGAAACCTCCGATGTTACCGACACCT
>JBDNGT010000057.1:0-4348 GCA_041689145.1 Geopsychrobacter sp. | reverse complement strand
GGCATGGGTGAAGTATAGCAGTGCCTAGGGATTTGTCAAGAACGTCCCTCATTTCCTCCCAGCAAGGAAGACTTGGATTTGACGACTCGGCTAAGGGATGCCGGAAAGCTACTCGGCATCAGGGTGCTGGACCACATCATCATCGGTGAAGATCGATACTATTCTCTCGCCGATCAGGGACTCATTTAAACCATCAACTGGCGACCTGGCCCGGAACCAATCGGGCTGGGTCTGCTGAAAGGTGACAGCATTGATTCTCATTCGTAAAGACACAAACTTGAATTTTTAATCAGCCCTTCTGGAACCTCTCTTTATTTGCTGAGCTCTAAGTATTGATTTATTCAATTTTTCTTCTGACCTCGTCACCCTCTGATTTAACAAGTGCTTGTGCCCCAACACTTTTGTTGGCACTGCAATAGGACTATGCCTTAGTTAAGTTGCTTAACTCGAAATCGGCAAAAATCAGCTTCCTTACATGTTGGGTATTCATTAATAATTGATTGATAAATTCTTTTCGCCCCTTCAGTCTCTTCGCATAGTCTAAATGCTTCTGCTTGATCATACATATCGCTTGTGATTGCAAGTAGTGCAGCCTTCTTTTGTTCATCAAACGCCCTCTTAAAAGCATCAACCCGCAACCTTATGTAGTATGCTTTTTCCTTGGCCTGATTGCCATCAGAGTCTGCTATTGCCCTAGCATGAATTGCTTTTATCATTGTTCCATTCTCGTATTCACATAACGCGCTCTCGTAAAAATCATCAGACATCGAAAAGGAAGACGTGACCATAGTCTGCTGCCTCGAGGGATCTGACTCCTGAACTTTCGAGACCATATCGATGATTTTTTCTGGAAAAGAGTCAGGTTCAGAGTCGAAAGATTTCTGATTGTCTGGCTCGACATATCTATCTTTTACTGTTTCGACCTTGCCTCCCCATTCAGCGGCGACAACTTCATTTTTCTTTCTAAAAGCTATTCTGAATATAATAAAAGGTACTATAGCAATGACCGGGTGCCATATAAGACCTGCGATCATGCCTAACATTAAGGGCATGGTAAAATCAGAAGGTAGGGCTTGAACAAATATTATGGTCACCACAATGTTACTTATCAGTGCAAAAATAATAGCCATTGGTACTGCAAACCAAATGGTTTTAATATATTTAGCTGCAAGGTAAGCACTGACTATATCTAGTATTAACTTTATCATCTAAATTCCTACCTTATTACTATTGACCATTACCCATTCATATATTTTGACACTCACTATTTAGGGTGATGGTGGTTTCATTGCGATAGCTATGATTTTACGGTCATAATAAGCGGTATTTTGAATATATTTTTGGATGGCAAATAGGAGCCCCTCCTTATTTAAAGCCATCTCTAGCTTCAAAAACTGTCTACCAAAGTATTATGTTAAATGATTCTATTTGATTTCTCTACCTAAAGAATTGATTGCATTAGAGCTTCTGTTTAAAGTGAAATGAGCCCAAAAGCTATCATCAATTGGTATTTTTATCGCTACTTTATTATTAGCCAACAATCCAGTCGTAAAAGATTCATAACTCATGTGCCCTAAGTAATCCGATTGATATGATCGGATATAAACATCATCACTATCAGTGTAGTTATCAATATCCATTGTTCTAGAAAAATTTTGCGTATCAAAATTTATATTAACGTCTTCATTTGGAGGAATAGTTACACCAATACAGTCAAGTCCAGTCAATTGGCTTCCATTGATTCTTTTCTGAACAGTCAGTTCACAGAGGCCATCTTCGGATGTAATAGAAGCAGTTCTAGCAATTTTCTTACCACTAGCCGGATCAACTTCACCCCAAAAAATCCACTCTGCATTTCTTTCTTTTGCTCTATAAATTTCCAATTGCCGCTCTTGCAACTTTGTCTTTATTTTTTCTTGTCGTTCTTGAGCTATTTTTTTTTCAAGGTTTTCCTGCTCGTTTTTTTCATATAGACGATAACCTCCAGCCCCGAGTAGTACCAAAACAAAGACAACAGCAGAAATTTTAATAAATTTCAAAAATAACCTTAAAAATTTTGCAGATACCTTTTTTGCGTCTTCGACACCTGAAGACAAAGTTTCTTTATCGGTACTTGCTATACATGCCATACCTGCAGCCATACCTATTGTCCAAGGCATAACCAGTAAGTGCCGCGCAAAGATCAGAACAAGAACGATCCCTAAGACTGATCCAAAAAGAAAGCCTAACCACATAACTTCTAGTATACCACCGCCTACGATCAAGCCAATTCCAATAACCATTTTAAGCAAGTTTAAAAACATATTTATGTCCTTGAAGGAAAGATCCTTAACGGTCTGAAATTCATTCCTGAGTGTTTTCTCCAGTTATGACCATCTGGTCTGGCCATTCATTTTGTTGGCAACATCAAGGTCCCTCAACGCACCGACATGATTCGGATTTACAGAAATCGCTTTCTTAAAGGATTCAATAGCTTTGCATAGCAGGTCGGATTTCCCGTAGGCAATACCAAGGTTATACCAAGCATCCGCAAATTCAGGATTCATACTTAGGGCTTCTAGGTAGGCTTCTATCGCTTTGTCAAGTTGCTTGGTGTTGTGGTAGTACGTACCTAGATTACTCCAAGCCTCGCTGCTTTTCGGTTCTATACTTATTGCTTGCTGAAGTGCCTGAAGTGCCTCGGATGGTTGGTTAGTTATATTGTAGACAGCACCAAGATTACACCATGCTTTTGAATCCTTTGGGTTTATGCGAGTTGCTTTCCGATAGGCTTCTATCGCTTTGACGAATTCATTGGATTTATGGTACGCGTTTCCAAGATTATACCAAGCATTAGTAACGCCAGCATCAATAAGATCTGGATCTATACTAGTGGCCCGCTGAAGTGCATTAATCTCTTTGGTTAGCTGATTGGATTTCATGTAGGCGACACTAAGACTGAACCACGAACGAGAGTGTTCTGGGTTGACACGAGTGGCTTGCAGAAAAGCATCAATCGCTTTGTCGGTGTGGTTGGATTCATGATATATAGCCCCAAGCAAATACCATGAATTGAGGTGTTCTGGATCTATACTAGTGGCCCGCTGAAGTGCCTCAATTGCCTTGGATAGTTGTTTAGTTTTTATGTAGGCTAAGCTAAGATTATGCCATGCAACAAAATATCCCGGATTTACACTAATGGCTTGATGATAAGCTTCTATCGCTTTATCTAGTTCATTAGATTTCGCATAATCATTTCCAAGTTGTTTATAAGACTCAGATGTTAGCAATTTATTACCCCCTTATTTATTTAAAAGATGATTTTTTTTCTTCCACATTATTTTGTGCCGTAGCTGATTATTATCAGCACGCCCTATAAGTGCCGCGCTAAGATCAAGACAAGAACGACACCTAATACTTGAGCCGAAGAGAAAGGTTAACCACCTAAATCCTAGGATACCACCGCCTTGGATCAAGCCAATTCCAATAGCAATTTTACAAACATATTTATATCCTTTAAGGAAATTGAGGATACGTAGTCTTCCCTAGAAAACATAACTCTAAGCCAGAGTCATAAAACAAAACTGTTGGTCAGTAAAAGAGTCTTAATTGGGGGTAGGATAGATGTACCAATACCTTGACTGCTATTTGCCCCTGACTTGACTCAGACATCTTAAATCTATAATTTATTTGGTGTAGTTCATAACTTGCCTATTCAACTCCGCAATTGAATATGAAAAAGATGACATCGTTCCGCGCTGAATTGTCCATTTTCTTCTTGAACCAGTTAGCGAGAAACCCAAGGGACCTAATTCATTTGCGTATCCGACAACACGCTCCCTCTCCGATACGGAGAGGCCAGACAAGTCAAACCCATCAGCGGTAACATGGGAGTCTGACGTTTTTTCTGTGGGTGTGTGTTGTTCAGAGACTACGGACAAAACCTCTGTTTCATCTTTAATTGATTGTATCCGAAGGCCAATATAAACAGCCTTGGCTTCTTTTTCGTTGCCACGACTTTTCTCGAGAGCTTTAGCCCACAAGCCGTCCCTTCGTATTCCTGATTCAATTTCTAGCAGAACCTGTTCGTACATTCTCTCTTCTATCAAACGGCCAGCAATTGCTGAATGTTTCAATCTCTTTAAAAAAGACATTCAACCTCCTTTCAACATCAATATTCGTCAAACTTCAATGCAGCAACTCGACACTAGCGTCACCTGCAAGCCTATGGTGTTAGTTCCTACAATAAACAGAACCGGATAAGCTCAATATTTTTAAATTAGATTGACACGGATGCTTACATGGCCAGATTATTTGGAATCCCGTTGGGGATTCTTTTGGTGCATAAATAAAAAACGGGCGGAGAGTT
>JBDNGT010000056.1:0-5374 GCA_041689145.1 Geopsychrobacter sp. | reverse complement strand
GATATCAGCAAAATCATCATCCACGGCAAGGGCAAAGCGTTTATCGCCGGAGCCGATATCAAATTCTTCCTTGACTCTATGGCGGCCGATAACCTGCAGCGTATTCAGACCTTTACCGAATTCGGTCAGCAGGTGCTGAACAAGATCAGCGCCTCGACCAAGACCACCATCGCCTATCTCGACGGCCTGACGCTCGGTGGCGGTCTGGAGTTGGCGCTGGCCTGCGATTACCGGATCGGCACCCGCAAATCGGTACTGGCCTTTCCGGAAACCGGCATCGGCATCTTCCCCGGTCTCGGCGGCACCCAGCGCGCCAGCCGGCTGATCGGCGTCGCCCGTGCCAAACAGTTGATCGCAACCGGTCAGTTTTTGAATGCCCAAAAAGCCTATGCTTGCGGTCTGGTTGATACAATTATCGAACCGGTACTTGACTGGCGGGAACTGGCGGAACTCCCCCTCGGCAAAGCTCAAGCCGGCCGCCATGAGGAGACCGCAGAAGAGCTGGCGTTTGCCGAATTTAATGGTGACCTCGGCCACCCGCTGCTGACGCGTGAAGGGGGCGAAAAACTGGCCAAGACCCTCAGCCGCAAGGCGCCGATTGCGCTGAAAACGGCCATAGATTTGATCGATCAGGGCTATGCCCTTGACCTGCAGGACGGCCTGCAATTAGAAATTGCGGGGCTGAAGACCATCTTCGCCACCCAGGATGCCCTGACCGGACTTTCCAGCATTATCAGCGGACAAAAACCTCATTATATCGGCAAATAAGGAGCCATCATGAAAGCAAGCATACAGGGTTTTCTGAACAAACAGGCCGGCAGTGGTGCTCTTTTCGAGGATATCTATCTGCTGGAAGGCAGGCGTACCCCTTTCGGGAAATACACCGGCAGTCTTTCGACGGTTTCACCGACCGACCTGGGAATTTTGGCAAGTCGGGCTGCGCTTGAGGCTTCCGGAGTTCCGGCGGACGACATCGATCAGACCATTGTCGCCAACATCGGCCAGGCCAGTGGCGACGCCTTCTTTTTGCCGCGTCATATCGCCCTCTATGCCGGCGCCCCGCTCACGAGCACCGCGCTTTTGACGCAGCGCATCTGTGGTTCAGGTATGGAACTGCTCGGTCAGGCCGCCGAGCAGATCGCCCTCGGCAAGGCCAAGCTGATCCTCGGCTGCGGCACCGACACCATGAGCCGCTTTCCCCTCGCCTCCTACTCGGCCCGCCAGGGCTTTCAGCTCGGTCGCCCCGAGTTTGTCGATTTGCTCTGGGAGGCCCTGAACGATACCGCCGCGGTGCCGATGGGTGTCACAGCCGACAACCTGGCCAAGGAGTACGCACTGATGCGAGAGGATGTCGACGCCTACTCCATGCGCAGTCAAGAACGTTACGCTGCGGCCAAGGCCGCCGGATTCTTTAATGGCGAGGTTATCTCCATCGACCCCAAGGGGGTATTGGCGATGACCGATTACAACCCGCGCAAATTCCGCCTCAACAGCCGCGAGGCGCTCAGCGCCGATGAACATCCGCGGCAGACCAGCATGGAAAATCTAGCGAAACTCCCCTATGTCTTCACTAAAGAGGGTCCGACCACGGCCGGTAGCGCCTCCGGCATCGTCGATGGTGCGGCCGCCCTGCTGGTCGCCTCAGGCGATTACGTACGAGCCCACGGCCTGAAGCCGCTGGGCAAGATTCGGGGGTTCGCCTCCGCCGGGGTGCGGCCCGACATCATGGGGATCGGCCCGGTTCCAGCCATCCGCCTGCTGCTGGGAAAAATGGGCCTGACGACCAAGGATATCGACCGTTATGAGATCAATGAGGCCTTCTCCGCGCAGTGTCTGGCGGTGGGCAAGGCCTTGGATCTGAATCAGGACAAACTCAATGTCAACGGCGGTGCCATCGCCATCGGCCACCCACTGGGGGCGACCGGCGTCCGCTTGGCCCTGACTTGTCTGAGAACCCTGCACCGTGACAACAAACAATTGGGGATCGCTTCTGCCTGTATCGGTGGCGGACAAGGAATCGCCATGGTTGTGGAGGCCTGCTGATGACAGCGACCCCTGCAGCCACGCCCGGCCGCGTGGTCATCATCACCGGTGCCGGTCAGGGGATCGGCGCCGCGATCGTCAAACGCTTTGCGACTGAGGCAGCCAGGCTCGTGCTGGTTGATATCGACGCCGAGCAGTTGCGCCAGCTTAGCGACAGCCTCGCAGGTTCGGGCTGTGAACTCTTGCCGATCACGGCGGATGTTTCACGTAAAGAGCAGGTCCAGGCGCTGGTCGCTCAGGTTGTCGAAAGGTTCGGCCGCATCGACGTACTGATCAACAACGCCGGCATTATCCGCGACAACCTGATCAGTAACATCTCCGAACAGGATTGGGACCAGGTCCTGGATGTCAATCTCAAGGGTGCCTTCCTCTTCTGCCAAGCGGTCTTCCCGACCCTGAAACAGCAGCGCGCTGGTAAGATCGTCAACATCGTCTCGCGGGCCTGGCTGGGGAGTATCGGTCAGGCCAACTACACCGCCAGCAAGGGGGGGTTGGTCAGCCTGACCCGCTCGTTGGCGCTTGAATTCGCCCGCTTTCAGATCAACGTCAATGCCGTGGCGCCGGGTGCGATCGATTCGCCGATGACTCAAGGGATGCCGACCGACGCCCGTGAGCGGCTGATCCGCATGCAGCCGACCGGCAAAATGGGCAAGGTCGAGGATATCTCGGCGGCGGTGGCCTTTCTGGCCTCGAACGATGCCGAGTTCATTACTGGCCAGGTGCTGCACGTCGACGGCGGCAAGAGCTGCGGTTTGCTGTCACTTTAATTAGCTATTTTAGCCACCAAGTCACCAAGAGCACCAAGAAGAGCAAAGGCCTTTTAACGCGGAGGCGGAGAGGTGGAGAGAAAAGAAATAATCTTTTTTTAGGTTTAAACCAAAACTAAGATCTTTGCCTTTCTCAGCGCCTCTCCGTTAAAAAAGCCCTTCTTGGTGGCCTTGGTGTCTTGGTGGCAAAAAGATTGAAAAGCTCAAAAAGGATAAAAATGAACGCTTTTATTGTTGAAGCCAAACGTACCGCCATCGGCAGAGCCAACCCCGACAAGGGGCTATTTCGCGACGTCCGGGCCGATGAAATGCTCGCCGCCCTGATCCGAGGGCTGCTTGACGGGATGGCAAGCGGCGAAGCCTTAACCCCGGCGATCGACGATGTCTACGTCGGCTGCGTCGGACAGCATCTTGAGCAGGGCAAAAATATCGCCCGGCTCTCCGCACTATTAGCCGGTCTGCCGGTAACGGTGCCGGGCGTCACCATCAATCGCCTCTGCGCCTCCAGCCTGCAGGCCTTCAATTTTGCTGCATCAACGCTTAGCGCCGGCAATGCCGAGCTGTTGTTGGCTGGCGGCGTCGAGCATATGGGCCATGTGCCGATGGCAGCGGCCCTCGATTACAACCAGCAGCTGCTTGAACGCTACGAGTTCCCCTTCACCAATATGGGGCTGACCGCGGAGAAGGTCGCCGCAGTCTACGGGATCAGCCGCGCCGCGCAGGACGATTTTGCCGTCGAGAGCCATCGCAAGGCGCTGGCGGCCCAGCAGGCCGGTCATTTTGCGCGCGAGATTATCCCGATCCCAACCGGTGTCGGTCTCGCCGCGCAGGATCAGTCCCCGCGACCCGGTACCAGCCGTGCCGGTCTGGCGGAACTGAAAACGCTCTTCAAGGAGAACGGCACGGTCACCGCGGGGAACAGTTCGCCCTTAAATGACGGCGCCAGTTTGACCCTGCTCGCCTCCGAAGTGGCCTGTGAACGGTTTGATCTGAAGCCTCGGGCGCGGGTGGTCGATTTCGCCGTGGTTGGTCTCGATCCCTGTCAAATGGGGATGGGCCCGGTTCCCGCCATCCGCCGTCTGCTGAAGAAAAATAAGCTGGCGGTAAGCGATATCGACCTGTTCGAACTTAACGAAGCCTTTGCCAGCCAGGCATTGGCCTGTATCAACGAGCTCCAGCTGCCCTTGCAAAAGGTCAACCCTTGGGGTGGGGCCTCCTCTCTCGGCCACCCCTTGGGTTGCACTGGCACCCGTTTAATCACCACCTTGCTTAATGGGCTGGAGACCAGTGGCGGCAGATACGGCATTGCCTCCTTATGTATTGGCCATGGTCAGGGGATGGCGACCCTGATTGAAAAACTTTGACCCTGAATTTATTTCTATCGATCCAAAGGAGAATACAAAAATGTCGATTACTGCATATCGCTGGATGATGAATGGAGTGAATGAACCGCTGACCCGCCATGATTTTCTGGCTCAGCCCGAAGCTGGCGAGGTGGTGGTAGAGGTGGCCGGATGCGGGGTTTGTCATACCGATCTGGGCTTTTTTTACGACGGCGTGCGAACAAATTCAGCACTACCGCTCACCCTCGGCCACGAAATCAGCGGCCGGGTGGTTGCCGCAGGTAAAGGCGCGAGCGCCTGGTTGAACAAGGCGGTCATCATCCCGGCGGTGATCCCCTGCGGCGAATGCGACCTCTGCAAGCGCGGCAAGGGGACCATCTGCCGCAGCCAGATGATGCCGGGTAACGATATTCAGGGCGGTTTCGCCAGCCATATCGTGGTGCCGACCAAGGGGCTCTGCCTGGTCGATGAACAGCGCCTGGCGTCAGCCGGCCTGGCATTGGCCGACGTCTCGGTAGTCGCAGATGCGGTGACCACCCCCTACCAGGCTGTCTTTCAGGCGGGGGTCACGGTCGGGAGCTTGGCGATCGTCATCGGCGTCGGCGGGGTCGGCGGTTACTGCGTACAGATGGCCAAAGCCTTCGGCGCGACGGTGGTCGCTATCGATATCGATCAGGTCAAGCTGGATGCCATCGCCGAGCATGGCGCGGCGATCACCTTCAATGCGCGCGAAATCAGCGGACGGGATCTGAAAAAAGCGATCGGCGCCTTTTCCAAGGAACAGGGTCTGCCTTCGACCGAATGGTTCATCTTCGAATGTTCAGGCAGCAAACCAGGACAGGAATCGGCCTACGGCCTGATGGTTTATGGCGCGACCTTAAGCGTGGTCGGCTTCACGATGGACAAGGTCGATATCCGTCTCTCCAACCTGATGGCCTTCCACGCCCGCGCCCTCGGCAACTGGGGCTGCCTGCCCGAGCATTACCCGGCGGCCCTCGATCTGGTGCTGGATGGCAAGGTCCACCTGACCCCCTTCATCGAGCAGCGCCCGCTGGCTGAGATCAACGAGGTCTTTGCCGCGGTCCATAGCAAGCAGATGAGCAAACGCGCGATTTTGGTACCGTAATTCGTAGGGGCGAACCTTGTGTTCGCCCATGCTGGCGCCATTAAAACCCGGTCGGAAACGGTACAAAACCCGGTCGGAAACGGTACAAAACCCGG
>JBDNGT010000055.1:0-10792 GCA_041689145.1 Geopsychrobacter sp. | reverse complement strand
TCAGGAAACCATATCGATTTTATTCTTCTCTCCGCCTCTGCTACTCTCCGCCTCTCCGTTTAAATCGCCCTTGACCCTCTTGGTGTTCTTGGTGTCTTGGTGGCCAATCTTGCTTTTGGTTATGGGGACGTTATCTTTTCATGGTTCGCGGTTGTCGGCCATGCGGTCGGCCATAAAAATGGCGGCCTGCAGGCTGGCGATGCCGGCACGACCGCTGCCGACTAGATCGTAGGCGGTGCCGTGGTCAACGCTGGTACGGACGATCGGCAGGCCGAGCGTGACGTTCACCGCATCATCGAAATGCAGCAGCTTCAGCGGGATCAGCCCTTGATCATGATACATGCAGACCACGGCATCATAATCACCGCGTGCGGCGAAGTAGAAGAGGGTGTCGGCGCTGTGGGGGCCGCTGGCGGAGATCCCTGCACGTTGCGCTTGATCGATTGCCGGAAGGATCAACCGCTCCTCTTCATCACCGAAGAGTCCCTGTTCACCGGCATGGGGATTGAGTGACAGCACGGCGATGCGCGGGGTTGACAGGCCAAACTGTTGACGCAGGGTCTGATCGGTGATGTGGATCGTTGCAAAGATTTCAGGCGTCGTCAGCAGGGCGGGCACCTTGCTGAGTGCGGTATGGATGGTCACCAGGCTGACGCGTAAGCGGCTGCCGGCCAGCATCATCACCACGCGTTCAGCATTACAGCGCGCGCCGAGCAGCTCGGTATGGCCGGGGAATTTGCATCCCGCAGCATTGATCGCCGCCTTGTTGATCGGGCAGGTCACCATTGCGGCGGCTCGGCCCGCCAGACATTCGGCAATCGCCCATTCGATATAATCGACCATGGCCCGTCCGCACGCCCTGTCGGGGGCGCCGGCGGTGAGTGTCTTAGGGTCGAGCTGCGAAAGGGGCTGGAGCAGCAAGGTGTTGTCACCAATCGTGATGCTCTGGCGATTGTTTGCGCTCTCGGTCAGATGAAGTTCAAGCCGCAACTGGGCGGCTGTCTTGAGCAGTACCTGGAGGTCGCCAGCCACGAGCAGCGGTTTTTGCGGCAAGCGCCCGGCGGCCAGGGTTCGTAGTATCAGTTCCGGACCGATTCCGGTCGGATCGCCCATGGTGATCACAAGTGGCAGCATCTGTTTTATCTCCCCGTTGTTTATTAATCGATCATTGTATCCGATCCTCGGGGCAGGTGACAAGACTTACACGAGGCATGCGCCAGGTAACAGAAATGGCCGGGGGGGGGGGGTACCCCGGCCATTTCTGTTTTATGCAGGCTGTTAGATGCGGATATCGACAACCGCATCCTTGCGCAACTCTTTTTTCCATTCAGCAAAGCGTTTCTCGCTGTTCTGAGCGGCCAGGATTTTTTCGATGGCGCTGCTGACCTCATCGTCTAACTCGGCTTTTGCCGGAGTGCGCTCCAGAACCTGAAATATATGGATACTGTCGGGAGTTTCCATCGGTTCGCAGACTTGGCCGGCCTGAAGTCCGTTCACCATCTGGTGAAGATGCGGATTCAACTCTTCTTCTGACATGATGCCCATATCGCCACCTTCGGCGCCCCCCTGGGCCTTGAGGACTTCGGCAAAAGGTTTGCCATCAAGCAGTTGCCGGCGCGCAATCTGCGCCTGCTGAATGAGTCTTTCTTTGACTTTCGCGTCGGCATCAGGCGGCAAGGGGTAGCTGACCCGACCAAGGCGCAGGGTTGGCAGGGTCATATACTCAGCTTCGTGGGCGTTGAAATACTCGCGGATTTCAGTGTTCGTGACCTCAACCTTACTCCGCACCTCGCGAGCAATTAGCTTGTAGCGCAGAATTTCTTTGCTCAGATCCGAACGATAGTCAGCAAAGGACATCCCCTGGGCCTGCAGGGCCGTTTTAAGCTGCTCGCCGGTCAATTTGTTTTGGCGCTGAACATCTTCAATCGCAGAGTCGAGGTCCTGATCGGAGACCGACAGGCCGAGCTCCTTGATCCGTTGCTCTACCAGCAGGTCTTCGATCATGGCGTTTAATACTCTCAGACACAGGGCACTATGCTCCTCCCGACTTAACTGGCGATTACTCTCCTCAGAGGTCATCGCGACTGCCAGTTTTTTATCGAGTTGATAACTGGTTACGATGTCATTGTTGACCATCGCAACGGTTTTGATCAGGGTTGTGGCAGCGGCATTCGTCGTCCAGAGCAGAAGCAGGGCAAGCAGAAGTATTTTTTTCATGGGGCGTTCAATCCTTTTAAGGCATCGTCGAGGGGTGAGATTGCTATTCTGCCTTGTCGAAGTGGAGTTTGTCCAGTTGTTCCCAGTCGATCTCTACCGCAGTCCGCTCGCGAAGATCCTGCAGCCATTGCAGGTAGAGCTTGGCCTCAGTCGTCGACTGCAGCTGTTGGCGGATTGTTGCTGCGACCTCGGTCAGGGGCAGAATGCCGGCCTTAACCCGCTTGTCGACCAGAAACAGGTGGATGCCGTAGGGACTTTTCACCGGCGGGCTGACCCGACCAGGGGTGAGGTCGAAAAGAATTTTATCAAACTCGGGGGGGAGTTGACCCCGGGGAAAATGGCCGAGATCTCCGCCATTTTCCCGATCTGGAGAGATCGAGTGCTTTAGCGCAAGCGCTGCAAAGGATTCACCCGCCAACAAGCGGTTGCGCAGTTTGAGCGCCTCTTCTTCGGTTGCCAGCAGCATCTGTCGCGCCAGTAACTGTGCTGGTCGGCGATAGTCTTCCCGGTGCTGCAGGTAGTATTCCTCTATCTGCCGACTGTCTACATGGGCCATGCCGTTGGTGACGCTGGCCGCAACCTTTGCGCTCAGCAGACGGATGCGCAATTGCTGCATCCAGTGTTCAGGATCTTGTCCCGAATTGCGCAGAATCGCAAGGTATTCAGCGTCGGAGTAATTGCCGCGCAGATCAGCCAGCTCCTGCTGCATCTCCTGCTCGCTGATCTCAATGCCGCGCTGCTGCGCTTCAGCAAGCAGCAGCTTTTGGTCGATCAGCTGAGAGAGCGCCTGGTGGAGCAACAATTTTTGTTGTTCGACGGGTAGCTGAAGCAGCTCGGTCTGTGGTGGTTGAATCTCCTGACGGAAATCGCTGAGGCTGATCGTGCGGTCGCCAATCTTTATCAGCGGGGTGCGCTCATTCTGGCAGGCGTTCAGATTGAGACAGAGCAGCACTAAAAAGAAACTGTTCCGCAGAAGAGAAGCGGTCATGGCGTTCCCCCTTCAGATTGGAATCTCTGCAGTTCGCGCCGGGTCTCGCGTAATAATTCCTCCCCCTGCCAGCGTTCACAGCGAATTGCCAACCGGTAATCGGCGGAGAGGCTGTAGCGTTGCGGCTCATCCTTGAGGAGACTGCCGATCAACTCGGGTGAGACGCTGGTTCTGGCGTGGAAACGCAGGCTCAGGCGACGGCCGTCATATTCAAGCAGTTCGACTCGCAACTGCTTAAGGATAATCCGCAGGCGCATGACGCCGAGCAGCAGTTCCCCTGCCTGGGGAAGATCACCGTAGCGGTCCTGCAGTTCATCGGCAATGTCGAAGATCTGCCGATCATCCTTAGCGCCGGCCAGCCGTTGATAGAACTGCAGACGCTGATTCGGATCAGACAGATATCTTTCGGGCAGGAAGGCCGAAAGACCGAGACGAATCTCCGGGTCGATCCGTTCTTCGCGCTCGTGGCCGCGCAGTTTTTCGATGGTCTCTTCGAGAAGTTCGGTATAGAGCTCGAAGCCGATCGCCGCAATCGGCCCAGATTGCTTGGCGCCGAGCAGATCGCCGGCGCCGCGTAGCTCGAGGTCACGGCTGGCAATGCGGAAGCCGGAGCCGAGTTCGGTCAGCTCTTGCAGCACCTTGAGCCGCTCGCGGGCCTCACGGGTGAGTGAGGCCTCGCCTGGGATCAACAGGTAGGCGTAGGCGCGGCGATCTGAGCGCCCGACCCGGCCGCGCAATTGATAGAGCTGGGAGAGGCCGAAACAGTCAGCGCGATTGATGATGATGGTGTTGGCGATCGGGATGTCGAGGCCGTTTTCGATTATCGTCGAGGCCAGCAGCAGGTTGCTGCGCCCCTCGATGAAGTCGAGCATGACCTTCTCCAACTTCTTCTCCGGCATCTGGCCGTGACCGACAGCAATCTTCGCTTCAGGCACCAATTGCTGCAGATGTTCGGCCATTGCCTGGATCGTCTGGACCCGGTTGTGAACAAAGTAGACCTGGCCGCCACGGCGCAGTTCGCGCAGGATCGCCTCGCGGATCAGTTCATCGTCGAAGCGGGTCACATAGGTGCGGATCGCCAAGCGATCGACCGGCGGGGTCTCGATGACCGACAGGTCGCGCATCCCGGCCATACTCATGTGCAGGGTGCGCGGAATCGGCGTCGCGGTCAGGGTCAGGGTGTCGACCTCGGCGCGCAGGCTTTTCAGCTTCTCCTTGTGGCTGACGCCGAAGCGTTGCTCCTCGTCGATCACCAGCAGGCCCAGATCCTTGAAGCGGATATCGCGCTGCAGCAGGCGATGGGTGCCGATGACGATATCGACCCGTCCGTTGGCCATCCCCTCGAGCACTTTTTTGATTTCGGTCGGGGTGCGAAAGCGCGAGATCATCTCGACCTGGACCGGAAAATCGTGCAGACGGGCGCGAAAACTCCTCCAGTGCTGTTGGGCGAGTACGGTGGTCGGGACCAATATCGCGACCTGTTTGCCGTTGAGCACCGCCTTGGCGGCCGCGCGCAGGGCAACCTCGGTCTTGCCATAGCCGACATCGCCACACACCAGGCGGTCCATCGGCTTTGCCGAACACATGTCGCCTAGGGTGTCGGCAATCGCTGCGGCCTGATCGCCGGTCTCCTCATAGGGGAAGGTCGCTTCAAACTCGCGAAACAGACGGTCCGGCGGGCTGAAGGCGAAGCCCTCGCAGAGCTCGCGGCGGGCATAGATCTCGAGCAGCTGACGGGCCAGCTCTTCAATCGCGGCGCGTGCCTTGAGCCGGGCTTTCTCCCAGCCCTGGCCGCCCATCTTGTCGAGGCGCGGCTGGGCCCCTTCGCCGCCGACATATTTCTGAACCTTTTCGATCCGTTCGACCGGCAGGTAGAGCTTGTCGGCCCCGGCATACTCGAGAAGGAGGTAATCCCCTGCGCTCTCCCCGGTAACCAGATGGATCAGCCCCAGGTAGCGCCCGACGCCATGATCGGTATGGACGATGTAGTCGTTTTCGCGCAGGTCGGCGAGGTTGGAGAAGAGTTTAAGGGCCGACTTGCGGTCTTTTTTGCGATGATGGCTGCGCTGGCCGAAGATCTCTTCTTCGGTGATGATCGCCAGGTGATCGTAGGGCATGCGGAAGCCGGTCGAAAGATCGCCGACCTGCACTTGCGCGGCCCCGGCGGGCAAGTTGTCGAAGGGCGCCTGATCGCGCAGCGGCAGCACCCAGCCGTTTTCGCGCAGCAGTTCTTGCAGCCGTTGAGCCTGGCCCGGCTGTCGACAGACCAGCAACACCCGCCACTTTTCTTCGCGCCAGGCTTCAAGGTGCTTAAGAAGCGGGGTCAGTCCATCCTGCCCCGGGGCCAGGCTCGCGCGCAGATCAGCGTTGCCGCTGCTGTCAAAATGGTAGCTCTGGCGCTGATCACCGAGTTGAAAAACCCGGAGGCGGCTCAGGTCGATGCGGCGGAAGCGGGCGAGGGCGGTTTCGAGTTCCTGAGTGTCGAGATAAAGATCCTGGCGCCGGGCGTGCGGGAGGCGATGGTCGAGCTGTCGTTTCTCGCCGGCCCGAATTTCGCCGCTGAAGAGGTCGATCTCCTGCTCAATTGCGGGCGGATCATTCAGGACCAGATCGGCCGTGGGAAGATAGTCGAAGAGGGTTTCGAGCTTAGGATAGTTGAACGGCAGCAGAAAGGCGCGGCCCGGGGCGAGAATTCCTTCTTTTAACTCCTCACTGATCCCTTCACGCAGATTGCGCGGGAGTTCGAGCTCATCGCAGCGTTGTTTAAGCTTCTGCAGCAGGCATTCGAGGTGCGGCCCGCTGAGACAGAGCTCGCGCGAGGGGATCAAACGTAACTGCTTCAATTCATCGGGCTGTGAGCGCTGACTGCCGGGGTCGAACAGGCGCATCCGTTCGATGAAATCGCCGTAAAAGTCGAGACGCACCGGCCGCTGTGCGTCGGCCGAAAAGATGTCAATGATGTCGCCGCGCACCGCGAAGGAGCCACGATCCTCGACCAGAGGGACGGACTGATAGCCGAGGTTATACAGCTGTTGCAGCAGGGCGTCGCGCGGGTATTCCCCTTCCTGTTCGAGAACCAGGGAGAGGTTTGCCAGGATCGGCCGTGGAATAATTCGCTGCATCAGCGCGCGGAGCGGCACGACCAGCGCGTCGATCTCCCCCTTGAGCAGACGAACCAAGGCGTCGAGGCGATTGGCTTCAATCTCGGGATGGGGGGTCAGGGGATCGTAGGGACCGAGTTCCCAGTGCGGGAAAAAGCCGATCCGCGCAGGGCGCGCGGCAAAAAACTGCAGGTCGGTGAGAAGACGCTGGGCCTCTTTCTGGCTGGAGCAGATGATGAGTAGCGGGCGTGAGTTACGCCCGAGGCTGCGTGCGAGCAGAGCCGCGTCACTCGAGCCGTTCAGTCCCAGAATTTCGAGTTGCCGGTTCTGATCGGCAAAGCCATCGAGTAGGCTTTGCGCGGTTGCGTAGTTGATATGCTGAGAAATATCCTGATCCATAGCTGTTTATCTGGCTGCTCATCTGGCACGGGGCAAAGGCCCGGCAGTTTTTCAGTCGCGTGGGACGGCGAGCATGCGGTCGAGGGCGAGTCTGGCTTTTTCAGCGGTCTGAGGATCGACTGTAACTTTCGGCCCCATGGTCTCGAGGCATTCAAGCAGATCTTCAAGCGAGGTCAACTTCATGTTCGGACAGATCAGGCCATCGCTCGGCAGGATGAATATTTTGTCGGGATTTTCGCTGCGCAGCCGGTAGAGAATCCCCATTTCGGTGCCGACAATAAAGGTCTTGGCGCTGCTCTTGGCTGCATACTCATACATGCCGCTGGTTGAGCAGATGTGATCAGCCAGTTCCAGGATTTCGGGAGGGCATTCGGGGTGAGCCATGAAGATCGCAGCGGGATGGGCCTCACGCGCCTGTTCGACCTGAGCCACGCTCAACCGTTCGTGGGTCGGGCAAAAGCCGTCCCAGATATGGCAGATCTTGTCGACCTGGCTGGCGATGTAGCGGCCGAGGTTGCGATCGGGAACCAGCAGGACTTCGTTGCTCTTAAGGGAGCGCACCACGTTGACCGCGTTCGAGCTGGTACAGCAGATATCGCTTTCGGCTTTGACCGCTGCACTAGAGTTGACGTAGGTGACGACTGTGGCCTTGGGGTGTTTCTGTTTCATGTCACGCAGACCCGCGGCGGTAACCATATCGGCCATCGGGCAACCGGCATCATGGCGGGGGAGTAGAACGGTCTTCTCTGGACTGAGCAGGGCGGCGCTCTCGGCCATGAAGTGCACACCGCAGAAGACGATGACCTCTTTGTCGGTGCGAGCCGCCTCAATCGACAGCGCGAGGGAATCACCGGTGATATGAGCGATCTCCTGAATCTCATCGCGTTGGTAATTATGAGCCATCAGCAGGGCGTTATGTTCCTCGGCCAGCTGAAGAATTCGAGCCTTGATCTGATCCTGAGTCATCTGAACTATTTCCTATCGTTTTCAGTATAGGGGACAGACTGATAATGCTAGACCAAACCCCCTGCTAAGTCAATTGTTTCACCCCTCACATCTGCTTGACAGAGTGCCGGGCAACCCGCTATTCTCGGCCAGATTCAGGCACAGATTTTCTGGGGTCTGAGTCCAGTTTTGTACCTATTTCGAAAGGATTCCCATGTTTGGAATCGGCATGACCGAACTGTTGCTGATCGGCGCTCTGGCGCTGATGGTTCTCGGCCCTAAAAAACTCCCCGAATTAGCCCGTGCCCTGGGCAAAGGCTTCTCCGAGTTCAAGCGTGCCACGGACGAATTTAAGAATACTCTTCAGGAAGAGACCCGGGTCTCCGAGACCAAGGATCGCCTGCTGAAGGAAGGGAAGCTGACCCCGCCCGGGGCTGAGCAGTCTTACAACCCCTATGTCGACGGCAAGATCGATCCAGACACTGATTCAAGTGGTGCGAACAAGGCCTCAGTCGCTGTAAACGACACAGTTGGCGATGGTGGCAATGGCGTGGCCGCAGCGGATAAGGATGAAAAGGGCGAGACTTCGCAGGAGAAGGCGGATGTTTAGTGAAATGCCGCTGACCTCGCACCTCGAGGAGTTGCGCAAGCGTTTGATGATTGCCTCGATCGCCTGGCTGGTGGCCTTTGTGGGCTGCTATTCGGTGGCAGAAAAGCTGTTCAAGATCCTCTCCGAACCGGTCCAGCAGGCCCTACCCAAGGGGAGCTCGCTGGTTTTTATTCAAGCGACCGAGCCCTTTTTTACCTATCTGAAGGTGGCGGCGGTGGCTGGTGTCCTGGTCGCCATGCCGGTGATCCTGTGGCAGCTCTGGGGTTTTGTTGCGCCCGGTCTCTACAAGAACGAGAAGCTTTTTGCCGTTCCCTTTGTCATGTCCAGTTGTCTCTGTTTCGGGCTCGGCACCTATTTCGGTTTTTCCTTTGTCTTCCCGACAATTTTCACCTTTCTGGTGCAGTTCGGCACCGGTGGTGGCGGTGGCGAGATCAACGCCATGCTGTCGATGGGCTCTTACCTGACCCTGTCGACCCGCTTACTCTTCGCCTTCGGTATGGTCTTCGAGCTGCCGATTGTCATATTTTTTCTCGCCCGCATGGGGGTGGTCGATTACAAATGGCTGGCCAGTAAACGCAAGTTTGCCCTGCTGATGGCGTTTGTCATCGGTGCCGTTCTGACTCCACCCGATATGTTTTCGCAGGCGTCGATCGCCATCCCCTTCATCCTCCTGTACGAGGTCGGGATCATTGTTGCGCGGCTCTTCGGCAAGAAAAAGCCCGTCGAAGAACCAGAGGCCGACGACGAGCTTGACTGATTCTACCTCCTGGCATGTCCCCATGTGCCATCTTGTCCAAACCTCTGGGCAGGATGGCACTCTTTGACCTGCCATGCTCGCGCTCTTCCTTTGGCAGGTTCAGCCCGCAACGCTGCTGTGGTGAATGAACAGTAATTCAGGTATCACCGCCGTTCAGCTTCATGCTAATCTTAGCGCCATGAACCTTAAAGACTACGGCTGGAATGACAAATTTGCCCAAAAGTTTTTCCCTTTTTCTCAGCAGGGATTGCTACCGGCACGGGTCATTCGCGGCGAAAAAAATTATTTCCGGGTGGTCTGCCGCGAGGGGGAATTGACGGTGCGGTTTGCCGGCAAGATGCGCCATCAGGCCGATGGGCGTCAGGATCTGCCGGTGGTTGGCGATTGGGTGGTGGTTGAGCCGCAGATTGAAGAGGGGCGCGGGGTGATTCATGCCATCCTCGAACGTTTCTCCTCTTTCGCCCGTAATCTGCCGGGTCGCCGCAAAGGGAAGGGGCGTGAACGGATCGAGCAGCAGGTGATTGCCGCCAATGTGGAACGGGTCTTCATTGTCTGCGGGCTTGATCAAGATTTTAACCTGCGTCGCATAGAACGGTACCTGACCCTGGTGAATGCCGGCGGCGCGGAAGCGGTGGTGGTGCTGAACAAGGCGGACTTAAGCCATGAGTCCGAACTGCAGCGGCAACAGGTGATTGCCATCGCCGGGAATTCTCCGGTCGAGCGGATCAGTGCGAAAAATCGCGAGCAGGTTGGGCGGCTTAAATTCTATTCCCGAGCCGGGGAAACGTTGGCTTTTCTCGGCTCCTCCGGGGTCGGAAAATCGACTATTATCAATGCCCTGCTCGATGAAGAACGCCAGAAGGTCGCAGCGGTCAGCACTGCGGTGGGTAAGGGGCGGCATACGACGACCCATCGTGAACTCTTTCTCTTGAGCGGGGGTGGGGTGTTGATGGACAACCCGGGGATGCGCGAACTGCACCTCTGGGGTGAGGAGGAGGATCTCGCCGAGTCGTTTGCGGATATCGAGACCCTGGCCCTGAAGTGTCGCTTTTCGGATTGCGGCCATCGAACTGAACCCGGTTGCGCGGTTCAAGCCGCCATGACAGCCCAGCAGTTTGATGAATACCGCCTGAACAGCTATCTCCGACTTAAGGAAGAGCTCTCACAGCTGCAGCGTCGTCGCTAGGCATAGGCGATTTTCCAGCTAAAACCTTGACGAGCATTGACCAATTGGTGTTGCTGGCCTAAACTTTAATTAAAAGAAAGGTGAGGGAAGCCGATGAAACCAAAAAGCTTTGCTCTGCTATTGTTGGTCGTCTTGACGGTCTCGTTTGCTGGCTGGTTACTCTACGACCGGCTGGATGAATTCTTCCCCTCGCTGGGAAAAGACAAAGTCCAGAAGTTAGCGACCGCGCCTGATCTTGCACAACATCAGGCGGATCGTCCCAAGCGGATGCCGCTGCCGCCGCGTAACCCGGTGCCGCCACCCGCTACGGAAGCGGTTTCGACCGACGCTCAACAGGTCGTGCTCCCCTTGCCCACGACCCTGGAGCAGGCCGACGCCTATCTGAGGGAACGCCTGCCCCAGCTGATCGAAGAGCGGGAGCTGTTGGTTCTGGTCAACCTGAACTATTTTCTGCAGAAGCTGGTCCTCTTCATCGATCATCTGCCAGAGAAAAGCATCCCCCGCCTGCACCTGCCGCTCACCCCGCCCGCACCTGGTTTTGTCACCCTGGAGCGTGACGACCAGCAGGTCATCGGCAAACGGAACGCTG
>JBDNGT010000054.1:0-4559 GCA_041689145.1 Geopsychrobacter sp. | reverse complement strand
CTGCAAAGCAAGAACGGCCACCCATATTCTGAGGTGGCCGTTTTCTTATCTGGAATATCGAAAGTGATGATACATCCATGATCCTGCTTGGCGTGTGTCTCATAAGTTGTTTCAGAAAAGGTTTTCGTGCAAATCTCACTTGTCTAAAGAGTTTTGCGACAAAGGGCGGTGGGAAACATAATCAACTTATTTCGCTATCAGAGCCCTAATTGAGCATTTCCACGCTGAACGGTTCAACCATGCTTGATGAAAGTGCCATTCTCAAATTCTCTAAACGCCTGCTCTAACTCTTGCTGAGTGTTCATTACGATCGGGCCGCCCCAGCCGATCGTTTCCGTTACTGCGCCACCCTCGGCAGGGCGACTGCCAACCAGAGGTTGTCTGAGGGTCAGTCGCGGAGCGCGGCCCGAATCTGAGGGCAGAATCCGATAATCAGGTCGGTGAAATGAAATGATTTGGAAAAATGGCCTGTGATGATATCATGTCGAAAATGCAGGTTGTTTATAATGATGTAAATCTCCCCTTATGGAATCGCTATGAAAAAAACGTTTAAAATGTCCCATCCTAAGATCAAAGGTCCAAGGCTCGTCGAAGCCATCAAATTTGAGGTTAAGAAATATATCAAGCGGGAACGGGGGAAGACTCTTCCGGCCAACGTCGATTTTTGGGATTTTGACTGCAGGTACGGTGCTGATGAGGCAACGAGTGAGGTTATTCATCTGTCCGATATCAACAAGTTTATTTCTCAGGCCGAAGCACAACAGCTTGAAACCTTTTATCTGGAAATCTTGGCCAAGCCTGGGCATCGTACTAAAATGCCGAAGGAAATGCGTCCCAAGCCGGAGGAGGCTTCAGCGCCTCTGAGCAAAGAGCAGGAATAACGAGTTACAAACTGATTTTAAAAAATCAGCAGGTTATGGTGCAGACAAGAGACGCGACCCCGTTAACGGGTGCGTCCCTTCTTTATGGATGTCCGCACAGCAGTGAGACACTGGAATCGCTTGTTATTCAGGGTTCTGCAGCGCTATAGTCATAAAATGTCAGATTCTTGTTGAGAGTCGCTCTCCTTTGCCCATGGGTTGAAATCATGCGTCGTCGTGAAAAAGCTGTTACTGATTTGGCCGGTCTCGAACAAATTTTTTGGCAGGGGAAGGTCTGCCAACTGGCGATCTCTGATGTCCCGGCCCCTTATATCGTGTCGCTCAGTTACGGGTATCGCGGTGGGGCGCTCTATTTCCACTCGGCGGCCGAAGGGCACAAGATCGCGCTGTTGCACGCTAACCCGCTGGTCGGCTTTACGGTGGCCATCGACCTGGGAATCGTAGCGGGTGAACAGGCGTGCAACTGGGGGGCGCGTTTCCGCTCGGTGGTTGGTCACGGCCGGATCGAGTTCGTCGCGGATCTGGAGTCGAAACGCTCGGCGCTGAAGCTGCTGATGGCCCAGTACGGGGAGGGGACGTTCGATTTTCCGCAGCAGGCCATTGAGGGGACGACCGTTTTCCGACTGGTCATAGTTGAGATGACCGGTAAGCAGTCGCGGGTCTGAACATGGCCGGACAGGATTTGTGCAACCTGACGAAATGTTGGCGCATTGCCGACTGCGTCCCCTTTCCTAGTGCTTGGTGTCAGATATTTTCTTTCCGCGTTACTTAGGCGGTCTTACTGATACTGCGCAACCGACGATTTTCCTACCTGATAATCCCTGATATAAAACGCCAATTATCCGTTCTACAGCGTAGCGTTATGCTCTCATCTCTCTCTTCTGTTTGAGGATGGATTGGGTGGAGTAGTCTTCCTCGGATTCAATCTACTGTCGCCACCGGCTGCAAAGACGCTGTCACGCCGACCGCGGGAAGGCCTGGACCCCTGGCATCCGGCAGGTGAATTGCACTTAACGTTTATCATAATGATATTTTTCAGGGGTGAGTATACCAAAATTTACCCCTGGGCGAGGATAATCGGGGCAGTCAATAAATATACAGTTGTTATCAAAATGATAGTAATTATCGATTTGATAGGCATTTAAGCAGTCGACCGTTGGAAGGTTTTCCATGAAACAATCTAAGCAACTGATTTTATTTACTTTATTTTTTTGGCTCAGATTTTGTAATTGTCTAAAGCCACATGGATAGGGCGGAACTTTAAAAATTTCACGAAAACTGCCCCTTTATATTCAAAAAGGATCTGACATGACAGTGCAAGACCTTAAGGATAGCCTGTTGTTTCGCGAGCAATGTTACATCAACGGTGCCTGGGCCGACGCTGAGCAGGGTGAAACACTCAACGTCGACAACCCGGCACATCAAGGACTGCTCGGGACTGTGCCCAAAATGGGGGCAAAGGAGACTCAAAAAGCGATCGATGCCGCGAATACGGCCTTTAGCCTCTGGCGCCAAACGACGGCAGCGGGGCGCAGCGAGATTTTATATCGCTGGTATGATCTGATGCTGGCCCACCAGGAGGATCTCGGCTGTATTTTAACGCTGGAACAGGGGAAGCCCCTTGCTGAAGCGAAAGGGGAAATTGCCTATGCCGCCTCATTTATAAAGTGGTTTGCCGAGGAGAGCCGCCGCGCATACGGGGATACCATTCCTGGCGCCAGAGCCGACCAGCATATCCTGGTGATTAAGCAACCGATCGGCGTAACTGCCGCCATAACGCCCTGGAACTTCCCGTCATCGATGATCACCCGCAAGGCGGGGGCAGCCCTTGCCGCCGGATGTACGATGATCGTAAAACCAGCCTCCGCCACCCCTTTTTCAGCTTTGGCTCTGGCTGAGCTTGGCGAACGAGCTGGACTCCCCCCCGGCGTATTCAATGTCATCACAGGGAATGCCGAACAGATTTCCAATACACTCACCGCCAGCGATATCGTGCGCAAAATAAGCTTTACCGGTTCGACCGAGATCGGCAGCAGGCTGATGGCCAAGTGCGCTCAACACCTCCAAAAGGTGTCGCTTGAGCTCGGTGGGAACGCGCCTTTTCTGGTGTTTGATGATGCCGATCTGGACCGGGCGGTTGAAGGCGCCATGCTGTCGAAGTTTCGTAATACCGGCCAGACCTGTGTCTGTGTCAACCGGTTTCTCGTTCAGGAGACCGTCCACGACGCCTTTGTCGCGAAGTTCAAGATAGCGATCGACAAATTAAGGGTCGGTGATGGGTTGGACTCTGAAATTGATCAGTCGGCATTGATTAATCCCGCCGCCGCCGCGAAGGTTTTAGCGCACCTGCAGGATGCTGTCGCAAAGGGCGCCAAGGTCATAACCGGGGGCAAGCCTCACCCGAAGGGCGGGGGTTATGTACAACCCACCCTGATTACCGGTCTCAAGCCAGGCATGCAAATCTGTCAAGAGGAGACCTTTGGCCCCCTTGCCGCAGTCATGAGCTTCAAGACCGAAGATGAAGCGATCCGGCTGGCCAATGATACTCCTTACGGACTCGCTGCTTATTTTTATAGCCGTAATATCCACCGGATCTGGAGAGTGGCTGAGGGGATCGAAGCCGGGATGATCGGCATCAATGAAGGACTCATCTCCAACGCTGTCGCCCCTTTCGGTGGCGTCAAGGAGTCCGGCCTGGGTCGCGAAGGCTCCAAGTACGGGCTCGATGAATTCATGGAAGTAAAATATCTTTGTATGGGGTCGGAATAGTTCGAACGGCAAACGGCATTGTCCATGCGTGGTATGGAATGCTCTCCCCCTGGAATACTCGGCTACACGGCCAGAGACGACTCATCTGTCGCTCAGCAGACTGCTGTCGCTCGAGTCCTCGTTATGGAGTTTAAAATGAGTCAGCAAAAAAAATGGCAGATCGCGATTATTCCTGGAGACGGCATCGGACCGGAGGTGATGGCGGCGACCCTGGCCAGCCTCGAGGTTTTGCGCGCGGACGGCCCACTTGATTTGACTTGGGAAGAGCTGCCCTGGCCGAGTACTGTATGGCATCGGGAAAACGGGGCCATGATGCCGGCTGATGGCTTGGCGCAACTCAGAAAATATGACGCAATCCTGCTCGGCGCCCTAGGCGACCCCGGTCCAAGAAACGACCCCGACCGCTATCTCGTTTCCGATGGAGTTTCCTTGGCGCCGCTCCTGGAAATTCGGAAGGGGTTTGATCTCTGGGCCTGCGAAAGGCCTGCCCTGTTATTCAAGGGCGCCCGCCAATATCTTGCCGATCCCCGCGCCAGAGAGGTCGACATGCTGGTGATTCGGGAAAACAGCGAAGGGGAGTATGTTAACCAGGGCGGGCGCCTGCATCGGGGTACGCCCTTCGAAATCGCCACCCAGATTGAGGTCTTCTCCCGTTACGGCACCGAGCGGCTCATACGCTACGCCTTTCGCCGAGCCGAGCAGCGGCTGGAAGAGCGCCGACAGGGGCAGCGGATCGTGCGAACCTATAGCGATGATCGCGGCGGTCAATCTCAGGCCCAGGTGTGCCTTGTTACCAAACGGAATGCTCTGCCGCACTGGGGCGAACTCTATTGCGAGGTTTTTGCCGAGATTGCGCCGCAATTCCCGGACATTGCCCTCCACCATGAACTGGTGGATGCCGCCTGCATG
>JBDNGT010000053.1:0-2467 GCA_041689145.1 Geopsychrobacter sp. | reverse complement strand
GGATAAGAGCAAGGTGAAATTATGTAGCTGTTGATTTTGTCGAAACATAGGTTGTTAAACAGAAGGTTTTTTTTGATGAGGAAGATTTGACAGTTGCTTAGAATCACTCGATAATACAGTCCTTCCATTGGCAGCAGGCTGGAGAGTATCTATGCAGATTCTATGGATCGGCCTTTTTGGCGGGTTGGGTTGTATCGCTCGCTATCTGATGTCTGGGTGGGCCTATAGCTTGTTGGGGCGTTCCCTGCCTTATGGCACACTGGTCGTTAATATCGGTGGTTCATTTTTGCTTGGATTCCTCATGACTTTTGGCCTGCGCAGCACGCTTTTGCCTGTTGGGCTCAGAGTCGGTTTAACCGTGGGTTTTATGGGCGGATTTACGACCTTCTCGACCTTTTCCTATGAAACTTTGAAACTGATTGAGGAAGGGAGCCTGATGCAGGCTGGTGCAAATGTGATATTAAATGTACTGTTCTGCCTCGCTTTTGTCGCAGCCGGGATGATGCTGGCCAGGCAGCTGTAAGGGAGAAAATTCAGCAAATTATCCCACAGTTTGATCAGTTGATGCAGGGTGGAATGATTACCCTTGAAAAAGCTCGGGTGATTTGTTATTGGACCTAAGCTTCAGAAAGATTGGATCCAACTATGTTAAAAAAAATATTTTCACTTTTGGCCCCGAGCGAACCTGCACCCCGGCCTGACCGTATCCCGCTTGCCGCTGCGGTTCTGCTGCTCGAGGTAGCGAACGCCGACGGTGAGTTCAGTGCTGAAGAGGAGGCGCTGATCCATGGGTTACTCCGGCAGCGCTTTGCGCTTGATACTGAGATGTGTGCAGAATTGATGCAGTTGGCAGAAAAAACCAAGCGTCAGAGTGCCGGTCTTCATCAGTTTACCAGCCAGATTAACCGTAACTTCAGCCAGCCGGAAAAAGAGCAAATCATTGAGGCCTTCTGGCACCTGGCTTTTGCCGATGGGCACCTGGATGCTCATGAAGAAGCGATGCTGCGCCAGCTTGGAAGTTTGATCGGGCTCTCTCATCGCCAGTTGATCGATGCCAAAATCAAGGTGCGCGGTGAACTTGAAAAATCAGAGCTATAGCCCATGTGTCGGTCTTTAACAAATGTTGTGACTTGGAGTCAGCAGCTGTTAAAGGAGGTGCTTTCTACTGGAGATTTTGCCGTAGACCTTACCGCAGGTCATGGCTATGATACCCTTATGCTGGCCCAGACAGTTGGGCCTTCCGGTCGTGTCTTGGCATTTGATCTTCAAGAAGTGGCGATGGATAGCAGTACCGAGCGTCTTAAACAGCAGGGGATAGTTGTCAGTCGCTTAGAAACACCAATATCCCCCTTACCTTTCGGCGTGAGTCTGGTTAGGGGTGATCATGCCGAACTTGTCGCATGGAGTGGAATAGCACCGCGCGCAATTATTGCCAACCTTGGCTATCTCCCCGGCGGAGACAAGGATCTTGTGACCAAACCCGGCACCACTTTGTCCGCACTTCAAACCAGTTGTGCTATCCTTTCTCCAGGTGGGCGAATTGTGGTTGTGGTCTATCCGGGGCATCCTGGCGGGCTAAGTGAGGCGGCTGCAGTCGAGCAATTTTTTGCCGAGTTGGATGGCAAGCAGTTCGAGGTGCTGCGTCTGCAAGTTATCGGTCGGCCGCGATCTCCGTTTTTATTAACTGCGGGAAAATTAGTTGATTTTAGTGAATAATTGGAACTGCTATGTTGTTTCTGTTTGAAAAAATTGGGGATTATACTCTCTACTACCTAGAACACGCCGGCCGGATGACAATTTTTCTGGTTCAATGTCTTCGGCGGGTCGTGACTCCACCCTATCGGATTTCCCCGGTTATCCAGCAGATCAATTTTATCGGAGCCCGCTCCATCTTTGTAATTCTCTTTACCGGTGGGTTTACCGGGATGGTGCTGGCGCTGCAAGGCTACTATACCCTGCGAAAATTTGGCTCTGAAGGGCTGCTCGGCTCAGCGGTAGCCCTCAGCCTGCTGCGTGAACTTGGTCCGGTCTTAGCGGCGTTGATGGTGATTGGACGATCCGGGTCGGCAATGACCGCCGAGATTGGCATCATGCGCAACACCGAACAGATCGATGCCCTCGAGTGTATGGCGGTAGATCCCTACCGCTATCTAATGGTGCCGAAGTTTATTGCGGCAGTCCTCAGCCTGCCTCTACTGACCGCAATTTTTGATGTTGTTGGTATCTTTGGCGGATATTTGGTCGGCGGATTGATGCTTGGGGTTAACGGTGGCACCTATTTTCAGGGGATGTATCAGAGTGTTGATTGGAACGATATCGAAATGGGGTTGGTCAAGTCTTTGGTTTTCGGTCTGCTGATCGTCTGGATTTCAACGGCTAAGGGCTATTTTCTGCATTGGGAACGGAGCGGTGGCTTCGGGGCCGAAGGGGTCAGTCGCACAACCACCAGTGCCGTGGTGCTCGCATC
>JBDNGT010000052.1:0-5315 GCA_041689145.1 Geopsychrobacter sp. | reverse complement strand
GAGCTGCCCGATTTTCCGAGATTGCCTGAATAATGACCCGAGATGAATTGCTCGATCTGTGTAACAGCGATCAGTTGGTCTCTATTCTCCCTGAGGTTTTCGCATTGAAGGGGGTGCCCCAGCCTCCTGAGTACCACGCGGAAGGGGATGTGTTTGTCCATACGCTGCTGGCGTTAAAGGCGTTATCCCCCTGGGCGGATGAACGGATGGTATGGGGGGTCGCTCTGCATGACCTGGGCAAGGCAGAGAAAACACGGTTTTTCGATGGTCGCTGGCGCGCCTGGGGGCATGACCGACTCTCGGCAACCTTGGCGGCACAGGTGCTTATCCGATTTGATCGTGAGGACCTGGTCGCAGATGTCGTCTGGCTGGTTAAAAACCATCATTTTGCTTCGAGTTGGCAGTATGCCGGGACCGGTCGTCTCAGCCTGCGGCAACGGCGTTTCTGCGCTGATGCGAGATTCCATCTGCTGGTTGAACTCTGCCGTGCGGATGCTGCAGGGTGCCGGGGCGTCAGTCGCAAAAAAGAGCAATTGGAATTAATTCTTCAGGCATGGCAGCAAGAACAGGAAGGGGATAAAGAGATATAATGCGCTACGATACACACATTTGTTTGGTCTCCGACCAGTCCTTGGCAAATCTTTTGCCGGTGTTTCTTGAGAGATTCCAGCCGAAAAATGTTGTCCTGCTTGTTACGCCTGCGATGCGATCTCGTGCGCTGATTTTAGAACAGAATTTGCGGACGCGTGGTTGTTCGGTTTCGACGTGCGAGGTTCAAGCCTACGGTTTTGAGGCTATTCGGGAGGCCAGCCTTCAACTGGTTTCTGACCTTGCCGGATCTTTGGCTATTAATCTGACCGGGGGGACAAAAGTGATGGTACTTGCGGCCTTCGATGTCGCTCGTCATTTTGAAATTCCGGTTTTTTACCTGGATAGCCGTGATCAACGGATTATCCATCTGTACCCGGATATCGAAGATATTCAATTGCCAGAAATCTTGAATGTGAAAGCGGCCTTTCGTGCGCAGGGTTATGACATTGTCGAACGTGGGACTCAACAGATACCTAGGCAACATGGTCTGCTCACGACGCAGCTGGTTAGCAATGCCGAGAAATTGGCCAAAGCTTTATCAGCTCTGAATTATATTGCGGCCAAAGCGAAAAATAAGTTAACCCTGCCGGTCGATATTCAGAGGATCAAAGAACAAGTGGTTTTGGATGAGGTGATTGATCTGTTTCAGCAAGCGGGTTTGCTCGCTGTCGATCGCGGCCAAATTCTTTTTCGCGATGAAAATGCTCGTTTTTATGCAAATGGTGGTTGGTTGGAAGAACATTGCTTGGGGGTCGCTCAAAAACTAAGAAAAGCTGGCAGAATAGCCGATTTAGAACCTAATGCAAAAATCAGTTCTCAGGGGGTTAGTAATGAAATTGATCTTGCCTTTACCGCCCGTAATCAGCTGCATATTATCGAGTGTAAAACAGCCGACCTCAGCCGTTTCAGTAAAGAACGACCAGCTGAGACCAGAGCGATTGAAGCTGGATACCGGTTGGACACCCTCCGTGATTTAGTCGGCGGTACTTTCGGTAAAGCGATGCTAGTCAGTTACTTGAAACTACCTGAGATCGACCGAATCCGCTGTGAAAGCTATGGCATCAAGGTTGTTCAGGTGCGACAGTTACGCCGTTTAGATGAAGAACTGATCCAGCGGATCGGCGGACGAATAATTTTATAAAAAAAAAGGGGGGGATGTTGGGATTTGAATCTATTTGACCTTTCACTGCCGACTGCGAGAACTGACAACCTCTTTGATCTGGAAGATTCCTTCGATTATCAAAAGGAGAAGTTTTGACAGGAGAAAAAGTCTTGGATTTTGTGTTGTATTATTTTTAAAGCAAAAACCTCAGTGGATCAGGAATTACTAAATACCCTGCATTACGAGAAAACCCCGTCCGGATCACCAGAAGGGGTTTCTGTGTTCTATAGGTCGTGATCACCAATAAACTGTTCTCTGAAGAGATGGTGGTCAATTCACCAGTGACTGACTGTGCTCACTGTGCGAGATCTTCCTGCCAGTAACTTTGTTCCGCAGTCCAGTTTTCTTTTTGGTATTCAACAAGTCTTTTCATGCGGGATTTGAAGGCCAGAAGATATTCAGCCTGATTGGGGAAGTATTCCGCTTCCTTGATGCAGCGACAGAGTTCACTGCCCAGCGCACGCGCTTTATCAAACAGTATCTCCTCATCTGGGAAGGTTCGGTCGCCTACCGTGGGTGAGCCAATGCCGCCAACGGATTGAGCACCGGTCGAATTGATGAAGCGGGCCATGTAACCAATGACTTCATCGTCTTCTCCCCCTCCGGAAGTCTCCACGACTGCGCCATACTTGTCTTCAAGCATGAGACAGTGAATAATATTGCCGCTGCGGTCAAACAGAGCCTTGAGTTGCGCTGTGACACTAAAGATGTAGTTGGGGCTCGCCAGGATGAAACCGTCACAGGTCAGCAGACTTTGCTTGATGGTTTCGTAGTCGTCTTTGAGGTGACAGGTTCCGGTCCTGTGACAATGATCACAACCGTTGCAGGGGAGTATTCTCTGTCTCGAGAGGTCGATCAACTCGGGCTTTGCGTCTTTGCTCAGCCCCGCTAGAACTTCTTCCAGCAGGCGACCGGTGTTGCCCTTCATGCCGCGGGGGCTGCCAAGGATGACGGCTATCTTCATGATTCATCTCCTGTGTAGTGTTTCTGTAAGATTCCCCATTCTTAGACAGTTCAAAACAAAACAAGCCACCCACTTCTTTTCGGCTGGCCTGTCGTCATCTTTCGTCGTACCTCCTGTATTCTCAGATACCTATATAAATCAGACGCTTGCTAAGCTAGCGCAGTCATCAGGTGATGTCAAAGAGATGAGTGTCTTATTATATATTTCTGCATTGAATGAAGAGTGTGAATTTGATCGAAGCGGTTGATTTTTGCTTGCAATCCCTGCAATACAAGAACGGCCACCCCATTTCTGAGGTGGCCGTTTTCACGTCTGATTGATGGTGATTAAATAATACCGCCGCTGTATTAAGGACCTACTCTTCGTCCATCAACTGTGACAAACGGCGACCAAACTTCAGGACTTCAGTTTGGTGATCCAGTTCTTTTTGACGGAGTTGTTGCGCCATTTCATCTAGCTGACGTTCCATCATCTCAAGTCGCTTCCGATAGCGCAACACGAAATCTACGGCGTCCAGGGACAGTCCCATATCCTGGTGCAGGTAGCGAATGAGCTTAAGCTTCTTGACATCCGCAGGATTCAACCCCTTAGCGCCATGCAGCATGGTACGTGCAGTGATCAACTCATCATGCTCGCATTGAAGGATGAAATCCTCTGATACTCTTGCCATGCGGGCGACAATCCGATATTCAAAGTGAGCTTCTGGATCATGGCAAAAAACAGCAATCGGGTATTTCTTCATGCCCTTCTCCTCACCAGTCGGATTAGAATGGACCAACTGGTCGCAAACACTACGACGAGTGCATGGATTTCCACTGTTCAACCAGAGCCTTTTCTTTAGCGGTCAGCTTTTCTGGCAGAACTGTTTCTATGGTGACGTAAAGATCACCGCGTTGCCCAGGATGCTTTATTTTTGGCATCCCTAATTCGCGCAACCGGAAAATTCGTCCATTTCGGGTTTCCGGTGGGATAGGCAGCTTCACCGTACGGTCGATGCCGGGGATCGAGAGTTTGCCATCTAATAACATGGTGAACAAATCTGCCGGAACCGTGATTTCAAGATCATCGTTGTCGCGCAAAAAACGCTTATCGGGGAAAACCTCAATGGTCAGAAACAGATCTCCCGACGCTCCTCCACCAGATCCCGCACCTCCCTGTCCTTTGAGCCTTACTCGGGATCCCGTATTGACCCCGGGGGGGATTTTGACATCAATTTTGCGACCACCTTCCCACTCCAGAACCCGCTTTGTGCCGTGGAATGCCTCATGAAGACTGACCCGGAGAGAATGTTCGAGGTGTCCTCCGTGTAGTGGTCGTGTCTGTTGAGAGAATTGCTGTTTCCCCATACCTTCATGGCTTTGTTGATGTCTGGTGCCGCCGAACAGGCTGGTAAAAAAATCGGAAAAACCGCCATCTGTTCCGAACAACTCTTCAAATTCCTCGGGATTGACCGTTCGATAACTGTAATTCTGTGGGCCTGCTGCCGCTCGCTCGCCCCAGTTGAAATCTTCGGGTTTTCCGCCACCTTGCTGGTACTGTTGCCACTGAGAACCAAGGCGGTCGTATTGCTTGCGTTTTTCAGGATCAGAAAGGACTTCGTTGGCCTCGTTGATATCCTGAAATTTGGCTGCAGCAGCAGCATCTGACGGGTTGATGTCTGGATGGTATTTTCGAGCCAGCTTGCGGTAGGCTTTTTTAATCTCTTTGGCGCTGTCTTTTCGATCAACACCCAAAATTCTGTAATAATCCTTATACTCCATGCTTTTCCAATTGACTCGTGTCAGTACGGGGTGAAACTTATAAACTCAATTTCAAGAATCTGTCGAATCAATGCGAGGCGATGATCACCTGCGCAGGACGTAACAGCTTGCTACTGCGCAGATAACCCTTCTGCTCCACCCGTACTACGGTGTTGGGGGCGACACTGGGATACCGGATCATACCTAAGCTTTCGTGTTGGTTCGGGTCAAATGGTTGGCCCAAAGCTTCCATCTCTTCGACATTGTATTTGCTAAAGAACTTTTCAAGAAGGTTTCGATTCAACTCAATCCCCTGCAGAATGTTCCGGCTATCCTCTTCACGTGACGTATGCCGCAAGGCGAGGTCCAGACCATCCGCAATGGGCAAGAGATCTTTCAGCATGGATTCCTGTTGGGTCTCAACCTCCTGGGCGGAGGTACGTGCCAGCCGTTTCTTGGTGTTATCTAGGTCAGCGAGCAGACGGAGATATCTGTCCTTCCAGACTTCCACCTCATCCCGCGACTGCCCGTCGGATGGTATGTTTAAATTTTCTTTTGCCCCACTGGTATTTTTTTGAATCTCATCATCCAAAATGAGTGCCTCATAATTAGAAGTCTCGGCTACTATAGTAAGTGCTTTCACCCTTGACTATGACAGGTGTCCAGTCATTAGCAATAAGCCGTGAGCGTCACTCCGAATCCAGACGAGCTTGTTTTGAATTTGTCTCAGATTGAATTTAGAGGAGGCGGTTATCGAACATGTGTCTGTTCCCACAAGTTCTGCAAAGTTGGAACGGCCACCCCACCAATGGGGTGGCTGTTTCGATGTCTGGTTTATCGTAAATCTTGTCAATGTGTG
>JBDNGT010000051.1:0-3011 GCA_041689145.1 Geopsychrobacter sp. | reverse complement strand
TCAACACCTAATAGTTCGTTTTTCCGAAAGATTGTATATAACATATCGCAAGGGTTTTGTTGACCAATTCTAGTAACACGCTATGCAGGTTGTGCTAGGAGTTCGGCCGGTCACTGCGTAACGGGGACTGGCCTTTTGTTTGGCAACCCCAAGCTTACCCCCGGACCACCCGGCCTAACCACCAGAGATCGTCTCTCGTTCGCATTCATCTGCCGACAGCTCGCCGGAGAGGAGTTTAGGGAGCAGTGTGTCGCGGAGGGTGGCGAGGGATTCAACTTCACGCGAATTGATTGTGATTTGTTCGTACAGTGGCATAACGAGTTGCTGGAAACCACTAAGAGTCGCCACATCAGGCACGAGAACAGTCATGGGCCGGAAGTTAGACTTGCTGATTTCGGCGAACGTTGTGCCGCTGCCTCGTTGTTTGATGGCATCGAGGTTGTTCGTGGTCCACTGCAAAACGTAAGTGTTTGGAAGGCGCTTATCGCAGCGCATGGCGATGAAGCCCTGATTGATCGAAACGGGAACCATCGACAGTGCCAAATAGCCAATCGGCGCACGCGACGAAAGAAGCACGGTACCGACCGGCAACTGGCCGGAACTGATTTTACCTACGCCAGCAGCAGTTATCTTCCGCACAGAACCTATCAAGACCTTTTCACTCTGTCCGGACAAATCCTTCGGCGTGACCCAGGCAAACTCACCGTCCCAGAATTCAGGGTTTGCCGTGCTTGGCGTGCTACCGCCGACAACCAAAACTTCCTGACCGATTGCACCCACCTCCCACCCCAACGGAATCAACCCCAACTCCGACTCCACCAGCTCATCGGGAAAGTGGGCGGCGGTGACGGCGAGTTGCTGGCGTTGTTCGGGGGGGAGTTGGTCGAGTTCGGGATCAAACTTGCCGCTGATGGCGCACATGGCGGCGCGCTCTGGGTCGCGGCCTGCGGCTTTTGCTTCGATCTTGGCTTTGACTGGCTCGAAATCGACAAACCAGCTTTTGAAGATGGTCTGGGCGATCTGTTCGAGAGTTTGGTTGATTTGGCGGTTGAGTTCGATTTTGTTGGTCAAAGCCATGGCGATAGCTTCGATTCTGTCCTTGACCGCCTTGGGTGGTATTGGTATCGGAATCTCCCGTACATCTGCAAGATTCAAGGTCTTTTGAACTGTAGTATTTGCCCGCTCGTCCAGAAATCTCTGAACCTCCTTGGTCTGCAGACAGATATTAATCCAGTCCGCACCGATCTCCTTTTTTGGTCGAATGACTGCTACGGCCCGGGCGATATTCCACCCTGACATCTCCTTAGGCACAACTGCACTTTGCCCGGTTGAACCAACAAGGGTCAGCAGCACTTCGCTGCCAACCAAGCGAGTACGTTTGTACTTGTTCTCGATTTCAGGAGAAACTTTGAGGACATCGTCAATTTGCAATTGTCCATTCTTGAAGATGTTTACCCGCGCAATTGGAATGCCATTCGGATCATGTTGGCCAGGTTGGACTATGCCGTACGAAAGGTTCCCGTCGTAGGTGCAATCGATCAACTTCTCAACGATCCATCCCGATTTAGTTGATACAGATTTCTGCAGCAAGACCCTTTTCTTTTCAATGACCTTACGGAACGATCCACTGGTTGACGCCCAGTCGACCACATCGATCTTGATGGATATAGTTGATTCGTCAAAGGCTTCTTTGAGTTTTGCCAAATCCGAGAGTGACAATGGCTTCTCAGTGATAATCGCGAGGTCCAGATCCGAATATGCCTTGGCTGTCCACGTGACACGAGAGCCAAACGCCCAAACGTCGTACTCTGGAACGTGGGTCATCAAAATATGCTTGACCTCCTCCCAATCATGAGGATTGAGGTCGACATCTGGCATTGGATGTCTTTCGTTCATCCCTGACGAGTTCTTTCGGTGAGTTGCTGAAGGAGGAATTTTGCCTCTTGCAAAAAATCCGGGGTTATCTGATAGACGGCCTCAGCCTTGTTTTCATCGTAGGTATGGCTGCTGTCTGTTCGAGCTTGGCGGTAAGAGCGCCATTGCGACCAGTCCGAGCGTAGGAGTCCCTTTTCGTTTCCAGACCGAATGATGTTCTGGAAGGTACTCAAATCGATCTCTTCCGGGCTCGCCGCCGTCTCTTCCATGTACCGCTTGAGCATCTTGTGACTCAATTCGTAGGTAAACTCAAAGCACTGGATGACAGAGTTTCGAAGCTGCTCAAATAAATCATGGTCTCCTTGGGCCATCGGAGAAGTTGCATATTTCAAACTTTTTTCTAATTGGCCGATTGCACTTTCCAGTGGGCTAAAGTCGAGACTCATTTCGTTACCTCGTGATTCGAATAGGTTTACAACATCACAAATCTAATCTAAAAACCCCAATCCCCGAAGGGATTTTTTAATCTGTTCCTCCAACTCCGCGCTTTTGGCAAACTGCTCCTGCAACTGAATCGTCAACTGCGTCATCTTCTCGGCAAAGGGCTCGCCGTCCTCCACCTCATCCGCCGCGCCGACATAGCGCCCCGGCGTCAGCACGAAGTCGTGCTTCTTAATCTCGTCAAGCGTCGCCGAGCAGCAGAAACCAGCCTCGTCGGCATAATCTGTCCCCTGCTGCCAAGCATGAAAGGTATCGGCGATCTTGGCGATATCCTCCGGCTTGAAGTCGCGCAGCACGCGGTCTTTCATGTAACCGAGGTTGCGAGCGTCCAAGAACAGGACTTCGCCCCTGCGGTCGCGAATCCTGTTCACCCTCTCCCTGCCTCTCCCAGAGGGAGAGGTGATAACTTCAGCGAAGGATTGCAGTACCTGTTGTGGAGAATTGAGAAACTCGCTGTTTTTGAAGCGCACAACCTGAAATCCACAAGAAGTCAGGTAGCTGTCGCGTTTGTGGTCTTTTTGAATCCGCTCTTCGGTAGCGTGAACCTCACCATCCAGTTCGATGACCAGTTTTTGTTCATGACAATAAAAATCGACAATATAGTCACCTATCTGATGCTGGCGACGAAATTTAAG
>JBDNGT010000050.1:0-2407 GCA_041689145.1 Geopsychrobacter sp. | reverse complement strand
ATTGGACCTTTTGGTTATATGTGGAAAGATAAAAAGCTCATACCAAACCCAGAGGAAGTTCCGATTGTTAAGCGAGCCTTTGAATTGTATCTGGAAACAGGGCGTATCAAAACCACGTGCCAGAAACTTACAGAAGGTGGTTATAGGTCCAGAAAAAGTAACTTCAGCCCGAGAACCTTAAAGAAAATACTGACTGATACCGCGTACAAAGGAAAAAGAAGAGCAAACTATACCCGGAGCAACACAGAAAATAAGTCCTGGATATATAAGCCCAAGGAAGACTGGATCTATGTCGATGTTGAACCCTTGGTTGACTTGGAAGTCTGGGAAACTGTCAACGCCCTCCTGGCCAAAAGAGCAGCTCCTTACGCCAAAGCTCCTCCCAAAAAGAGTAATTATCTTTTCGGCGGAAAGCTAGTCTGTTCCTGTGGGACCAAGATGTACGTTGGCCCCTATAGTGGGATGAAAATCCCCCGATATCGCTGTCGAAAATGTCACTTCAAATTAGATGAGGATGTCATTGAAGAACATTTCCTCCGCATTCTCAACACGCTGATTATCAGACCGGAGGAACTGCGAGCAGAACAAGATGTTGACGGCAGTATAGCCGAAAATCAAGAGCGCCTTGACTTGCTACGAAGGGAGATGAAAAAGATCGATGCAAGAATTGACACACTAGTTGACCTTGTAGGGGATCAGACCATCGACAGGCCATCTTTCACCGAGCGTTTTCTCCCGCTGAAAGAGCGCAAGGAAAACATACAAAATGAGCTTCCATGTATTCAAGCAGAAATCGACCATCTCAAAACCAGCGCAACTTCAAGAGAATATTTGATAGAGCAAGCCACTACCTTTGCCGGCATGTGGCCAGTCTTGTGCGACAAAGAAAAACGCAAATTATCAGATGAACTCATTAGCTGCATTGAAATCCGGCAAGAATCTCTGCACTTCAGACTGGCATATACACCACCATTCAGGCTACTTGGTAAAGGGGGGGGCAACCCCAACGATCAATCCTGCAAATTTAGAGGATTTGATGGCGAGCTGGGCCTTATCTCCCAGTGCAATAACGGTACCTATCGGGCGCAGGAGGGCCGTTATCCGGGCGATATTGGCCGGCGCGACAACTTCAGAGTCTTTTCCTTCCGTGCGCTTTGTCTTTTTCCGATAGTGAATATCCTCGACTGCATTGGCAATCGTGTAGTCATCTAGATTGGCCGAAGGAAAGCGCAACGGATCCATTTCATGAAGGATCTCGATAGCGCATTGCAGGTTTTTGCCGGTCTGTTTGGTCGCTGGCCGTCCGGCCTTTTCCTCAGCCTGGCCTGGAGCAGACAACAGAATAACTGTTTTAATGTCAGGCCTGTCACCAGGTCGAAAAGCTGGGGTTGTCACGCTCATACAAAAAAGTGCCTCTTATTACAACGTCATGAGGGGTAGTCCATTGCTTGTTTCTTATGGTATGATACCAATTAAAGAAAGTCTAGGGAATACCCAATTTCTATCGGATGGTAACACTGTTGAGATAAACTGGCAGTATTACGGGGAGGCAAGGAACGACTGATGGCAGGAACTAGGTTTTACAATCTAAGAGAGGCCGCAAAACTTCTTGGTACTGGTTCATATAGTGTTTTGCAAGAGTGTCTTAACGACCCAGAAGATAAAAGCGAATACTTCCCTATTGCTTACAAAGGTAATGCGTGGAAAATCCCAGTTGGGGAGCTGGTCTTTTTTTTAGAAAAACAACACCACCGGTGGCCTAATTCTCATTATCCATGTGAACTTCTGGGTGATTTTTTGGAATTAAATAAAGAATCTTTGGTTCGTTTTATCAGAACACACCGTAAAACCCCGTCTGTTCACGGCGGGGATATAAGGTGATATTTCTACTCTCTGCGGGATGGCTCAAACCCTATTTGCATCATATAATAGCTCTATGGAAAGTTGGCGGCAGGGCATGTCGTTACAGCCTGTGGAGAGCCGGTGCAATCAGACCACTCGATGAAGCAGGAACCCACCGAAAGGTTGCGTCATGTGGCGTAGCCTCGTAGGAATCCTCGTCTCTTCAGGGCGAGGAGGATGTCAAAAATAGCGACAGGGTTTTTGTTGTTATCGAAAAAAACCCCTTCGGACAGATCAATCGAACAGTTGAAAAAGATAGAAACAGAGGGCGATTACAGGCCCAAGCCGACCTAGACAATAGAGCCTGATCGCCAGTTATTTACGCCCCGTTTGGGGAGTTTTTTTGTTGACAACGTAGCCCATATGAGCTACGTTGTAGGCATTAAATCAACTACATGGAGATATGTCATGGCTGCTAACGAAGTTGTCCGCGCTCGAATTGACGAGCATTTGAAAAATGAGGCCGCAGCGATACTGGCGACGATGGGGCTAACCGTGTCCGACT
>JBDNGT010000049.1:0-2799 GCA_041689145.1 Geopsychrobacter sp. | reverse complement strand
CTGCTCGATAGACAGTCAGGGATTTCTGCAGGGGACCTCGCTCAGCACCTCAATGTGTCCCGTATGACCATGCACCGCGACCTGCGCAGCCTGCTCAAGCAGGGATTGCTGTTGCGGATTCATGGTGGTGCTGTTACCAAAGGGCGGGGTCATACGGCCACGGAAAGTCTTTGTACTTCCTGTCAGCGGCAACTTCTTCCCCATCAATGTACGGAGTTACTCCGGGGAGAAGGGACACTCACTGTTGCCTGCTGTGCGGCCTGTGGATTGAGTCAGTTTAGCGACCGGTCCGGGGCAGGGCAGTTACTCGTTGGTGATCTCATCAGTGGGCGGATGTTGCGGGCCGAAGATGCCTTTTTTTTGGTTAATTCGCTGGCCTCGCCCTGTTGTAAACCCTCATTACTCAGTTTTTCCGGCGAGAACGAGGTGACTCTTTTTCAAGCAGGTTTTGGTGGTTCCATTGCGCGTTTGGACGAGGCGTTGGAGTTTCTACGTGTCGCGGCCAGTTTGAATGGCAAATGAAGGTGCACCTGTTGCGGCGGTCGTATCCATCTGCTAGCGAAAGAACTTGAGATTGTTTTTTGCTGATTTCTGTCGAGGCTTCTCGCCCTTAGCACTCTTTTCCGCTGAGTGCTAATAATCCCTTGACAATTCCCCCCAAGCGATTATTATCTCGAATGTTAGCACTGTCCTTATAGGAGTGCTAACATCGTTTTTAGCCGGGACCTACCTGAACGGCAGGTTCGGTTTCTGTCATCTTGAACCGGCCATCTGGTGGCCATAAATCGTGTAATTGCAGAAGAAAAGGAGCAGCAAAATGAAACTGAGACCTTTGCAGGATCGTATCATTGTCGAGCGGATCGAAGAGGAAACCACTACTAAGGGTGGCATTATCATCCCTGATACCGTCTCCAAGGAAAAGCCCCAAGAAGGCAAGGTTATTGCTGTCGGTAAAGGAAAGATCGCTGAGGATGGCAAGCTGATCCCGATGGAAGTCAAGGTTGGAGACGTCGTACTCTTCGGCAAGTATTCCGGTAGCGAAGTCAAAATCGACGGCGAGGAATACCTGATCATGCGTGAAGACGATATCCTCGGTGTCCTCGGATAAATTAATCCAGATCATTTCAACAACTACATAAATAGTGGAGGAATAAATATCATGGCTAAAGAGATTCTCTTTTCACAGGACGCACGCGGTAAAATTCTGGTTGGTGTCAACGCTCTGGCTGATGCAGTCAAGGTCACTCTGGGTCCCAAAGGGCGCAATGTTGTCATTGACAAATCATACGGCGCTCCGCTGATCACCAAGGACGGCGTAACCGTCGCCAAAGAGATCGAACTGGAAGACAAGTTCGAGAACATGGGCGCACAGCTGGTCAAAGAAGTTGCTTCGAAGACTTCGGACGTTGCCGGTGACGGCACCACCACCGCGACCGTTCTGGCTCAGTCGATCTATCAAGAAGGTATTAAGCTGGTTACCGCCGGGCATAACCCGATGGAGCTCAAGCGTGGCATCGAAAAGGCTGTTGCGGCGGCGGTTGAAGACCTCGTCAAGCAGTTCAAGCCGATCAAGGATCACACCGAGATTGCTCAGGTCGGTACAATTTCTGCCAACAGCGATGCAACCATCGGCAACATCATCGCCGAGGCGATGGAAAAAGTCGGTAAAGAAGGCGTCATCACCGTTGAGGAAGCCAAGTCGATGGAGACGTCTCTCGAGACCGTTGAAGGGATGCAGTTCGACCGTGGCTACATCTCGCCTTACTTCGTCACCGATGCCGAGCGCATGGAAGCCGTCATGGAAGACGCGCTGATCCTGATCTATGACAAGAAGATCAGCACCATGAAAGACCTGCTCCCGATCCTTGAGCCGGTCGCCAAGCAAGGCCGTCCGCTCTTGATCATCGCCGAGGACATCGACGGTGAGGCGCTGGCGACTCTGGTCGTCAACAAGCTGCGCGGTACGCTGAATATCTCGGCCGTCAAGGCTCCAGGTTTCGGCGATCGTCGTAAGGCGATGCTCGAAGATATCGCCTGCCTGACCGGTGGCACCCTGATCTCCGAAGAGGTTGGTTTCAGCCTCGAAAACGCCACCCTCGATATGCTCGGCACTGCCAAGCGGGTCGTGATCACCAAAGACACCACCACCATCATTGATGGTGCCGGTGAAGAAGCTGCCATCGCCGGCCGCGTCAAGGTAATCCGTAGCCAGATCGAAGAGACCTCCAGCGATTACGATCGTGAAAAACTGCAAGAGCGTCTGGCCAAACTGGTCGGCGGTGTTGCGGTCGTCAAGGTTGGCGCTGCGACTGAGACCGAAATGAAAGAGAAAAAAGCCCGTGTCGAGGACGCACTGCACGCGACCCGCGCTGCGGTTGAAGAAGGTATCGTACCTGGCGGCGGCGTTGCTTATATCCGCTGTCTCCCCGCTTTGCGCAAGCTCAAGCTCGAAGGCGAGCAGCAGTTCGGGGCCAACCTGGTCATTCGTGCTCTCGAGCAACCGCTGCGTCAGATCGCGATCAACGCCGGCCTCGAAGGTGCCATCGTGGTTGACATGGTTGCCAAGGGCAAGGGTGCTTACGGTTTTGATGCCTACAATGATGTCTACTGCGACATGCTTGAAGCCGGTATTCTTGATCCGACCAAGGTTACCCGCAGCGCGCTGCAAAACGCCGCTTCGGTCGCTGGTCTGATGTTGACCACCGAGGCGATGATCGCTGACAAACCTGCTGCTGATGGCGGCGGTGCGGGCGGCGGCATGCCTGGTGGTATGGGCGGCATGGGCGGTATGGGAGGTAT
>JBDNGT010000048.1:0-2652 GCA_041689145.1 Geopsychrobacter sp. | reverse complement strand
CCATTGTTGCGCACGTGGGGTGCCGCGCAGACCGTTTCCTCCCTTATGTTCAACCCTATGAGTTCGAGGGGTTATTGTTTTCAGATGTAGAGGCGTTAAGTGCTGTCGAACCAACATGGACTGCCAGTCTGAGAAGCCTTAGAAAAGTAAGAGATTCGGTTGAGACCCCAGAACAAATTAATGACGGATTCGACACTAAACCCTCGAAAAGACTCGAAGATATGTTGTCTCCAAAATACAAGAAAACTACACACGGGCCGCGTGCGGCAGAACGAATTTCTCTTAATGTTATTGAGAGGGAATGTTCACATTTTAAGTCATGGATGGACGCTTTGAGGGGACTTGCCAAATCATGATTTGGCATAGGGTCTTCAGATTGGCGAGCGTGGGAGCTGTGGGCCTGAAAAAGAAAACCGACGCGTACACAGACAGGTCTGCGAAGAGGCGCTGAGCGTATTGATTGCAATCATAGGTGTTCACTGAATCTTGGCAATTAAATTTTCTGGTTATGCACTTGGCACCAGTAAATGGAGGACAGCCAAAGCCAAAAATTATTTCACCACCCGTTCGCTGTGCTCTCTAGAGGCACAGAGAGCACAGGGGAAACCGACTGATTTTATTGAATCCCTCATTGTGCTCTGTGGCTCTGTGGTGAATGTCATTGATTCTAGGAAACTGTCAACTTGAGTTAAGTAGATAACCATATTAAATTTTTGAGACTGAAAGAGACCCGAATGATCACCGAAGACCAAATCGAACAACTCTTTTTTTTGAAGGCGTAACCGCTGGATATCGCGCGGCGAGACCAAAGCCGATCATGTGCAGCTGATCGACTTTCACAACATCGACTCACAATCGAATCCACGTTATGGGTACGGGACGAGGGCGTCTGTCATGTAAAAAAAACAAAAGGCCTCCACGTATCCGCAGAAGCCTGAAGTCGATCGGGTATCCCAGTCCGTAGATATTTTATAGGAGCTTCGATTCGTTCAGTCAAACAAAAAGAGTGATTTTTTCAGGAAAAGTGATATGTTTTTCTGAAAAAACTACAGAGAAAAAATTATGCAATCAACTGATAACAAAATACTTTATAGAATTTACGGCCACGGAAGGGGTTGGGCTTTTTTCGCGAAAGATTTTAGCGCCGATTTTGGGAGCATAAATATCGACAAGGCTTTATCCACCTTAACGAAAGAGGGGAAAATTCGTCGTATCTGTCGAGGAATGTACGACTATCCGAAGTACAGTGATCTGCTCGGCCAACAACTGAGTCCCGATCATGATCAGGTGGCGCAAGCATTTGCTCGAAAGTTCAATTGGCGCACTCTTCCCTCGGGTGATGCGGCTCTCAACTTGCTTGGGCTGTCGACCCAAATCCCCGGAAAGTTTATCTATCTTTCCGACGGCCCGAACCGTAAGTATTCCATTCTCAGCTATAAGTTGGAGTTCAAAAAAACCGTGTTGAAAGAGATCGGTTTTAAGCACCGGGAGAGCGGTCTGATCGTTCAGGCACTGAAAGCACTTGGCAAAGAACGGATCACTGCCGAGGTGATTGAAAAAATCCGTAAGCAACTTGAGCCTGAAAAATACGGAAAAATTTTAAAAGATACCAAGACCGTCACCGGCTGGGTTTACGACGGTATTAAAGAAATTTGCAGGGAGGGGAGTAATGGATAAGGTTGCAGGTCTTTCACAAGCTGAGCGTAACGAGCTGTTTACTGAAACGGCTGCACGCCGAAATATGACTCCGGCGATTGTCGAGAAGGATTTCTGGGTCACCTGGACGCTGGATAAGCTGTTCTCACATCCCGAACTTTCCCGCATCCTCATGTTCAAGGGCGGGACAAGTCTTTCCAAAGTGTTCGGACTGATCGAACGCTTTTCCGAAGATATTGATCTGATTCTTGACTGGCGGATTGTTACTGGTGATGATCCTGAAGCAGTAGGTCGTTCAGGGAACAAACAACGAAAATTGAATGAGGAGATTGACGAGCGGGGGCAAGAGCATATTGCCGGGGACTTGCTCCGAATGATAGTGGAACAATTAAGGCCGATTTGTGCCTGTGTGGTTGATGACGTTGATCGTAATGTACTGAATGTTCGCTACCCGGCAGCTTTCAGCGATGATTATCTGCGGCCAGAAGTTCGCCTTGAAATTGGTCCTTTAGCCTCCTGGCTTCCTTTTGATGAGTACGTCATCCGACCTTATGCTGCTGAAGTCTTTCCTGATGTCTTTGATCGAGCCGATTGCCAGGTTAAAGCCATAAAGGCTGAGCGGACATTCTGGGAAAAGGCCACTATTCTTCATCATGAAGCACATCGTCCAGAGGGTAGTCAGCAGCCGTCGCGATATTCACGGCATTACTATGATCTTGCCAAGATGGCAACCGCTGAAGTTAAAGACTCGGCTTTAGCCGACCTCGAGTTGTTGGGAAGTGTTGTTGATTTCAAGAAGCGATTCTATCCACGCGGTTGGGCGAAGTATGATTTGGCAAAACCTGGGTCGTTGCGTCTTGTTCCGAGTGGGCATGTGCTGGAAAAGGTTAAGTCTGATTATCGTGCAATGGGAAACATGATATTTGGGGATTATCCGTCTGTAGATGAGATCATCGGTCAGTTGCAGGACCTGGAAGATGAGATAAACGGGATGGT
>JBDNGT010000047.1:0-4685 GCA_041689145.1 Geopsychrobacter sp. | reverse complement strand
CAAAGGCTAGCTGGCCACCAAGGCACCAAGATCACCAAGAAAGGCAAAGACCAGGCTTTGGTTTTAAACCAAAATAAAAAGCTTTCGCACCTGCTCTTCACTTCTCCGTTAATAATTTTGACCTTCTTGGTGGCCTTGGTGGCCTTGGTGTCTTGGTGGCAAATCTTCTTTTGACTTGCTTGGATTGGACACCGCTTTGAAAAGACAGGTGGAATTGTGGAAACTGTAGCCCCCGAACAAGAAATCATCGAGGTCATCAAAGAGAACGGCGGTGACTCGTTCAAGTACTGCTACCAGTGCGGGCTGTGCGATGCAGTCTGCCCCTGGAACCGGGTACGGCAATTCAGCATGCGCAAGATCATCCGCCAGGCGACCTTCGGACTGACCGAGATCGACCAGGAGGAGATGTGGCGCTGCACGACCTGCGGCACCTGCGTACAGCGTTGCCCACGCGGCGTCGACCAGATTACCGCCGGGGTCGCTCTGCGCAAGCTCGGCGCCGAATATGATGTCTATCCCGGCGGGGCCGCACCGATCCAGAATGTCGTCGCCAGCCTGACCTCCGAAGGCAACTCCCTGGGCGGCGAACGGGATAAGCGCGCCGACTGGGCCAAGGGTCTGCCGGTTAAACCCTACGCCGAAGGGATGGAGATCCTCTATTTCACCGGCTGTTACCTCAGTTACGACCCGCGCATGCGCGAGGTGGCCGCCGCGACCGCCAGCATCCTCAATAAGGCCGGAGTCGATTTTGGCATCCTCGGCACCAAGGAGAACTGCTGCGGCGAGAGCATCCGCAAGACCGGCAACGAAGACCTGTTCAAACGCCTGGCCAAGGACAATATCAAGGCCTTTATCGATCACGGCGTCAAGAAGGTGCTGGTCTCCTCGCCCCATTGCTACCACACCTTCAAGAACGAATACCCCGAGTTCATGGTCAACTTCGAGGTGGTTTTTATCTCCGAATATATCGCCGAACTGATCGACAGCGGGCGACTCGAACTTAAAGGCGAATATCCCCAAAAGGTCACCTACCACGACCCCTGCTACCTGGGCCGGCATAACGGCATCTACGACGCGCCGCGCCAAGTTCTTCAGCAGATTGAAGGCCTGGAGCTGCACGAGATGGCCGATTCACGCGAGAACAGCCTCTGTTGCGGCGGCGGCGGCGGGCACATCTGGATGGAGACCCCCAAAGAGGACCGCTTCTCCGACCTGCGAGTCAAGCAGGCAGTCGCGACCGGCGCCAAGGTGCTGGTCACCTCATGCCCCTACTGCATCACCAACTTTACCGACAGCAGCCTGGGATTGGATGAGGCAGAGGCCCTGGAGATCAAGGATCTAACCGAAATCATTGCGGCCGTGATTTAGATGCTCGTTAGCCACCAAAAGCACGTTAGCCACCAAGGCACCAAGGACACCAAGAGGGTCAAGGGCATCTTTAACGCAGAGACGGAGAGAAGCAGAGGTGGAGAGAAAGACCAAAATCCTTTTTTGGTTTTAAAACAAAACCAGTTTTTGACTTTTTCTGCGTTCTCTCCATCTCAGCTCCTCTCCGTTAAAAAGCTTTTCTTGGTGTCCTTGGTGGCAAATCGATTTTAAGTTTCAGGGACGCCAAATAAAGGAAGAACGATAATGGCAGATACAGCAGTCGAAATACTCGCGGCAGATCATTTCGCAGACAGAAACCGGGGCGATGTCCTGATCGTCGGCGGCGGCATCAGCGGCATTCAGGCCTCACTTGATCTGGCTAATTCGGGGTTCCGGGTGTTTCTGGTCGATAAGTCACCATCCCTGGGGGGCAAGATGTCGCAGTTGGACAAAACCTTCCCCACCAATGACTGTTCCATGTGTATCGAGTCACCCAAGTTCATTGAATGCTCGCGCCATCCCAATATCGAAATTATTACCTATACCGAAGTCGACCGTGTCGAAGGCGAAGCAGGCGATTTCAAGGTCACTCTGACCAAAAAGCCCCGATACATTATCGAAGATAAGTGCACCGGTTGTAACATCTGTGTCGATTACTGCCCGGTAAAAATACCCGACCCATTCAACCAGGAGCTATCGGAGTCAAAGTCGGTTCACATCTACTTTTCACAAGCCGAACCCCTGGTGACCTACGTCGACCCAGAAACCTGCCTCTACCTGAAAGAGGGGAAATGCCAGATCTGTGTCGGTGTCTGCAAGGCGAATGCGATCGATCTGCATCAGAAGCCGGAGACGATTGAACTGGAGGTTGGCGCGATTCTGCTGGCTCCGGGTTATGACATCTTCGACCCCAAGTTGCGGACCGATTTCGGCTATGGCGTCATGGAAAATGTCGTCACCAGCCTCGATTTCGAGCGGATTCTGTGTTCCACCGGGCCTTATGATGGCAATTTGTTGCGCCCCTCCGACAAAACGCATCCGCACAAGATCGCCTGGATTCAGTGTGTCGGCTCTCGGCAGGTAATCCCCGGCGGTAACAGCTATTGTTCGGCGGTCTGCTGTACCTACACGCAAAAGCAGGTGATTCTGGCCAAAGACCATGACAGCGACCTGGATGCCACCATCTTTCATAATGACATCCGCTCTCACGGCAAGGATTTTGAGCGTTTCTATCAACGTGCTGAAAAGCTCGATGACGTCCGTTTCATCAGAAGTTATGTCAATGTCGGGCGGGAGATCCCTGAAAACAAGAACGTTACCATCCGTTACTCCACTCTGGATGAGGGGGTCAAGGAAGAGGAATTCGATCTGGTCGTGCTGTCGGTCGGGCTCAGCCCACCGAAAGATGCCGCGAAGCTGGCGACCACCTTCGGCATCGAACTCAATGACCACGGCTTCTGCAAGACCGATCCACGCAACCCGATCCTGACCACCCGCGAAGGGGTGTTCGTCAGCGGCGCATTCCAGGGCCCGGCCGACATTCCCGAGGCGGTCGTCAGCGCCAGTGGCGCAGATGCCCAGATCGGTGAATTGCTCAACAAGCGGCGTGACCGGTTGAGCCGGGAGCGGGTCTACCCTGAAGAACGGGACACCTCGGAAGAGGAGTTGAAAATTGGGGTGGTGGTCTGTCACTGCGGCGCCAATATCGGTCGGGTGGTTAATATCCCGGAGTTGGTCGAGTATGCCTCAACCCTGACGAATGTCTCCTGGGCCGGTGAGAACCTGTTCGCCTGTTCCACCGAAAACGCCAATCAGATCTCCAAACAGATCGTCGAAAAAGGTCTTAACCGGGTGGTGCTCGCGGCCTGTACCCCGCGAACTCATGAGCCCTTGTTCCGCGATACCTGCCGTGAAGCGGGACTTAATCAGTATTTTTTTGAGTTCGCCAATATCCGCGAGCACTGTGCCTGGGTCCATTCCAAGGAGAAAGAAAAAGCTACGGAAAAGGCCAAGGACATCGTCCGCATGGCGGTGGCCCGGGCCGCGCATCTGCAGCCGTTGCAGGAATTTGATCTTCCGGTTGATAAAAGAGCCTTGGTGGTTGGCGGTGGTATCGCCGGGATGACCAGCGCTCTGAGTATGGCCGAACAAGGCTTTGAGGTCTATCTTCTCGAAAAGGATTCCGACCTGGGTGGGATGGCCAGACGCATTCACTATACCCTTGAAGGGATGGATGTTCAGGAGCATTTGAAAACGCTGATTCGCAAGGTCTATCAGCACCCTTCTGTGCGTGTTCTGACCGATTGCACCATCAATGAGGTGACCGGTTATGTCGGCAATTTTCTCACCACCGTCAAAGCTGCGAGACGGGTTCGTGACATTGCTCACGGTATCGTCATCATCGCCACCGGCGGACTGGAACATCGGCCGACAGAATACCTTTACGGCGAGAACGAGCAGGTCGTTACCCAACTGGAGCTCGAAGGTGAAATCATCCAGCAGAGCGACAGGGTCCAGAATGCCAGGAACCTGGTGATGATCCAGTGTGTCGGCTGTCGACAGGAAGATAAGAATTACTGCAGCCGCGTCTGTTGCGGCCAGGCGGTCAAGAACGCCCTGAAGCTCAAAAAGATCAATCCGGAGATGGAGATCAGCATCCTCTTCCGTGACATGCGCACCTACGGCTTCAAGGAAGATTATTACCGCGAAGCGGCGGATAAAGACATCAAGTTTATCCGCTTTGAGCCGGACAACAAGCCGGTCGTCGAAGTCTCTGGTAGTGCTCTTAAGGTGACGGTGCCTGATCTGGTGCTGGGGCAGAAGATCGAGTTGGAAGCTGACTTGCTTGTCCTGTCGGCGGCAGTCAACCCCTCCGATTCCGGGCCGGATATGGCGCGCTTTTACAAGTGTTCGATGAACCCTGACGGCTTCTTTCAGGAAGCCCATGTCAAGCTGCGGCCGGTCGATTTTGGTTCAGACGGGGTGTTTTTGTGCGGGACCGCCCATTATCCGAAGCATATCAGCGAAACCATCAGCCAGGCTTACGGTGCAGCCGGCCGCGCCGTCACGATACTCTCCGGGGATACCGTTACCGCCTCAGGTTCTGTCTGTGATGTTAACATTCATGACTGTGTCGCCTGCGGGGCCTGTATTACTTGCTGCAAATATGACGCGATTGAGTTTGTTGATACCCCCTTCGGCAAAAAGGCCAAGGTCAATGAAGTTCTCTGTAAGGGCGACGGCCTGTGCAACGCCAAGTGCCCGACCGGGGCGATTTACCTGAAGCACTACACGGATGATGAGATCTTCGCTCAGAT
>JBDNGT010000046.1:0-2558 GCA_041689145.1 Geopsychrobacter sp. | reverse complement strand
ATATCGTCACAGAACCCTTGGGGCCTCGGCAGGTGGTTGCCCATTAACCGCCATAATGGCGGGCCTGCTGTCTTTGGACTTGGTCTGTATTTTATGCCGCCAACAAATGACGACCTGTCTTAACGTACTGCGACCTGAACGTCTGCAAGATCAACAAGGATGCCAGGTCCCATAGTTGAAGAGATCGAAATCTTCTTCAAGTAAATCCCTTTAGCAGATGAAGGCTTAGCTTTCATCAACACATCGACCAGCGCAAGTAGGTTTTCACGCAATTTAACCGCATCAAACGAAGCCTTACCAACTGCTGCGTGAATGATCCCAGCTTTTTCAACACGATATTCGATCTTGCCAGATTTTGCCTCGGTGACAGCTCGCTCGATATCCAGCGTCACAGTGCCAACCTTGGGGTTTGGCATCAGACCACGGGGACCGAGCAGGCGACCGATTTTACCAACCACACCCATCATGTCAGGCGCAGCGATAGCGGTATCGAAATCGAACCAGCCACCCTGGATTTTCTCGGCAAGGTCATCGCCACCAACATAGTCGGCACCAGCCGCTTCGGCCTCTTGTGCCTTTTCACCTTTGGCGAAGACCAATACGCGAACCGTCTTACCCAGACCGTTAGGGAGCACAACGGCACCACGAATCATCTGATCGGCCTTACGCGGGTCAACACCAAGACGGATGCTCACTTCTACGGACTCATCAAACTTGGCGAAAGTACCCTCTTTGAGCAGGGCAAGAGCATCGTCCAGCAGATAAGTGCGCGAGCGATCAACCTTCTCCTTGGCGTTACGAATCTGTTTACCTGTTGCCATGATATATCTCCACTATTCGCCTGAATCAGGCGATTTGTATTCCCATGCTGTGTGCAGTGCCCTCAATGGTCCGCACTGCTGCTGCCTCAGAAAAGGCGTTAAGGTCGGACATCTTCAATTGCGCAATTTCCAGAACCTGCGCATTTGTGACTTTACCAACCTTTTCCTTGTTCGGCACGCCGGAACCCTTTTTCAAGCTAGCGGCACGTAGCAGCAAAACAGCTGCGGGTGGCGTCTTGGTGATAAAGGTGAAGGACCGGTCGGCATAAACGGTGATAACCACCGGAATAACCAGCCCATCCTGATCCTGGGTTTTGGCGTTATACGCCTTGCAGAACTCCATGATGTTAACCCCGTGCTGGCCGAGCGCGGGACCGATCGGCGGCGAGGGATTCGCTTTCCCAGCAGTGATTTGTAGCTTAATCTGTCCGATTACTTTTTTGGCCATTACTGACTCCTTAACAACTTACCGGCCGCACGCGGCTCAGCTGGTCTTTTCTACCTGTATGAATTCAAGTTCGACGGGGGTACCCCGACCGAAAATACTAACCATTACCTTGAGAGTGCCACGTTCAGGGCGAACATCCTCAACCACACCAGTGAAGTTGAGAAATGGTCCATCAACAACCCGGACGGTCTCACCTACGTCGAACAAGACTTTCGGTTTCGGCTTTTCAACACCTTCAGCCATCCGATTGGTGATTTTCTTCACCTCTTCATCAGGAATCGCTGGAGGATTCAGCCCACCGCCTACAAAACCGGTCACCTTAGAGGTACCGGTTACGACATGCCAGGTCTCATCATTCAGGTCCATCCTCACCAGAATATACCCAGGGAAAAATTTACGTGTAGAGGTCCGCCGTTCCCCTTTACGCATCTCAACCACTGTCTCTGCAGGGATCAAGATCTCTTCAAAGTACTCCTCAGCCCCCATCGAACGAATCCGTTCCTCGAGGCTAAGCTTTACTTTGTTTTCATAGCCGGAGTAAGTGTGCACGCCGTACCATCTCATGGACATAGTGTTCCCTTCTCCCCGGTCAACCAAGAATCATGCGCACCAATCGCGATAGGATCAAATCGACCCCGCCGAGATAGACCGCCGAAACCAGGACCAAGACAATAACAACCAGAGAAGAAGCGTAGGTGTCCTTGCGCGTCGGCCAGGTTACTTTTTTTAGCTCCGCCTTCACATCGGCGAGAAATTTACTTATTTTAGCAATCATCGGTTTGTCGGCCCCTATCCAAATAATCTGTGAAAGTGGCAGGCCAGGAGGGACTCGAACCCCCAACACCCGGATTTGGAGTCCGGTGCTCTAGCCGTTAGAGCTACTGGCCTACAAGCTCGTTTCATAAGTCATCCCCACAAAGCGAGGAAGACAGATTACTTAGTCTCCCGATGCGGAGTATGTTTCCGACAGAAACGACAGTATTTACTAAACTCAAGCTTATCGGGGGTGTTTCGTTTGTTCTTGGTCGTCGTGTAATTACGTTGCTTGCACTCAGTGCAGGCCAATGTGACGATATCACGCATGTCTATTGTCCTTAATATCTTCTCCCTAGAATTATCCAGGGAGAAGGATTAATCTTCAGGTACTGCCTACTCGATAACTTCGCTGACAACACCGGCGCCGACAGTACGGCCACCTTCGCGGATAGCGAAACGAAGCTCTTTGTCCATGGCGATCGGGGTGATCAGATCTACGGTCATGGCGATATTGTCGCCAGGCATAACCATCT
>JBDNGT010000045.1:0-23581 GCA_041689145.1 Geopsychrobacter sp. | reverse complement strand
TCGGTGTAGTCGAGTTCCGAAGAACAGCCCGCCTCTTTCCAGAGCACGTCATCGATATTTTTAAAGGTTTGCTGGAACATGGAATTCCTTGTTGGTTCATGTGGAAGGATGAAACGAGAAAGGTGGATCAAATGCCTGCGGCAAGCCGCTCTGCTTGCCCGTTGGATACTAAAACAATCGCCTGAATATTTCTATCGATTTTGCGGGTTTAATAAGTCTTGCCGAAGGGAAGAATATTCTGTGATTGATTTGAGGAGCCAGAAAAAGCCATTATCCTCTTTTGAGTAGGCTGAAACGATAAATAGGCTGCTCAATAAGTTTTATTGCGCTTGTAGACAACTCTAAAAAAGGAGAAACCAAATGCTGGAAATCCTACGTCACCGCCGCAGTGTGCGTGATTTTACTGATAGATCGATAACGCAAGTTACGGTCGACGCCTTGCGCGAAGCTGTGCTGCGTGCCCCAAGTTCTCGTAATCTACAGCCCTGGCAGTTTATTTTTGTTGAACAGAAGGAGCTGGTCGAAGAACTCGCCAAAAGTAAATCGCACGGCACGCGCTTTCTCGAAACCGCCCAGCTCGCTCTGGTGATTGTTGCCGATCCCGAGGTCAGCGATGTCTGGGTCGAAGACTGTTCAATCGCCGCGATTATTGCTCAACTCGTCGCTGAAGGGCTCGGCCTCAAGAGCTGCTGGGGGCAGTTGCGTCTGCGCGCTCACGATGAGAATAGTTCGGCCAGCGATTATGTGTGTGAGCTGCTTGATATTCCGGCAGGGTTCGAGGTGCCGATCATCATCGGCTTCGGCTATCCGCGCGAAATTCCCCAGGGGCATGAGCGCGACGTGCTCCCCTGGGGAAAATTACACAGCAACCGCTTCGGCGGTTAAAATGCCGTCTGCCAGCCGCCGCCTAAGGCCTTGATCAAAAGCACGCTGTAGCTCATCTGCTGTCCGCGGTTCTGGTTGAGTTGGCGTTTGGCCTGTAACGCAGTGCGCTGGGTGTCGATGACTTCCAGATAGCTGACCAGACCAGCCTGGTAGCGTTTCTCCGAGATCTGCCAGGCCTTTGTTGAGGCATCGTCCGCCTGCTGCAACGCCTGAGCTTGTTGATCCAGGATCTGCAGTCCGGCCAGCCCGTCTTCTACTTCGCCAAACGCAACCAGCACCTGTTGACGATAGTTGGCAACCGCCTCTTCGTAGGCGGCTCTGGCTATATCCAGATTGGCGCGGTTGCGGCCGCCGTCGAAGATCGGCAGGGAGATTGCCGGTCCCAATCCCCAGCTGCGATTGTCCCAATTGAACAGGCCCTCGACCTGACTGCTGCCGAAACCGGCGCTGCCGGTCAGGCTGATTGCCGGGAAGAAGGCGGTTTTGGCCACACCGATTCGCGCCGATGTGGCAGCCATCTGGCGTTCGGCGGCGGCGACGTCGGGCCGGCGTTCGAGCAGGCTGGAGGGGAGGCCGGGCGCAATTGCGGGGACGGCCAGGCTAAGCGGTGCCGCGGCCAGGGTGAAGTTGGACGGGGGCTGACCGAGCAGCAACGCGATCCGATTCTCCAGTTCGTTACGCTGTTTTTGCAGGCCGAACGCCTCGGCCTTAGTCGAGGCGCGTTCGGCCGTGGCGCGCAACAGATCGAGTCTGCCGACCTGGCCGTAATCAAACTGGCTCTGGACCATTTTTAATGATTCCGTGCGCAGGTCGAAGGTGCTTTGTAAGAGCGAAATTTCGGAATCAAGCGTGCGCAGGTCAAAATAGCTGCGTGCCAGGTCGGACTGTAGCACGAGCAGCAGAGCCAGGTAATCGGCCGTTGCGCTTTCTGCGCTGGCCTGAGCCGCTTCGACTGAACGTTTGACCCGTCCGAAGAGATCAATTTCGTAGTTGAGGGATGAAGAAACATTATAATAATTGAAGAGAATTCCGGTCGGGCCGCTATTCAATCCGAACTGGTTGAGAAGAAAGCGCGAGCGCTGCGCGGTCGCCGTTAAGTCAACCCTGGGAAGCCTGTCTGCCTTGCTGATGCCGGCCGTAGCCTGTGCCTGGGTCAGGCGTGCATAGGCGGCCTGCAGGGTCTGATTGGCTTCGGCCGCCTGCAGCTCAAGCTCGTTCAGGGTTTCATCGGCGTAAAGCTCCCACCAATTGCCCTTCTCCAGATGATCGCCGGGCGTTGCGGCCTTCCACGGGGCAGCCTGTTTGTACTGGACCGGCAGCAGCTCTGCCGGTTTTTGATAATCAGGGCCGAGGGTGCAGCCGGCCATCAGGATGAGGGACAGCCCTGCCAGCAGAATATGCGGGAGATGAATTGTACTTTTTTGCATGGTCTTATCCTTGTCAGAAAATTTCAGCCAGCCGGTCCTGGGTGTTCCGCAGTCGGGCGGAGAGCAGATTCATTAACCATTGGAGGAGGAGATTGGCCAATACCGGCTGCTCGCTCTTCAGGGTTTCATAGTTTTCACGACTCAGGATCAGTACCTCACAGTCTTCTAAGGCATGGACTGTCCCTTGGCGTGGCCGCGCATCCAGAAAACTATCCTCACCCAATATCCCTCCGCCGCTGAACAGGCCGAGCAGGAAAGGGTGCCCGGGGAATTCGGTAGCCTTGAGGAGTTGCAGTTTACCGCTCAGGATAAACACCACGGAATTCCCCTTATCCCCTTCGTGCCATAACTCAGTTTCCACCCCTAGCTGGTGGGACGTCAAATAGGGGGTCAAAAGTGTGATGCCGTCACTGGGGAGCTGTTCGGTCAACTGACTGAAGTTGTTGCGCAGCAGTTGGACCTGTTTTCCTGAGCGGCTCATGCCGCGCCCTCCTGTTCCCGTAATTTCATGATTTTCCTCTCAGCGTCAATTTCGGCCTGTGCCGGTTGGCGCTTGCCTGCCAGCAACAGGTAGGCGGCCGGGATGACAAACAGGGTCAGCAGCGTCCCCAGGGTCAGACCGCCGACGATGACCCAGCCGATCTGGGTGCGACTCTCGGCCCCGGCGCCGCTGGCGAGGGCGAGGGGGATGTTGCCCAAGACCATCGCGCCGGTGGTCATCAGGATCGGTCGCAGGCGCAGGGTTGCGGCCGCGATAACCGCGTCACGTTTGTTTTTGCCCTGTTCCTGCAGCTGGTTGGCAAACTCGACAATCAGGATACCATGTTTGGTGATCAGCCCGACCAGGGTGATCAGACCGACCTGGCTGTAGATGCTCAAGGTGTTGCCGGTGTAATAGAGCGCCAGCAGTGCCCCGGCCATCGAGAGCGGCACGGTGAAGAGGATGATCAGCGGATCGACAAAGGATTCGAACTGGGCGGCCATCATCAGGTAGATCATGATCAGAGACAGGGCGAAGGTCATCAGCAGCCCGGCATTGCTGTTCATGAACTCGCGCGACGGCCCCTTGTAGTCGATGCGGGCGGTGTCCGGCAGCAGTTTTTTGGTGGTCTGATTCAGAAAATCCAGCGCTTCAGCCTGCGAGTAACCGGGGGCCAGATTGGCGCTGATGACCGCCGCGCGGCTGCGGTTGAAGTGGTTGAGCGACTGCGCGGTGACCCCCTCCTCGATGGTCACCAGGTTCGACAGCGGGATCATCGTGCCATTGTCACTGCGCACATGGATGCGGTTGAGATCGTCGGGGCTGTTGCGCAGGTCGTCCTCGATCTTGACGATGACGTCGTACTGTTTACCGTCCCGTGTGAAGCGGGTGACATTGCGTCCGCCCATCATGGTTTCGATGGTCCGTCCGAGGGTGGCGATATTCACCCCGAGATCGGCCGCCTTATCACGATCGACCTGAATGCGCAGCTCCGGAGAACTGAGTTTCAGATCGCTGCGCGCGGCCAGAATCTTCGGGTTTTTGCGCACCTCGGCCATCAACAGGTTGATCTGCTCATTGAGTTGCGGGTAGCTGTCGCTGGTCTTGACCACGAACTGCACTGGCTGATTCATAAACGGCTGGCCCAGCGAGGGAGGGGTGATCGGAAAGCTGAGCACTCCCGGAATGCCGAACAGCTGGGGAGCAAGCTGACCCGCGATCTGTAATGACGAGCGCTCTCGCTCATCCCAGTCCTTGAGGTTGATGATCGCCAGACCCTCGCTGACCTTCTGAGTCATGCCGGTGGTGGCGAAGACCCCGGCGGACTCCGGGACCTGCTGTAACAGGTTTTCAGCTTGTTTCAGATAATGGTCGGTGTATTCGAGGGTGGCGCCGTCCGGGGCCATGACGAAGGCCATGAAGACCCCGCGATCCTCAAGCGGCGCCATCTCGGCGGGAATATGCTGATAGAGCCACCAGGCTCCGCCGCCGGCGAGCAGGGCGAGGGCCAGGCCGATGACGATCCGATGTAACGACCAGCCGAGCAGTCGCCGGTAGGTCTCTTCCATGCCGTTGAAGAAGGACTCCATCAAATTGAAAAGCTTGTTGTGTCGTGTCTGATGGCGCAGCATTCTGGCACACATCATCGGCGTTAAGGTCAGGGCCACGAACCCCGAGACCATGACTGCACCGGCCAGGGTCAGGGCAAATTCGGTGAACAGCTTACCGGTGCGCCCCTCCATCATCGCCACCGGAATATAGACCGCGGAGAGAGTCAGGGTCATCAGGATGATCGCAAACCCGATCTCCTGCATCCCCTTGATTGAGGCCTCTTGAGGGGTGAGTCCCTTTTCGATATGCCGGTGGACGTTTTCGAGTACGACGATCGCGTCATCGACCACCAGCCCGACCGCCAGCACCATCGCCAGCAGGGTCAGGGTGTTGATCGAGAAGCCGAAAGCCCACATCAGGGTAAAGGTTCCGATCAGTGAAATCGGGATGGTGACCAGCGGGATCAGGGTCGAACGGAAGCTGCGCAGGAAGATGAAGATGATCAAAAGCACCAGCAGCACCGCTTCGAAGATCGAAGAGAAGACATTGTCGATCGAATGCGCGATGAAGGTCGAGGAATCGAAGACGATCTTGCCTTGCATCCCTTCCGGGAGTCCGGCCTGAATGGTCGGCATCATTTCCTGCAGTGCGGTGGAGATGTCCAGCGGGTTGGCAACCGACTGCTTAACCAGTCCGAGGGCGACCGCTTTGCCGCCGTTGTAGCGCAGCGACTGACGGACAGATTCAGGGCCGATTTCGGCGCGACCGATATCCTTTAAGTGGATCGGGATGTCGCCAGTTTGGGCGATGATAATGTTCTCGAACTCGGCCGGTGTCTTGAGGCTGGTGTCGGTCCGGATCGTGAATTCACGCGCGTTGCTCTTTATCCGCCCCCCCGGAACCTCGATGTTCTGCGCGCGGATTGCATCCTCGATCTCTTGCGGGGTTAGGCTGTAGGCGGCCATTTTTATCGGGTCGAGCCAGATGCGCATCGAATATTTACGTGCGCCCAAGATCCTGGCTTCGGCGACACCGGGGATGGTTTCGACCTGGTCGGTGACGTACCGGTCGACGTAGTCGGTGATCTCTTCGTTACTTTGGCGATCGCTGAAGAATGCCATATAGAGGATCGGCGAGGAGTCGGCCTCGACTTTAGCGATGACCGGTTCCTCGATCTCGCGCGGCAGGTCTGCGCGCACCCGGCCGACCCGGTCGCGAACCTCGGCCGCTGCAGCGTCGGCGTCGCGATCCATCTTGAAGACGATGCTGATCTGACTGCGTTCCTGGGCGCTGGTCGAGGTGATGGTGTCGATCCCTGCGATCCCCGACAGGCTGTCTTCGATGATCGTGGTGACCTCGGTCTCAATGATGTCGGCGCTGGCGCCCTGATAGATGGTGGTGACCGAGACCGTCGGTTCGTCGATATTCGGATATTCGCGCAGGCTCAGGCGCTCGAAGGAGACCACCCCGAGCAGCAGGATGATCAGGCTCATCACCGTCGCCAGTACCGGGCGTTTAATGCTTATTTCTGAAATTTTCATACTCTATCCTGTTTCCGGTTCATGTCGTGGGTTTCCCTCGAGCGAGCGAGAAGGAGAGGGCGAAAGAGCTTACATTTTGGCAAACAGCGCCGGATCGGCGGGAATCGATGTTACCGGGCTGCCCGGGCCGATCTTCTGATGTCCGCCGGTTACGACCAGATCGCCCGCGGCCAGGCCGGATACGATTTCTACCCAGCCCTTGAGGCGCTGCCCCAATTGCACCGGAACCATCTCGGCCTTGCCGTCGACGACCTTAAAGACCAGATTGCTCTGGGGTTGGGGAACCACGGCCTGCTCAGGAATAAACAGGGCATTCTCGCGTGCGGCGATGGTCAGTTGCAGGTTGGCGAACTGTCCCGGTCTGAGCAGCCCGTCAGGGTTATCGAGCCGGCCGCGCACCACCAGGCTGCGCGAAGCGACATCGATCAGCGGGTTGATGGCGTAGATCTCGCCGCTGAAGTCACGCCCGGCAAACGCAGATTGCAGGACAAAAATCTGCCCCTTGGCAATGCTGGCCGAATATTTTGCAGGGATCGAGAACTCAACCTTAAGGGTGCGGACGTCCTCCAGATTGACCAGCGGCTGGCCGGCCTGAATGTAATCGCCCGGGCTGACCATGCGTAGCCCCAGGGTGCCACTGAAAGGGGCCAGGATGCGGGTTTTACGCCACTGGGCTTCAGCCAGCTGGACGCTCGCCTTGTCGAGCAGCAGCTGGGCGTAGGTGGTGTCCCGTTCCTGTTGCGCGATGGCGTGCTCTTGAAGCAAGGCATCGGCGCGCTTAAAGTCCGCTTCGTGCAGGGTCAGGTTGGCTTGCGCCTGCGCGAGTTGGGCCTTAAGGACCGCATCATCGAGCTGAATCAGCAGCTTGTCGGCCTGAATTTCCGCGCCTTCGTCAAAGCGGATCTGCGTCACCCGCCCGGCGATTTCAGAACTGAGGATGACCGATTCATTCGACTGCAGGGAACCGACCGCGCTGATCTTCTGCTCGGCGGTCGCGACCCGAACTTCCAGGGTTTCCACCGGCATCGGTGGCCGCGCCGGGGGAGCGGCTTGCTGTTCTGCGGCGCGCAGGTGGGCCGGGCCGCAAAGCGACAGGAGCACCAGGGCGAGCAGGGGGAAGATCCGCAGAGCCGATGCGCTGCGCAGAGTGCAAGGGGCGGTCTGGGATACGGATGAGTGCAGCTGGTCTTTCATGTTGACTCCTTCGATTTTCACGGGCAGAGCGAGAATGATCTCGCTGGCTAAATGATTTTCAGGCAATTTATCTCTGCTATCAATAGGGAGTGAGTGAACATCCACTCCGCTTTCGGTATGAAAAAGAGCCCAACTGCTGGGACTCGCTGCTCTAGAGACCATCTCATCAATGGTCTCCTAGATTTTTATCGCGTCCCAGCAGCTTTCAGCCAGCTGCTGAATCAACGGCGCGTCGAGTTCGATAAGGCCGGCCAGATGATCGCGCACCATAAAGATGACCGGACCAAAGGCCAGGGCATGGATCATCGGTTTGGGCAGGGTTTTGATGATTTTCCCTTTGCTGTTGAAAAGAATGTTCAGGAAGGGTTTTTCGGTTTCGCAGCTTGAGCCGCCCTCTTCTAGAAACTTTTCGCGCATCTTCTCGATGCCGTAAGGCGAGTTGAAGTATTGTTCAAGAAATTTAAACTCAAGCGGATTGTTGATCAGGTGGCCAGACAGATTAATGAGCAGTTGAACAAATTGGTCATGTGCGGGCTGGCTGGCGTCGATCCCGACGGACAGAGCCTGAAAGAGGCGCCCGTCGAGGCGTTCATGGATGGCGTGAATCAGCTCATCTTTGTCGGCAAAGTAGCGGTAGATACTGCCGACGCCGACACCAGCCTGCTTGGCGATCTGCGAGATCGGTGTGGCGTGAAAACCTTGCACCGCCACCAGATCGAGAGCGGCGGTCATGATTGCGCAACATTTATCATTCTGCAGTTTATCCATCTAATATCTCCCACCGGAATGAACGTTCATTCCGCTTTATAGCGTTTCAGGGTTGAGCCTGTCAAGGCGGGTGTCGAATTTTTTGAGAGAGAGAGGTTCTTGCTGCGCATCAGCCGGCCTTAAGGCGCTAGACTCTGGCATGAAAAATCGGCGAATGGGGAGTCTTGGGGTTGATTTCTCCACCGACCTGGGTAAAGCTAGGGTAACCGCCGCAACGCAGTCTGTCGTTCGACATCGCCACAGCGGCCCTTTTATCCTATGGAGAAGATATGTCAGTAGCAGCACAGGGCAACAAGGTTAAAGTTCATTATACCGGTACTCTCGACGATGGTGTAAGATTTGACAGTTCAGAGGGGAGTGATCCGCTTGAATTCGAAGTCGGCAGCGGTCAGGTAATTACCGGTTTCGAACAGGCCGTCGTCGGCATGAAGGTCGGCGAATCTAAAAAAGTTAAAATCCCCGAGGCCGATGCCTATGGTCCACACAACCCGGAGATGGTGATTGAGTCGGATCTCGGTCAGTTTGAGGATGGTCTCAGCCCCGAGGTTGGGCAGCAGTTTCAGACCCAGATGGAAGATGGTCAGCCGGTGCTCTTGACCGTGCTTGAGGTTGAAGGGGAGAAAATTGTCCTCGATGCCAACCACCCGATGGCCGGCAAAGATCTCAACTTCGAGATCGAACTGGTCGAGATCGCCGGTTAGCTTTCCGGCGTGCAGCAGCAGATAATCAATCAGCCGTAGCGGTCACCCGCTGCGGCTGATTCTGGTTTTAACCGATGCGTAAAATTATCCACATCGATATGGATGCCTTTTTCGCCGCCGTTGAGCAGCGCGACAATGCTGCGCTGCGTGGTCGGCCGGTGGTGGTCGGTGGGGATCCGGGCGGGCGCGGGGTGGTGGCAACCTGTTCCTACGAGGCGCGCAGCTTCGGCATCCATTCGGCGATGTCGGCCGCGCGCGCCTATCGGCTCTGCCCCCAAGCGATCTTTGTCCGCCCCCGTTTCGACGCTTACTGCGAGGTGTCGCGTCAGGTGCGGAGCATCTTTCTTGACTGTACCGATCTGGTCGAACCCCTGTCGCTGGATGAAGCCTATCTTGATGTGACGGAAAACAAGCTGGCGAACCCCTCTGCGACACGCATCGCGCAACGGATCAGGCAGCGCATCTTCAGTGAAACCGGGCTGACCGCCTCAGCCGGAGTTTCCTATAATAAGTTTCTGGCCAAGGTGGCGTCGGATGTCAATAAACCGAACGGCTTAACCCTGGTGACCCCGGAGCAGGCGGCGGAATTTATCGCCGCCCTGCCGCTGCGACGCTTTCACGGCGTCGGGCGGGTGACCGAAAAACGGATGCAGCGACTCGGTATTTTAACCGGCGCGGATTTACTCCAGCACAGCCTTGAATTCTTGCAAAAACAGTTCGGCAGTAGTGGGGCATATTATTATCAGATTGCACGTGGGATCGATGAACGACCGGTGGTGTCCAACCGAATCCGGAAATCGTTCGGCAAGGAGAATACGCTGGCCGAGGATTTGGCGGACCGGGCGCAAATGGTGACCATCTTGGGGCGCCAGGCCGAACAGGTTGCGTTGCTGCTTAAGCAGAGCGACAGCGCGGCGCATTGTTTGACGCTCAAGGTTCGCTACGCGGATTTTCAAACCCTGACGCGGAGTTTGACCCTGGCCGAGTCCTTTAGTCAGGCAGTCGATATGCTGAGGATAGCTGAAGGGCTGTTGAGTAAAACGGCTGCCGGTCGACAGTCGGTGCGGCTGCTCGGGTTAACCGTCAGCCAGTTCGATCAGGAGATCACGGCCGTTGATCCCCTGCAGCTTGAACTGCCTTTTTTGTGAAGAACCCCTTGCCATTTGTGTCGAGGCTGGTAACAATTTCTCCCCCCGCCTCTCCTTTGACTTTGTAGCCGACTGGACCCTAAATGAAGCGATTTAAGATTGAACTGCGTGTCGAAGAAGATCCCACCTAGCCGTGCTCAAGGATAAATCCGGACCAGAAATTCGGGGGAGTTGCTTGCTCGCTGCCGTCGCTCAGCCTTTCAGGTATGCCAAAACCTCAGCGGGGTGGTCAGCCGCGTTTTTGACTTTAGGCCAATGCTTGATCACCTGGCCCTCAGAGTCGATGATCATGGTTGAGCGGATGCAGCCGATACTGATCCTGCCATAGAGTTTCTTCTCGCCCCAGGCGCCGTAGGCCTGCATCATGCTGATTTCGGGGTCGGACAACAGAATGAAGGGGAGATCGAACTTGGAGATAAATTCATCGTGGGATGCCAGGGTGTCCTTGCTGATCCCCAGGATGACGGTATCTAGATCGTCGAGGTCTGTTTTGAAATCACGAAAACCGCAAGCTTCCTTGGTGCAACCCGGTGTGTTGTCTCGAGGATAGAAATAGACAATCAGGGTTTTCCCCAGATAATCCTGTGGACTGTGGGTTTTACCGTCGGATCCCCGGAGGCTGAAAGCTGGTGCTGGTTTTCCTTCAAGCTGTGGCATCTTGTGCTCCTTGTTGTTCAGGGTCATTTGCCTTTGTAGCTGATGGGCTGTTGGGCTGTTTTTTCGGGTTGTGGGACGGCGGAAGATCGACGATCGACAGGCGCCTAGCGCCCCTCGGGATCCAAAAGTAATTTCCCCAACTTGTCGAGTTTGCTGTCGATGGCGGCTGCAACCTCTTCTGGGCCGAACATCCAGGTGAGTTGGCCGACCATCAGGGTCACATCTGCCAATTCGGCGATGATTTCACCGCGCTTGATCTTACCACGTTCAAAGTGTTTTAGGGCGGTGATCAACTCGGCACACTCCTCGACCATCTGCTCGTATTGGGCTTGTTCGCCCCATTTGTCAAGGGCGGCGCGGTAGATTTTGCTACGGTCCATATTGTCTCCTGTCTGCACATAATCCTGAAAAAGTTCGTTTCTGTCATAGAAGGATTTGACGCTATTTTGACAGGGTTGGTCCACTAACTTGAAAGTGAGAACCGGTTACGGATCGAAGATTTTGAGGGCACCCTGATCGGAGCTGAAAGTAAAAATTCATTAAGAAACCTTCTCTGTAAAACCGTCAGAATTTAAGTCAAGGTAAGTTCCAGGTATCCACTTAAGGGCTTTATGACCTTGTTATCTCAGATTGCTTCAGCTTTTTCAGGCGGGTATCGATACAGTCGGGGCAGGATCCGTAGTTGAACTCAGCATCAAGGTGACTGTTGATGTACGCCCGCAGATCGCTCCAGGCGCCCCGGTCATCGCGGATCTTGTTGCCGTAGCCGCAAATGGGAATGACGCCCTGTAAGGGCTTGATCTCGGCCAGCGCCTTCTCCACCTTCATCTCCGCCTCGATGATCTGAAAGTGCGCACTGAGCAGCCCCTCGATGATGTCCAGATCCTCAAGGAATGGGCAGATGATTCTCAGCCCGAGGAGATCCGTAATCAGACCCGCTTCACTTCCCCTCTCTCCTTTGTGGATTTTCTGAAGTTTGCCAAAATAATTATTGAAGCGCTTGATCCGATATTTAATGGTCGGTGTGTAGCCGTGCACCTTAAGTAGCGCGCGGACATCCCGGCAGAGACCCGAGAGTGCCTCATCGTAGTCCGGCCGTCTGGTATCGTAAGCAGTTTTTAGTAGATGGCGATTCGAGGGGAATGCTTTTCGATTTCTATTCGGCATTGTCTCCTCCTGCGCCCTTTGGATTTTACCATATTTCTGAGCAGTTAGAAGGTACTGGGTTCGAATTCCCCTGGTGGTTAAGGTTCGTTCTTAGGCTGGAGCGGACCTTGCTGTGGAATATCCCCTGCGATCTTCAGTTTGCTGCATATTCAGCCGAAGATATTCGCCGACAGACAAAATCAGGCAGCAGGTATCTCTTGGCGACAGTTGACGACTAAAATGGCGATGAGGATGATCGGCACCGATTCCAGGACGAAATCGATCGCGTCCTGACCGCCGGCAATCAGGAGGAAGATCGTGCCGGTTTTTTTGTCCCGTGTGATTTCCAGAGTCTCGCTGATGCTGTCAGAAGCAAGGGAGCGGGTGAAGAGGTAGTAGGTACTGCTTGCTGCGACTAGTCCGCCTAAGATCGAGGTTAAAAGGATTCCGCCGACATCCAGTCCGATCGCCGCCATCGGGAAGACCACGTTGGCCTGCGACATGGCAAAGACCATCGCCAGGGTGGCGGCAATCCCGGTTGTGATAGTCCGCGCTTAATTTGATTTTGTATTAACATGTAGACAATTAGTATTGCAATGTGGCTTAAAAGTTCAGTTGTATTTTATGGGTAAAGGGCAGGGCTAGGGGCGATGCGCTAACCCGTGCACAACCAACTCGCATTCCACTTTTCATGACTATCTCCTTTCCCGCCCGTAAAGGCTTGTGAGGTGGTGTTAGCCTCTCCCGTCTAGGGTGATTGGCTCCGTAATGCAGGATCAGTAAGGATTTCGCATTTCAGCCAACCTGAGTACCGCAGAACAACGCGAGAGAATAAATAAGAAATACATCTCTTTTGCCTTGCCGTTCGACAACCTTAAATTGACAATGTAGCTTCCCTAGTTATAGACCACTCTAAACGAGCAGTCCTATTTTAAACGAGCAGTCCTATTTGACATCATTTCTTGATATCATTTTCTTCTTGATGTGCTATCAAATAGTGATATTATCCATACATGACGCAACGCAGACCAAAACACTACATGCCATTTTTAAAAAACCCGTCAATGGCAACCTGGAATGGTCAAAGATCGAATCCCTTTTTATCGCTGTGGGGTGTCGAGCGATTGAGACTAAAATAGGTGTCGCGTTTGAAAAGGATGGTGCGAGGGAATATTTTCATCGCCCCCATCCGGACAAAGCTGCCTTAAGATATCGAGTTACCGCAGCAAGAAGCTTTCTAATACGGATTGGTGTCGGACCCGAAGAAACGAAGAACTGAAGAACTGAAGAACTGAAGAACTGAAGGAGATCATCATAAATATGAATCATAAAGGCTATTTCGCTCATGTGGAATATGATCAGGAAGATAAAATATTAATCGGCCGTGTTGTTGGAATACGTGACGGAATTAATTTTCACGGTAACAACGCAGAAGAAATTGAAACCGCTTTTGTCGAGGCGGTCGACGATTATCTGGCTTCATGTGAAGAGCTTGGACAAAAGCCAGAAAAGCCTTTCTCTGGGAAAATCTCTCTGCGTGTTCCTGCTGAAGTTCATGCTGCTGTCGCATCCGCAGCAGAGGCGAAAGGTGACAGTCTGAATCAATGGATTAGAGAGACCCTTGAGGAAAAAATTAGCGCGGTCGGTTGATCGAGTTACTACAGAGGAATGTCTCGACCTTTATCACTTGTCATCTTAGTCGGAAAGTAATGGCCTGCTTCGCTGGGTAGGCCCTTGTACATTGCACCACATCCGAGAGGAAAATCAGCTTTTTTTTGATAGAGACATTTAAGAGGACAAAACTATGGCCATCTGGATCAAATCTGGGTGGCCATTCTTATAAGTCAGGAGTTGCTGAAAACCCTCTTTCATGCCTGAAAAAGTCGCCTCTGTATATGGTGGGACAACATTTAGGAATACGCTGATGGGTGGATTGAATATAAACCTGTCCCCCTTTTTTGCTACCAGGCGATATCGTGATTATTTCATCGAAAGGACTTCAAAGCGACGGGGGGCCACCTAAAAGTGAAAACAACAGCACCAGGATGACGGTCTGAATGATCCAACCAACCACGCAAACGCCCACGGCCCGAAAGGTGCTCGTGTAATCAAGGGCCTGCCTGACCGCGATCACCATTGCCACCAGCATCCAGATTGAAGCCACTGCAAAAACTACCGTTCCCAATCCCGGGATGATCCCCAATACTCGAATTAAGCCGGGTGAGCTCGAAAAGCCGGTGGTGCGTAACAATTGGCCAAGATCGGCCTCGGTTTGCGGTTCTGCCAGGAATCTCGTGCCAATGAAGTAGGTGAGCCAGGCCCAGATATACCACCCGCCAAGGGCGGCAAGGGTCCCGAGCAGTATCCCGCCAAGCCCGAGGGTACCGATACTCCCCACCCCGGCGGCCAGGCTGGAGAGAACAACAACCCCCATGGCCTGGCGTGTTGCGTCCTTGTCGGCTTCAACCTCTTCATAAAGATTGACATTAAATTTCGCCGCGAGAATCATCCGATCCGTAAAAAGGTTCATCGTAGTTCCTTTAGTTAGTTGAATGTTAAGACGGAATGATCCTAACCCCTGGCGCACTCAAATACCATGGGTAACATTATCTTCAAAGATTTAAGACGAAAAGTTTCCTGATCGAAGTGTGCTGCTTTGCAGGATTTTAAATAAATTGAGCACAGTTAATTTTTGCCTGATCGATTTCAAGGAGACAAATTCAGAGACAATTCTGGGCATATCTACCCAGTGCCAATCAAGCTATCTAAAATCCAGATGATCGGATAAACATACTCATCTCACTAAGCCATTTTACTGTATTGAAGGGTGATTTTTTGTTTTTTGATTAATCTGGATTCCACATGAATATCCATTTTGGGGGTTTAATCCCAGGATGTCCAGGCAAACTATCGGCTGGCTTGCCGTTTTCGGCTCAGCTTTTTTTCTATTTGGCCACCCTCGTCATTAGCTGGCTGAACCAGCCAAAGCGGCAACAATTGCGTAAAATGTGATTTTCCAGCGGATCGTCCAGCTTCTAATATAACAAAATACGGCAAAGCTGGTGCCGGAGGAACTGACGCACTTATTGGTACCGAGAATCAAATCGGCAGGCATCCCCAGCGCAAGATAGGTAGGCACAGAGATCAGACCCCCTCCGCCCGCGATGAAGTCGATAAAACCGGCAAACCCGACCAGCAAAAAAAAACGACAGCGTACTGCCATAACGCGATTTTCATGAAGCCCTGTCCCAATTCAAGGGGAGAAATGAAAATGTGTTTACATGCCAGCAAGGTCCGGCAAAGAAACACCGTCCCGGAAATCCTACTCTCTCAGAAATCCAAATAGAACAAGAAAAAACGCCCAGCAGGCACTTGACTTGTTGGGCTAAAAAGTAAAAATTGCACTTTTGATGCTTTCGCAAGAAAGCAAAATATCCGCTGGCTAAGCAAAAAGCGCCAAATGCAAGGCGCGAAATTTTCGAGCAATGAGGCGTACTTACGTACGTCAAAGCAGCGAGAGAAATTGCAGCAACGCAGCAGTTGGTGAGTTTTTGCGACGCCATCACTTTTATATATACGAAGAATAAAAGGTCATCCTCTAAAACGGAATCTCGTCATCATCGTTGTAGGTTGGCTCTTCAAAGTTGTTGCTCGGTGAAGCTGGTTGTGTCTGCTGGTCGCCCCCGTAGCTGTTCTGTGGTTTCCCTTGATTCCCTTGATTCCCTTGATTGTGTGTACTTGGGGCCGACTGGTTGCCCTGTTGGCCCCCGTAGCTGCTCCCTTGGTCATCGCCTTTAGTACCAAGCATTTGCATCTGGTCGGCCACGATCTCAGTAATATATTTCTTGTTTCCATCCCTATCGTCGTAGCTGTGTGTTTGGATCTTGCCTTCAATGTAGACCTGCTTGCCCTTGTGCAGAAATTTACCGCAAATTTCAGCCAGCTGCCGCCAGGCCACAATATTGTGCCATTCGGTTTTTTCTTGACGATTTCCGTCACGGTCTTTGTAGCGTTCGGTCGTTGCCATAGAGAAAGTTACGACCGCAGCTCCTGCCGGGGTATAGCGTAGGTCTGGGTCTTTCCCCAGATTTCCGACCAGAATGACCTTGTTGACCGACATGTTTTCCTCCTTTTTTTGTTCATGTTTACTGACAATAGATAGTTTATATCAACAATAGATCCCTGAAACCTTGACCGACCTCTATCCCATTGTCATCATTTATATTGGCTCAGCATGATACATGCTAGAACTTTTGACCGAAAGTCAAATATGCTTCGGGCGGGATATTGAATTCGGCTGGATCAAAATCCAGGTCAATTAAGAAGTGTTAGTTAGGGACACGGTGACACAGCTAAAACTGGTTGTCAACATAAAATCTATATAATTCAGATAGATAGGGTGGTGTCCTGTTGTTTTTTGCTTTTTGGGAGAGAGCTTGTCCCTCATCCTACTGTGTATTCCGAGGAAAGTGGACCACACACCGAGAAGGGATTGTTGTCTCAGCTCGCAAGTCTGCATCTTAGCAAGACAGACCCTGTGATTTTTTTGAGATTAGATAACTTCCGGGGTCACGAAACCGGGAAGCGTCCCCCATTAATTCACAATACGGTCCCACGTAAGCCCCAGGTAGGGTGCGGTTCACAAGTTCACCGCATCCTACGAGCTCTCACTACTTCATCTTCTGTTCAATCATCCTGATGGGCCGCGTAGATGTCGGCAAAAGTACCTGCCGCTCTTATGAAGGCAAGCAGTACCTCCGGGTCGAAATGCTCAGGCATGGTACGGCCATCGCCTTTGGTGATAATCGCGAGGGCCTTTTGATGACCGAATGCCGGTTTATAAGGCCGCTTGCTGCGCAGGGCGTCATACTGGTCGACGATGTTTATGATACGGGCCGTTCGGGAGATTTCTTAATTTTTTTAAATTAATTTTGGTAGGATATAAAATCTCAAGAATTTACTCAATAAAGACATATGTATAGCTAACCAAATTGACAGGGTTAAGTGGCCGTCAACTAATATGTATATGTAGTTTCAGACAGGACTTTCGGCCCTGTAAAATGGTGCCGATTGCGCCTTTCGAGTAAACTGGTTAATTCGGTTCAGTATTGTGTATTTGTGGTCTTAACTGAAAAGTCATTGACAAAAATGCTTAGATTTCAGTAGTATAGAGAGTTTGTGAATCGGTGGAGAATCTACGTGGTACGCACTACTCTTTTTTTATATCTGCTTTTTCCCCTGGACTGCGCTGGTTGTTGTTTGTGGGACTCCATTTTTTTTAAGAAGTCCCGATATATGCAAACAGTCCCAGGCGGCGAAGAGCGTGTCGGTTACGGCCGCGCGAATCCGTGGTGGAACTTCAGTCGCGATCTTTCCCGAAGGGACCAGAACCTCTGACGGGCTGTTGCAGGAATTTTAAAAGGGCGGTTTTGAAATAGCTCTAAAAGGCGCAGGTGCCGATGTCCCCGGTTGCGATCAGTGGGGGATGGAAGGTGATGCGCAAAGGTGATTTGAGATTTTATCTCCGGCTGATGCGATAACGAATTTTACCTAAGATTGAAACAGCCGGTCTGACCAACAAGGATTCAGCCGCATTGGTCGCGCGGGTGCGTAACTGCCTTTCTGAGGCTATCGACGAGGAGTTTAGAGATGCCACAGTCAACTGAACCGCTGCTTCGGCTTTTACCGCTGGGCGGTCTGGGTGAAATCGGCCTGAACATGATGGCCCTGGAGACCGAGGGGAAGATCCTGCTGATCGACTGTGGGCTGATGTTCCCCGAAACCTATATGTTGGGGGTCGACCTAGTGCTGCCCGATGTGCAGATGCTCGAAGAGCGGGCCCAGGATATCGTCGGCCTGATTTTGACCCATGGGCATGAGGATCACATCGGGGCCATTCCTTTTCTTTGGCAGCGCCTCGGGTGTCCTAAGGTCTACGGCACCCGTCTGACCCTCGGCCTGCTGCATAACAAGCTCAAGGAACATCAGCTTGAATCAGCGGTTGAACTCGAAACCGTTGTGCCGCGTCATTTCGTCGAGATGGCGCCTTTTACGGTTGAGCCGTTTCGCGCCGCCCATTCGATCGTCGATGGCGTCGGCTATGCGATTCGCACCCCGGCGGGGACAGTGGTGCATACCGGAGATTTCAAGATTGATCAGACCCCGGTGGACGGAGAGAAGACCGATCTGGCGCGCCTGGCCGCGCTTGGTGATGAGGGGGTGTTGCTGTTGCTGGCCGATTCGACCAACGTCGAAAATAGCGGTTATACCCTCTCGGAGACCACCGTCGGCAAGGCCTTCGCTGAGATCTTCCCGACCTGTAAACAACGGATTATCGTCTCGACTTTCTCTTCGAATATTCATCGTATCCAGCAGGTGATTGATGCTGCCGTGGCGCACGACCGCAAGCTGTTGGTCAACGGGCGCAGCATGGTGTCGAACATCGCCATAGCACGTCAGCTCGGCTATCTACGGGCGAACGACGATCAGTTCATCGGTCTGCGCGATCTGCGCGATCTGCCGCCCGAAAGGGTGCTGATTTTGACCACCGGAAGCCAGGGGGAGCCGCTCAGCGCGCTGATGCGGATCGCGCTGGGGGATCATAAGCAGATAGCGCTTGCCGAGGGGGACAGCGTCATCCTCTCGTCCAAGTTTATCCCCGGCAATGAAAAAGCGATCTCCGATCTGATCAACAAGCTCTACCGCCGCGGCGCCGAGGTCTTTTACGAAAAAACCAGTGAAATCCATGTCTCCGGGCACGCCAGCCGTGAAGAGCTGAAGCTCGTCCACAATCTGGTGCGGCCCCGCTATTTCGTCCCAATCCATGGTGAGTACCGCCACTTGGTTAAGCATCGGCAACTGGCGATCGAGTTGGGGATGCCGCCGCAGCAGACGATGGTCCTCGAAAATGGCCAGTCGTTGTCGGTCAGCGCCGCCGGGCTCGAGCTGGGCGCAAAGTTTGAGTATGGACGGATTTTCGTTGATGGCAAAGGGATCGGCGATGTCGGCAGCATGGAGTTGCGTGATCGCCGCCACCTGGCCAACCATGGGTTAGTGATTGCCATGTTGGCGATTAATCAGAGTACCGGCGAGGTGGTCTACGGCCCTGAACTCTTTACCCGCGGGTTTATTCCCGAGGAGGAACAGGTCAGCGAGCAGCTGATCGAAGAGGCGCGGCAGCAACTGCGTGACCTGTTGGCAGAACAAAGTCTGGCGGTTGTCACCGACTGGGAAGAGTTACGTGTCAATGTACGCAAGACTCTGCGTCGTCTGTTTAATCGTAATCTTGGCCGGCGGCCGTTGATCCTGCCGCTGGTCCTTGAACTTTAGGAGTCGGGTATCATGAGGATTCTATCAGCTACTTTTCGCCGACGGCTACAGGGCCTGACCGAGTCTGACCGGGTCTGCTGTGGCCCGTTGGCTAAACAGGATTAATCGATGAGTAAACAAATTCCTGAAGTTCCGACAGAGAATCGCATGCGCAAGGAGATCCTTGGCTGGGTTTGGCTGGCTATCGGTTTATTTCTGCTGCTCTGTCTTGGTTCCTACCACAACCTGGACCCCTCTTTTAATAACAGTCTGCACCCGGGCAATATCCAGAATTTTGGCGGGATATTCGGCGCCCATCTAGCCGATCTGCTCTACCAGAGTTTTGGCCTGCCGGCCTTGCTCTTTCCGCTGGCCTGTTTGAATTTAGCCTGGCGCTGGCTCAAATTTCGTGAGGTGCACATGCACTGGCAGCGCGTCGGCGCTTTTCTACTGCTGCAGATATCCCTGGCCGGCCTACTGGCGCTTAAGCTGCAGCACGTTGAACTTCTCGGCCGCCAGATCGGCGAAGCTGGCGGAGCCATCGGGCGGGTTCTGGTCCGACTGTTATCGAGCTATCTCAATTTAAGCGGTGCCGCTGTCGTCCTGATCGTCTTTTTTCTGGTCGCTCTGATCATTTCAACCCGTTTCAGTCTGGTTCTCTTTATCGACGGCCTGCTTGAGCGGTTTGGCCGCCGTCTTGAAATGCGCCGGGCAAATCGTCAGGCCCGTACCGCCAAAGTGCAGCGGCGCGAGCCGGAGATCCGGACCGCGGTGATCCTGCCCGCCGAAACCAAGTCCTTGCCCGCTCCGCGTAAAGCGGGGAAGGGGGCGAAGAAGAAAACATTAGCCGAGGAGAACCAGGTCTCATTCTCCTTCCTTGACGCCGATGGAACCTATCATCAACCCCCGGTCTCACTGCTTGACCATGAGGGAGCACTTGCGCTGCCGACTGATCGCGAAAGTCTGGCGATGGCGGCCAAGATGTTGGCGGGAAAATTACTCGATTTTGGCGTTGAAGGTGAGATTGTCGAGGTCAAACCGGGTCCGGTCGTCACCATGTATGAATTTGCGCCGGCCGCCGGGGTTAAGGTCAATAAGATTGCCAACCTGCAATACGATCTGGCGATGGCAATGCAAGCGGTTTCGATCCGCATCGTCGCGCCGATCCCGGGCCGGGGTGTCGTCGGGATAGAGATTCCCAACAAAGAACGCCAGACGGTCTACCTAAAAGAGATCATCAACTCGGACGACTTTCAGCGCACCGGCGGTAAGTTGCCGATGGCGCTCGGCGTGGATATCTTCGGCCAGACGGTGGTCTCCGATCTGGCCAAGATGCCGCACCTGCTAGTCGCCGGATCGACCGGCAGCGGCAAGTCGGTATCGATCAATACCATGATCCTTTCGTTGCTCTATAAGGCGACGCCCGAGGACGTGCGGCTGATTATGATCGATCCGAAAATGCTCGAGCTTTCGATCTATGAAGGGATTCCGCACCTGTTGTTACCGGTCGTGACCGATCCCAAAAAAGCCAACCTGGCGTTAAGTTGGGCGGTGCGCGAGATGGAGCGACGCTATCATTTGATGGCCGCCAAGGGGGTTCGGAATATTGATGGTTATAATCGTAAACTGGTTAAAGAGACCAAGGACGCCTACGATGCCGCGGCGCTTGAGGAGCTTGAAGAAACGATTATTCTGACCGCTGAAGATATGCTGGAGGCCGAAGCTGAATTGCCGCCAATGCCTGATCCTGAAGAGGAGTTGGAGCACGGGCATCTTCCGCATATCGTCATCATTGTCGATGAGTTGGCCGATCTGATGATGGTGGCCGGGCGCGACATCGAAGAGTCGATCGCGCGGCTGGCACAGATGGCTCGAGCCGCAGGGATCCATCTGATTCTGGCCACTCAACGCCCGAGCGTCGATGTCATTACCGGTCTAATCAAGGCCAATTTCCCGACCCGAATCTCCTTTAAGGTCTTCTCGCGCATCGATTCGCGTACCATTCTTGACTCGATGGGTGCTGAAGGTCTCCTCGGTATGGGCGACATGCTCTTTTTACCCCCCGGAGTCGGTTATCTGACACGGGTACATGGGGCTTTTGTCTCGGAACACGAGGTGCAACGGGTGGTTGAATTCCTGAGTAAACAGGGGCGGCCTGATTACGACAAGTCGATTTTGACCGCGCCCCCCGAATCTAAAAATGCCGCAGGTGAAGATGATGAGGGCTATGATGAACATTGGGACACCGCATTGCGCATTGTTTCGGAAACGCGCCAGGCGTCAATCTCGATGCTGCAACGGCGGTTGCGCGTTGGCTATAACCGTGCGGCCCGCATGATCGAGAAGATGGAGCAGGAGGGGATTGTCGGTCCTTCTGACGGCAGTGCCAAGCCACGTGAGGTTTTGATCGGACGGATCGAATAGCTTTAATTGTCAAATGGATAGTCTTGACGAAAAAAGAGGTGGCCCAAGGCACCTCTTTTTCCTTTAGGCAAGGCGGGATCAAACCTCTAGCTTTAATAGCCCCGGCATGCTCAGTTTCGCGCTCAGATGATTAAAAAAGTGCGTCAGGGGCAGGACTCTTCGTAGTTCCCGACCAGGAGCAGTTGACCGAGACGATGCGAATTGCCGAGCAGGCCGTAGCGCTGCTCGCCAAAACGGTTCGGCACCCCCTGCCGTTCAAGTTGCTGCAGAATCAGGTCGGCTCTCTGTTTGGCTTGTGGGCCTGGTTGGCGGATACGCAGCCGGAAGCGATTGCCGAACAGGTGGCCGAGGCGTAGTTTGTTGTCGTGCCGCTTAACCGACAAAACCTTGAACTGTAATTGCTCCAGGCGAGTCAGTATTGGTTCACAGCTGGCTGGCACTGAGATCAACTGCCGGGTGATCGCCTGGGCATCCTTGAGACCGGCGTAACCGATTTCGCGGGGTGCAAGTTTGAGGCAGTCTGCGACCTGACGCAGCATCTCGGGAGTTGACAGCCCGCGTTTTTCAATCTCTAGAAAGAGATGTTCCCCTTGGCCGCTGCACGGGTAGAGGGGGATCTCCTCAACCAGAAAGTCTTCGGGGCAAAGTTTGTAACTGCCGCCGATCCCCGGAAGATCTCCGGTACTAAAGCGCATTAATTCTCCTTGACCCAGCGCATGCGAAAGCCCTTCTCCGGCGCTGGTGGCGGTGCGACGTCGTACCCGGGCTGGCGTTGGTAATGGCTATAGAAGATCGGTTGGCCCAGCTCGAGAAAGCGCCGCATATATTTGGAGATCGGATAGTTGCCCAATTCATGCACGTAGGCGGCGCTGTGGCAATTGGTAAAGCCTGGTTCCGCCAGCAACATCTCTCCAACCTCAATGCCATAGTCCTCAAAATCGGTGCTGAAGTTGAAGTCCCCCCCCTCTTCGAGGCAGTAGAGCCCAACTTTCAAAAAGTCGGGGTTGACCAGCCGCCGTTTACGGTGACGTTTTTTCGGCCAGGGATCAGGACAGTTGATATAAATGGCCCGCAGGCTCTGCGGTCTGACGTGGCGCAGCAGTAATGAACGGGCCTCAGTGCGCAGGATGCGGACATTGGTCAAGGCCGCGTCATCAACCCGGCGGCAGGTTTGATCGCAACCCCGATTAAAAATATCGATGGCGATATAGTTCTGCGTTGGATTCCTCTCCGCGAGTTGCACGACGAAATCACCGATTCCACAGCCGATCTCCAGATTGAGGGGTTGCGGGCCGGCGAAGAGCTCCTGCAGGTCATCAATCTTTTCCAGTTTGGATTCGGGGACGTAGCAGGGGGAGCTGATCAGGGTCATACGTTGGGTCATCGAAACGGATCTTTCGGGGAGAGTGGTTTATTTGCGGTTGGCCAGAAAGCGGCTCAACAGTTTAAGTTGTTCAATCGGGGTCGTCTGGTAGGAAGGCATAAATTTATTTCCGCCTTGTTCCGCCGCTGGTGGCTGTTTCAGTCGAGTCAGAATTTTTTCTTCATTCAACTTTAGGCCGATGCGATCCAGCGATCCCGCCAGATTTGCACCGCTCTTGTCAAAATCGTGGCAAGCGCGGCAACCGAGAGCGCTAAACAGCTGCCGGGCCAGCTGGCTCTCTCCCTTGCTTAGCGGTTCGGCCTGGGCGCCGCTGGAGAGCAGGAGTAGTATCAATAGGGGAAAAATGGATTTCATCTCGAAAAACTCCAAACTGCAGTCTTGAGCAGTAAGATACCTGCGCTGGCGAGGATTTGCAACGGGGGGATGCGTGGGAACGCGGGGTGAAATCGGTTGCAATGTCGATCCGTGACTATTAAGCTGACTTTTGTCGGCTGTCAGCTCAGAATCCGACGGGTTCGAATTGAAAGTCGTGCGAACAAAAAGCTCGACTCTTTTTAGGAGCAAAGATGCAGATTCCAATCAGTCGTCGCGCGCAGATCGTTTCGCCTTTTCTGGCGATGGAGGTGATGGAGAAGGCCAAAGGCCTTGAAGCTTCCGGTCGCGATGTTATCTATCTATGCCTGGGGGAACCTGATTTCCCGACCCCGCAAGCCGTGGTTGATGCCACGCATCAGGCCTTGGACGATGGCGCGACCACCTATACCCATTCGCTGGGGCTCGCCGAGTTGCGCGCAGAGATTGTCAAACATTACCGGCAGCGCTATGGCGTGAGCATCGAACCGGAACAGGTTCTGGTCAGCAGTGGCACCAGTCCGTTGCTGCTGCTCCTCTTTTCGATGTTGCTCGAAGAGGGGGACGAGCTGATTCTGCCCGATCCCGGCTATGCCTGTTATCCCAATTTTGTGC
>JBDNGT010000044.1:0-19479 GCA_041689145.1 Geopsychrobacter sp. | reverse complement strand
TGACGCGGATGCCGGGGAGCCAGGCTCATCAACTTTTGCATCGTTTGGCCAGTCTGGTCCTCCAAAAATTCAAGTTGGGCACCGATACCAGCTGTCAGTTAAAGCGCCTCCAGATGGACGGTGCCTTGCCCCCAAGGTCTAGGTGGGTCGAAGTGGTTTGTCCGTTGTGTCACGAAATCGCCTGCTTCTCTGTGACCCATTATTGTGAATCTTTGCCCCAGCGACAACGCTGGTTGGTGCATGCGGACTGCCTGTCGGGCTTAATGGCTGAGCGCAAGTTACAGCCTTTCTGGCAGGTTGATCAGGCCGCGGTGCTGCGCACGGGGGTCGAATCTGGCGGTCTCTTGCCGCAGCTTAGACTCCTGTTGGCCGATGAGACTGGCGGACTCCTTGAGTCGGAACTCTTTCAACCGGAATTTGATAGCGGCTGGCAGGCTCTGGTGCAGCATGCCACGGGCCGCACCCTTGCCGAGCAGTTTCCCGCTCTGGTCTTCATCTACCCCGCTCGAGCGGGGAAAGCTGTCCTGGATGTGGGCTGGCACCGTGACTGCGTCCGTCTGCGCAAAAGCCTGCGGTCTGGACTTGCCCCCGAGCTCTAGAATTTTGCTGGCTTTTCAGGCTGAAGAATTTAGGATAGTTGAGGCAAGTGGTTCAATCCATAGAAGGGTGTCTAAACGTCGCGTTGGCGCGTAAATGACCTCTCCGCGCAGCGGGATCTCTTTGATTGAGAGTAATGATTGACAGTTCGGATTGGATAACCTTTAATCTGAAGGGTTGAATTCCCCATAGCTTGCTACGCGATTTGGCAAAGGCTGCAGGCGGTTGATATCCCGCTGCTTGCGGCGGGGCTATATATTTTCTGGCTTCACGTCAGTGACTTGTATGAGATGAGGTTTGTATGATTTTGCTTCCCAAGGGGAGTCCGGTTAAAGAGAGGGTCAACCCGGGCCGCGTTAATCTGCCCGTAGCGATGGAAAAACTAGTCGAAAGCGGGTTTTCGGGATATCTGCGTTTCGATTCGCCGATCGGAACCGGGATTATCATCTTTACCGATGGACATCTAATCAGCGCCCTGATGCAGGAGCAAGATGTCGATAGTCGGATTATCGCCTATGATGCAATTACCCGTATTTTTGAGGTATCGATCCTGGGAAATGCGGTTTTAAATATCTACCGTCTCTCCCCCGAGGTTGCCATGAGTATTCATGCTCTGTTGCATGGAGAATATATCTATCATGGGCAGGATCTCAATTTGATCGACATTAAAGGGCTGCTCGGCCGAATCAGCAAGGAACGATTGAGTGGGTGCCTGCGGATCTATGCTGCGCAGCAGGTGGCTTTGATCTTTTATGAGCAGGGGAATGCGCTGGGTTTTTTGCACGAAGGATCCACCGAGTTGGAAACGACTGCGGACACTTCAATGTCTGTCGCCGCCTTGCCTGGGGCGAAACTCGATCTGCTCTCAACGGTGACCGCTGAAGGGACAAAGATGGCTGACCTCATGGCTTCAGCCGATCTTGGACCGATGTGGGCCAAGGCGCGTGACCGTCTATTGGCTGAGCGTAAAGAACGTGAAGCGAATAGCGGAAAATTAAGTGATGCAGAGCTCGAAGTCAGACGTAATTGTTTTTTTTCCTTGATGCGTGGTGTCGCTGAGCGCCATGTCGGACAGCTTGGCATTACTCAGGTCGAGAAGGCGTTTAAAAAAGTCAGCCCCGCTTTATCCGTTGGCGAGATCGATCTTTTTTTTGCTGAATTGACCAAAATGGTCCAGTTGGTCGCGGCGCCCACCAAGGTCAAGGCGATGCTCGACGAAATGCGGCGACGAACCAAGACCCTCCTCTGATTGAAGTGTCGGTTTGCGAAAGGGCGTTGGCCCCTTAATTATTTTCGGTCTTGTCCCATGTTGAAGTGCTTTTACTCTAAGCCGAGTGGCGATTCTCCGCCCTAACGGGCTGTCAGTCGCCACCTGTAAGCCTCTTGTTGGGGTATTACGACGGGTTATGGCTTTATTCTTGACCGCACAGATCGATTCAATTATATACAGAACAAGTCTTATCAAACATTGTTCTCTTGTCACTTAATCTTAGCATGGAGGTCCATTGATGAAACCTTTCAGTACTCTTTTGGTCGCCCTTGTGGCTTTGGCAGGGTTGGCTAGTCCAGCCATTGCTGCCGACACTATCAAGCTCGGTGTTGCAGGTCCTCACAGTGGGGATCTGGCTCCCTACGGTATTCCGACCATGAAAGCTGCCCAGCTGGTGGTAAAAAAAATTAACGCCAAGGGCGGTATTCTTGGTAAGCAGGTTGAGTTGCTGATTCAGGATGATCAATGTAAGCCGGAAATTGCCACCAACGTTGCGACAAAACTGATCACCGAGGGCGCTGATGTTGTTTTGGGGCACATCTGCTCGGGGGCGACCAAGGCTGCTCTCGGTATTTACAATGACTCAAAAATTCCGGTCATGTCGCCTTCGGCGACGAACCCGGCTCTGACCCAGTCGGGGGACTATCCCAACTTCTTCCGCACCATCGCTTCCGATGACATGCAGGCCAAGCTTGCGGTTGATTTCGCCATCCAAAAGCTCGGGGCGAAAAAGGTTGCCGTGATTCATGACAAGGGTGACTACGGCAAGGGTTTCGCCGAGTACGCCAAAAAATACCTCGATGCTTCAGACAAGGTTGAAGTGGTGCTGTTTGACGGGATTACCCCCGGTGCCATGGATTACTCCTCGATCGTGGGGAAGATCCGTCATCTTGATGCTGATCTGCTGATCTTCGGCGGCTATCACCCTGAAGCGTCTAAACTGATTGCTCAGATGAAGCGTAAGCGGTTGACAACGGCTTTCCTCTCGGATGATGGCGTCAAGGATGTCACCTTTATCAAGGTGGCCGGCGACACTGCTGAGGGCGCTTACATGACCGGTCCTCGTGACCTGTCGACAATCCCGCTGAACGCTGCTGCAACCGCTGAATTTAAGGCTGCGTATGGTGAAGATGCCGGCGCTTTCTTTCAAGAAGGTTACTCCGCCGCCCTGGCCCTGCTGAACGCCATTGAAAAAGCCGGTTCTACCGATTATGACGCCGTCACCAAGGCGTTGCGGACCGAGTATGTCGAAACGCCGGTCGGGAAAATCAAGTTCGATGCCAGGGGTGATGCCGAAGGCGTCGGTTTCTCGATTTATCAGGTCAAGAATGGTGAATTTGTCGAGTTGAAGTAATGACGCACGATCGGGTATGATTCTGTTTAACTCCACTTCAGGGGGCTGGCCGTTGCTGGTCCCCTGAAGTTATGTTCACGGCAGAGTTGTGGCAAGCTTCTCCGTCTCCGGTTCAGACGGGTCAAGATTGAAAATTACTGCCGCCATAATTATATTGTCCGTTTCCGTTTGCCTTTCATCATTGGTCTGCTCTTCATGGAATATTTTATTGAACTCTTTCTCGGCGGCCTGACGCGGGGGAGTATCTACGCCCTGATCGCCCTGGGCTACACCATGGTTTACGGCATCATCCAGTTGATCAACTTTGCCCATGGCGAAATTTATATGATTGGTGCTTTTGTTGCCTATATTGTCTGTGGCGTGCTGACGATCTACGGCTTTCACGGGGTCTCAATCCTTATAATCGCTGGATTGCTGGCGATTGTCTATTCCTGTGCCTACGGTTATACGTTGGAGAAGGTTGCCTACCGTCCGTTGCGCGGCGCACCGCGCCTGTCGCCGCTGATCAGCGCCATCGGGATGTCGATCTTTCTGCAGAACTATGTGCTCTTGGCCCAAACCTCGGATTTTCTCCCTTTCCCGTCGTTGATCCCTGATTTCGCTTTTATGGAGCCGATTTCGCATATCATCGGTTCGCCCGAACTGGTGATCCTGGTGACGACGCTGGTGACGATGATTCTGCTGACCCTGTTGATCAAATATTCCAAGATCGGCAAGTCGATGCGAGCTACGCAGCAGGACATGAGTATGGCGCGCCTGGTCGGCATCAATGTCGACCGGGTGATCTCGACGACCTTTATCATCGGCTCGGCGCTGGCCGCGATCGGTGGCGTTCTGGTCGCTTCCTATATCGGCCAGGTCAACTTTTATATCGGGTTCCTGGCCGGGGTTAAGGCTTTTACCGCCGCAGTTCTGGGTGGGATCGGCTCTGTTCCGGGGGCCGTGATCGGCGGACTGCTCCTCGGTTTGACCGAGAGTTTCGCTGCCGGCTATATCTCGAGTGACTACGAAGATGTCTTCGCCTTCGGTCTGCTGGTGCTGATCCTGATTTTGCGCCCGGCAGGCATTATGGGGCGGGCAACCAAACAAAAAGTTTAAGTATTCAAGCCGCTAGCTACAGGCATAATTTATGAAAAATTTAAAACAGTCTCTTGGCGTCTCACTCTGGTTTATCTTTCTGACCTTTCCGCTCATGGTGGTCAAGGTCAACACCTCCGAGCAACTTGTTGAGTGGCGTTGGATGAACATCCTTTGGGTCGGGTTGTCGTTCTTTATCCTCTCCTTTGTCTGGCGCTACGCCCTGGCGCAAAAAGAGGCGCGGATGATGGCGGCGCAGAGTGGGCAGGATGGACAGGTTAAACCATCGAAAATACGTGTCTTGCTTGAAAATCAGGACCTGCGCGTCAAGTTGATGTTTGCTCTTATGGCTTTTGTGTTGGTGTTCCCCTGGGTGTTTGACACCTACCAGAGCACCATCATGATCTCGGCGCTGATCTACGTGGTGTTGGGTCTGGGTCTGAATATCACGGTCGGTCTGGCCGGTCTGCTCGACCTCGGCTATGTCGCATTCTTTGCGGTCGGCGCCTACGCCTACGCCCTGCTCAACCACCACTTCGGCCTCGGATTCTGGACCTGTCTGCCGCTTGGTGCTGCTCTCGGTGGTCTGTTTGGCATGCTGCTCGGTTTCCCGATCCTGCGTCTGCGTGGCGATTATCTGGCGATCGTCACCCTCGGTTTCGCCTCAATTGTCAAGATTGTCCTCGAAAACTGGAGTGACTTTTCCTTTGGCCCCAGCGGTATCGCGAATATCGATCGGCCCAGCCTGTTCGGCCTGGATCTGGATATCGCCGGGTCAACAACCTATATCTATTACATCATGATCGGCCTGGTGATCCTGACCATCATCGTCACCGGCCGCCTGAAGAATTCGCGTATCGGTCGGGCCTGGATCGCCTTGCGCGAGGATGAGATCGCCTGTGTCGCCATGGGGATCGATATGGCACGCACCAAGCTGTCGGCTTATGCTCTCGGGGCCTGTTGGGCCGGGATGGTCGGTGTGCTCTTTGCCGCGAAAACGACCTTCATTAACCCGGCAAGTTTTACCTTTATGGAGTCGGCGATCATCCTCTCGATTGTCGTGCTGGGCGGGATGGGTTCGATCCTTGGGGTTATCCTCGGTGCGATGATTCTGATCCTGATGCCTGAATATCTGCGGGCTTTCTCTGAGTACCGGATGCTCATTTTCGGCGCCGCCATGGTGCTGATGATGATCTTCCGTCCGCAGGGGATTATCAGCAATATTCGCCAGAAATATGAATTCAAGGGATTGAAGGAAAAGTCTGAAAATGTCTGATACTGCAAAACACGTACTGCTCGAGGTCAAGGGGCTGACCATGGATTTCGGCGGCCTGCGCGCCGTCGATTCGATCGACTTGACCGTTACCGCAGGCGAGATCGCCGCTCTGATCGGGCCTAACGGTGCGGGGAAAACCACCTTCTTCAACTGCGTCACCGGGATCTATACCCCGACCAAGGGGGATATCCTGATTCACCCCAAGGGGAGGCCGACTCGCCGGGTGAATGGCAATAAGCCGAATAAGGTGACCGGGCTGGGGATGGCGCGCACCTTTCAGAATATCCGCCTTTTCCCCGATATGACCGTCTTGGAAAATGTCATGATCGGTCGGCATTGTCGAACCCGGACCGGTCTGCTGGGCGCTATCCTGCGCGGTCCCGCTGCGCGCAAAGAGGAACAGCAGATCGTTGAGTTCAGCTACACCCTGCTCGAAAAGGTCGGGCTGGCGGAGTTTGCCAATGAGTATTCCAAAAATCTCCCCTATGGCGCTCAGCGACGCCTCGAAATCGCACGGGCGATGGCGACTGAGCCTTTCCTGCTGTTGCTCGATGAACCGGCCGCCGGGATGAATCCACAGGAAACGGCTGAACTCGATGCGCTGATCTGCCGTATTCGCGATGTCGAAAGGATGGCGATTCTGCTGATAGAGCATGATATGAAGCTGGTGATGAATATCTCCGACACGATTCATGTCATGGAGTATGGCAAAAAGATCGCGACCGGCACACCTATGCAAATAAAGAACGACCCGAAGGTGATCAAAGCCTACCTCGGAGAAGATGCTGATGCTTGATGGCGTCGCAAAAATCTCCAATGAACGGCGTTGTCATGTTATTGCAGGATCTCGACATACTGTAGTATGTCTTCGCCCCTGAAAAAACACTCCGCCTTGGTCAGCGAATTTTTTGCTTAGCCATCTACTGCCTTAGAGAGATGAATATGCTTAGACTGCAAAATATCCAGACATATTATGGAAATATCCAGGCGCTGAAAGATGTCACCATCGACGTTGCCGAAGGTGAGATTGTGACCCTGATCGGTGCTAACGGTGCGGGCAAGACCACGACCCTGATGTCGATCAGCGGGATCACCCCGCCGCGCAAGGGGGAGATCGCTTTCAAGGGGAGCCGGATTGAGCATCTCAAGCCCGAGGAGATCGTTAAACTCGGGATCTGCCAGGTTCCCGAGGGGCGGCGGATCTTCCCCGACATGACGGTCGTAGAGAACCTTGAGATGGGGGCCTTTCTGCGCAACGATAAGGCGGTAATAAAGGCCGATCTCGATATGGTGTTCGATCTCTTCCCGATCCTCGAACAGAGGCGCAGTCAGCTTGGCGGAACCCTGTCGGGCGGCGAACAGCAGATGCTGGCGATCTCTCGCGCCCTGATGGCACGGCCGCGCCTGCTGCTGCTCGATGAGCCTTCGCTGGGCCTCGCTCCCTTGATCATCCAGCAGATCTTCGAGATCATCAAGAAGATCAATAAAGAGAACGGTACAACCATCTTCCTGGTCGAGCAGAACGCCAATCAGGCGCTTAAACTCGCGGACCGCGGTTACGTCATGGAGAACGGCCGGATTACCTTGGTCGACAAGGCTTCGGCGCTGCTGGAAAATGATGAGGTCCGCAAGGCCTATCTAGGCCTGTAGCGATTTCAGTCTGTATAGTTGTTTACCCAATCCAACCTTTGCTAGCAGAGGTTGGATTTTTTGCATTCAGCCGTTTGTCTGCGCCAAGACGTGAGTTGCGTTATAATTCCTACGAGGATCGCTGCCCGCGACTGAGAGGGGGTTGGCCGGATGCAAAGACTTTATGAAGCTCTGAATCGAATCGAAGGTCAGGTCTACAAGGCCTACAAGCAGTTAGCCGGACGTTACCGGTTCGATAATTTCAACTTAAGTGTCGACCATGTTCAGGGCGACCCCTATACGTTGCCGACACGCATCAGCCTCCAATTGGAGGCAAGTTAGAAAAGGCCTATGTCGCCGGATTGAACGGTTGAGCTGGATGTGCCGGGGTTTTTTGCTCTTTGTTTTTAGGATCGCGGATAGGCGATGCTCAGCCGGAACGTTTTGGTTAAAGTGCGTCATAGAAGGAACTTCGGTATGAATTGGCAGGTCTATATCATTCTCTGCGCGAATGGCTCTCTTTATACCGGTATCACGACCGATGTTGAGCGGCGTTTTGCCCAGCATGCCGCAGGTACAGGGGCTAAATACTTTCGTGGTCATGTGCCGCTCCGCCTGGTTTATCTCGAAGTGGGACATGATCGAAGTAGCGCCAGCCAGCGTGAGGCGTTGATCAAAAAATTACGTCCCGCTGATAAGCGTCGATTGTTCACCTCGGTGGATAAACCTCTCTGGATGGCTGGCGATCATTCAAGTCACGGCGAAAAATAGCAACTGCAATTTCAGAAATAAAAAAAACACGGGGATGTCGAGCCCGCGGGCGGCAAGATCGGTCGCCACCAGGATCCGCACCTGATGCGCCTTGAAGGCGGCAAGGGTGCGGCTGCGCTCGGCTTGGCTCTTGTCGCCGTGAAACGCTGCAGCTTCGATGCCATCCTTGGCCAACCTCTTCACCAGATTGTCAGCGCCCTGCTTGGTGCGGATAAAAACCAGGGCCTGCGGCCAGTCATTATTTCGCACCAAATGGCTGAGCAGGGCAGATTTCCTGCTTTTGTCGACCTCAATGACCCAATGATTGATCTTTACCCCGCCATAGACTGTGCATGTTTTTAAGGGAAGATATTTGCCATAGCCGGCCACGGCTTCGTCAACCTGCAGTGCGAGCTCACGGGTTGGCGTGAGGACCAAGACGCGGACATGATTCGCTTTTGCCTTGGGACCGCAAGCTAGCCGCTGCAATAGCGGCAGAACAAAGCTGGCGGTTTTACCGGTACCCGTTTGTGCTATGGCCAGAACATCCCGGCCGGAAAGGACCGCGGGGATTGCCTTTTGTTGAATCGGCGTGGGTTTGAGATAACCGACCTCATTGAGAACCCGAAGAATGGGCTCAGAAAGTTCAAGTGTGGAGAATGGCATAGGACCGTTTTTTGTTCAGGGTTTAGGACCAGGGTCAAGGCAAAGAGAGATTTAGTCCCCGGGGATGATATCCCGCTTATCATTCGTATCTGAAATCGCCAGTGCTGCAAGTTTAATAACCTGATCCAGCGGCAGACGGCTATGTGTTTTTGCCAGAAAGCCGTTGGCGTGCACAAAACGGATTTCTGGATGATCCTCTATCGTCAGAAAGTTCACCGCAGCGTGGTCATCCAGCCGCAGCAGCTCCCAGCCCGCGCCGCGATTAGAAGGGGTGATGCTCATCACAATCCGTTCATTGTCCAGATAGCGCATATAGAGTTCCATCGCCAGTTTAGGCGACTCATCGATCGCACAGACAATCGCCTTGTAGTGTTTTACCGGCACGACTTTAGCCTCGACCTTCAGCCGCTCCAGACGCTTCATCTTGCGGTCAATCATGCCCAGCATGTTCTGTCCCAGCTCTTTCATGAACTGATAGAGCAGGTCATGACTGTTCAGGGCGTCGAGTCTGGAAAAGCGCGACAGGATATAACCGTCGATCGGCGAAGAGGAAGCAAAGATAATCCCAGGATCAATCCCCAGGTGCTCAGCAGTCTTGTAGGGCCCCCTGACATCCATCATGCTCATCTGTGGATACCAGACAAACATCGCCATGGCGGCCTCGTGATGCCCGAGATGCTGCATGATCAGATGAAAGGCACAGGGCAGGTTGCGATCCTGATGGTGATCAAAATTGTTTCTATCGGGGGCGTATTCCATCCCGACATCCACCACATAGGTGTTTGGATCATCCAGGTCTTCGCTGGTCGCTTCACGCCGGAACACTTCCGCGTCACCCAGGGTTGCAAGCAGCACGCTGACCGTCATAAAATCGTCCTTATGTGCACTGCCTGGATGTGCAATAATTTTATTCATTTCAATATTCCTTCAATTTCAGCTACTCTTAAAACCTGCGCGACAGTTAATTCCCCTCTGCCCTTTTGGTCCCTTTGGGTAATATCAAAGGGTGGGTGGAGGTCAAATTTCAGATTAAGGTTACCACCTCTTGATTATCCTGAATGCCTCTAATTTTTCTGAATCAATAATGTGCTCTGTCTAGCGCGGAATGCCCGGCAGAATCCTTCCTGCATTGAGGATCAGCGCATTTTGGTACTCACTCTGATCGCAACAAGGTTTGAAGGATTTTTTCGGCCAGTTTTGCCACTGTGTGGCCTTGAGCGGCGACCAGGGAGACGTAATTATTTCCGGCAACCGGTTCGACAAATTTATCGAGTTGCATCGCATAGTCAGTCTTCTGTTGTTTGCCGAGCAGTGTCCATTTGACGGTGAGATTGACGTTCCCGCCAAGGTCTCCGTCGAATCGGACCACTTCGAGATTGAGCTGGTAAAAGGGGGCTGAGCTGTCGGGCCAGAAATCCGGGATGACCTGAACGCGTCGGCAGGACTGATGCAAATTTTCGGCCAGGCTCTGCTGGAAGGCGCTTTCCAGAGACCCGGCCCAGCGGTGGAATTCTGCGTATTCGATGCGGTTCGGCTGTGGACGGGTGGCAATCTGCGGTTGTGCCAACAGCTCGGGAAAACCCGACAGAGCGATCTTGATCAGAACTTCCCCGCCGCCCGTTGCGCAGAGTTCTTCTGCCGTCTGTTCGGCTGTCAGGGTGTAATATTCGGTCTTCGGGCTGTTTGCGCATCCACCCAAGAGCAGGCATGTCAGTGCGACTATGACGGGCATCCGGTGCAGGCGGAGATGCGATTTTGCGAATCTCATGGGGTTTCTCCCTTTCCGCGTAACAGCGCTTCCGGGTGACGTTGCAGATAGTCACTTAGAACTCGGATCGAACGCGCGGCTTTCGCCGCCTCAGCCAAGGTTTTATGGATATCCCGTCCAGTGCTTGAGTTTGAGCGATAGCTCTCCTCAAGTGAATTGACGCTGGTTCGGAATTGCTGCATCGCATTGACGACCTCCGGCAAAACATTCTGGTCGATATGCCCCAGGGTGGATTGGCTCTGTTGCAGGGTTACATCGAGAGTTGCCAGTACTTTCTTCAGAGAAACGCTGATTTCCGCAGCCGGGAGTTGTTCGAATTTGGTCAGGATCCGGCCTGCCTTAGCTATCAGGTCCATCAGCGGCAGGGTCATGGGCATCGTCGGTACCACGGGGTAGGGGCCGTTGTGCAGAATATTCTGCGGCGTGGCGGTGGAGAATATTTTCAGATCGACCACCTGTTGTCCCGTCAGTAGGTTGCTGTTTTTTAATTGTCCGCGCAAGCCATGGGCGACCAGAAAATCGATCAGGGGAACATCCGGCGCTCGGGTGGCGTTCTTCTCTGCAATCCGTTCCGGCTCAAGTTCAATCAGAACCGGGATGGTGATATCCATGGTCACCGCATCGACGCTGAGCGAGATATCGAGCACCTGGCCGACCTGAATACCGTGTATTTCGACCGGAGCACCGATGCTAAGCCCCTGGACCGAGTCCTTAAAGTGGAGCAGGTACCGCTCTTTAATGGTGTAGGCGCGTTGGTGGATACTTTTTTGGTTGGGGTATAGGGTGTAGTCAGCGGTTTTATCAGCCGGTAGCCAGGGCGTGGGTTCGGTCGGGGTTTCGAAGGCGATGCCGCCGATCAGGAGCGAGACCAGCGATTCGGTGGTGACCTTCAGCCCGTCGGCATTGACCGCGATATCGATGCCCGAGGCATTATAAAACCGGGTCCCCTGCTGCACTTTCTTGTGAAAAGGTGCGTGAATAAAGACTTGGATGTTCAACCGGTCACTCAGCGGGTCGAGCTGGTAGCTCACCACCTGGCCGACCTTGACCTTGCGGTAATAGACGGGGTAGCCGATGTCGATCGAGCCCAGCTCTTCGGCGTGCAGGGTGAAATGCTGTCCCGGCAAGGTGCCCGTCAAGACCGGGGCAACTTCAAGCCCGGTAAACTGCCTGCGCGATTTTCCTGACTTGCCCGGTTCCATGCCGATGTACGCTCCGGAAAAAAGAGTGCCCAGACCGGAAATTTCATCAGCAGTCACCCGTGCCCTCACCACCCAGAACAGCGCATCCTCAGTCAGGTAGGGTTCGGCGTTTCGCTCCAGCTCGATCTTGACCAGTACGCGGGACAGGTCATCGCTCAGCTTGATGTCGACCACCTTACCGATATCGACCTCCATGTATTTGAGCTTGGTTTTATCCTTCTGCAGACCCTCTGCGCTGGCAAAGCTGATGGTGATGGTCGGTCCCTGTTCGGACCAGGCCTTGTAACCCATCCAGCCCCCGATCAACAGGGCCGCCAGCGGCACCACCCAGATAATCGAAATACTGCGCTTGGTGCGGATTTCCGCCTGTGGAATTTGCAGGCTCGGGGGTGGCATCTCATCGCTCATCGCGATCCTCCAGAGCGTCCCAAATCAGGCGGGGATCAAAACTTTCCGCTGCCATCATGGTGATGACGACCAGAGAGGCGAAGTAGCCGCTGGCCGGGCCGGCATCAATATTGGCGACTGTTCCCAGCTTTACCACCGCAACCAGAATGGTCACCACAAAAATGTCGACCATCGACCAGCGCCCGACGGCGTCTGTCAGCCGATAGAGTTGCGTGCGTTCACGCGGTCGCCAGCGCGCGCGGAACTGGACCGATAGCAACAGGAAGACCAGAACCAGCAGCTTCATCAGCGGAATAACGATACTGGCCACAAAAATCAACAGAGCAACGGCCCAGGAGCCGGTGTGTAGAAAATAGAGAACGCCACTCATGATGGTGTCCGTCTGTTCCTTCCCCAGAGAACTGGTGATTGTCATCGGCAGCAGATTGGCGGGCAGATAAAGAAGGAGAGCCGCAGTGATCAGCGCCCAGCAGCGCCCAAGACTGTTCGGTGTTCGTTGGTGCAGTTCAGATCCACAGCGGGGGCAGCAGGCGCACTGCCCCTCGGCCAGCGGTGGGTGACGGCAAAGAAAGTGGCACGACTGGCAACTGATCAACCCCAGCCGCTTGGCCGTCAGGGGACCGTCATTCATGCTTTTTCTCCCAGTCTATCCCATATGAGCTGCGGGGAAAGCACGCTGAGCACAGCCGCCAGCACGAAAATCAGCGCGGCGAAGGCGATCAGCGCGAGTCCGGGGACTATCGTCGCCATCGCACCCAGCTTTACCAGGGCGACCAGGATTCCCAGTAAGAAAATTTCCATCATCCCCCAGGGCTGCAGCTTACGGTACCCGCGGAATATCAAGGCGGACAGGGGCGCAATTCGGTTGAATTTCAGCGGTCCCACCACGTAAAGCAGGGCGAGCATCTGGACCAGCGGAATCAGGATACAGGTCAGAAGAACCAGCGTGGCCAGACCTGGCATGCCTTGCTGGTACAGAATTCTTACCCCGGTGAGCAGGGTCGTCTCCTGCAGGCTGCCGCCACTGCTAAGCGCCAGAAAGGGGAAGTTGCAGGCCAATGCAAACAGGGTCAGCCCGGCAATCAGCAGTGCCAGGGTCCGATCAATGCTGTTCGGCTTGGTTTGCAGCAGTAGTCCACCGCAACGGATACAGCGCGCGGACGTCGGTTCGGGCAGCGAGGGGAGGCTACAGATGAGATCGCACTGGTGGCAGGCAATGAAGGACATAATCGTTCCTCGGTCCGCAAGGGGGGATGATCATTATAGCGGATTTTTCCAGTGTTGTTTAAAACTTGATAAAACTTGGCAAAGGGGGACATTCTATATTACCCTCGTCAAGAAAAATATTTATTTGTTACGAGGAGTTCATTCCCACCATCACGCAACACACCCCTGACAAATCGTTCCAAATGGTTCGCTGTTATGGCTGGTATTCCAATCGCTCGCTGGCCTCTCAAGTCGGCGGGCACAAGTTCGCTCGAAGGTGGCGAAGGCCCTCTATCGCTGTCGCCATACGCGTCCCATACCAGGTAAGCCACTCTCCCTTGACAATGACCACGGCAGTGTCTCGAAACTGACGTTCGAGCGCCGCGACATCTTGCTCAGTGAAGGGATATGGGTCCGTAGGAAGAAGCAGGATTTGAGCCCGGGATCGTTTGAGAAGCTCAAGTGGCAGTCTGGGGTATCTGGCGGCGTGGTCCTCGAACACATTGCAGAAGCCGGAAACCGCCATCAGGTTTGAAGTGAGGGTATCGCCGCCCGCGACAATAAACGGAGATTGCCAGACAAGGCAGGCCGCCTTTATTGGTGATGGTGCAGGGGAGGCTGAAACCTGTCTGAGTTGCTGTGCTCTGGCCTCTGCGGGCAATGTCGCCCCGGTGAGATAGCCAAGATCCATCAGAAATTGAGCGGCGGCCGCCACCGATGTTGGCAAAGCCACATGCAGTCGGATTTCGCAATGAATTAATTTTTCGACCTGTACTTTGTCATTCTCTTCCTGGTTCGCGAGGACGAGGTCCGGCTCCAGGCTTAATAACTTTTCGATGTCTATCGTCTTTGGCCCTCCCACGCGGGCAAGGCTTTGAACGCCCCCGGCAGGAGAGATGCAGTAGTCAGTGCAGCCTACCAACCGATCTCCCAGCCCCAGATCGAAAAGTGCTTCAGTCACGCTGGGAACCAAAGAGAGAATTCGTCGCGGTTGTGGTTTGGTCGAGACTTCCTGACCGAGTGCATCAAGCACGAATGGCCGCTGAGAATCAAGCGGAGGCGCCTGCGCTGCCAATTTAGGGTGTCTGTCCACAGTTCAGATCCGTTATCACAATCAACCTCTTCAGTCGCGACATATCTCAAGTTTCTCTTATAAGGGTTCGCTCTCGAACTCGACTGGAATCCTCAGCCCCGCGTTGGTTGCTACTCGTAAATGTTCTTCAGGCTTGATTCATAACTATGTCCAAAGGAGTTGGATATTTCAGCGGCTGTTTCCATGAGTGTCTGACCAAGGGCCTGAAGACCGACCCCCTGCATCATGTTGGGATCGCCATTAAGGCTGATGCCCCCAAGAACCACGCCTTTGGGACCCAGAATGGGGGCGCCCATGCTGCAGAGCGTTAGCAACAACTCCTGCACGACAATGCTGTATCCCCTCTGTCTTGTGGTCTCAAGCTCAGCAAGAATTGCGTCGTTATCAGTGAGAGTCTTGGGCGTATACTGTATGCGCTCAATTCTCTCCAGATGTGACCGGACCTCCGCGCCCGGCAGGTTCGCAAGTATGGCCCTGCCAATGCTGGTGCAGTAGACAGGCAGGCGCATTCCGAGGAAGGGGCGGTTTTCTCTGCTCATGAGAGGCGAGGTGCTGTAGGTAACAATGAGAGAGTCCCACTCGAAGACACCGATGTGAACGACCAGGTTTGTATCACGAGCCAGGTACCTTGCCGGGACTGATGACTTCTGGTTGATCTCCATAGTGCCCATTTGAATGGTGCCGAACTCAAGGAGGCGCAGTCCCAGTCCATACTCCTTGCTGTGCGGGTCCTGCGACATTAGACCCATTTCGACAAGGGTGCGAACAATTCCGTGCGCGGTTCCTACAGGAAGCCCCATTTCGCTGGCAATTTGAACGATCTTGAGTTGGGGCCGAGAAAGCGAGAAGAGCGAAAGCATGTCCACGGCCCTCTCAATCGATTGTATTATCATCTTCACCTCTTCCCGGTAGATGCAGGTCTAAAGTCCGGCTCACGTTAAACTATTCATTTCTGACTGTCCAGAGCCTTGTCATCCTGAATTTGATGTTCGCATAGACCTGAAGTCACTCCCCGTAAAGCATTGAAACTGGAATCATTGCAGGGATTTAACCTGCTGTCATTGCGAATATTCCTGTCGATTCGACGGTCATTTTGGCCATGTTTTTTCTGCGGTCACCTTGTCTTTGCAGAGCAGCGCGATGTCGTGACTGTGAGGGGCACCTGCCTTGACGGCTGAAAAAGTAGCGTTTGCCGACCCTGGTTGAACTGGTTTTGCCAGTGTTGCTGGTTTCAACAAAGCCCCATTCCATGGGATTTTGAGGTGAATCGCTGGAGGTAGAGACTGCTTCTTCCTCCAACTCAGCAAAATGTCCAAGCGATAAGGGCTGGAGACAGAATCACCTTCTTTTCGTGGATAGGTCCAAAAAAGAAAGCCTTGACAAGAATAGATCGCCGTTTTATTTTGAATAACAATCGGCTATGCAGAACAGTATACGACATTATCGAATAATAGTTAAAAGACTTAGGAGTTTTTGTCAGTTAAATGCCCTGTGATCTATTAATCTCAACAAAGTAAAGGACTCCCTGTTATGACAACCGCTTGGCCACCGAAGTACGACTCATCCTATCTGCCTGCCCCTGATGCCAGGTACTGGAACGAAAAAATTGAAACCATGGACCCCGAAGAAAGGGAACAGACAATTATTCTTCCCAAGCTTCAGTCCCAGCTGGTATATGCCTACGAAAATTCAGCTTTTTATCAAAGGAAATGGAGCGCAGCCGGGATAGAGCCGGGTGATATCCGTTCATTTAGCGATTTTGAAAAAATGCCTTTTGTGACTAAAGGTGATATCCGGCAGGATCAAATTGAGCATCCCCCCTTCGGGAGCAACCTCTGCGTCTCCGAGCTGGAATTGTCACGTGTGCTTGGAACTTCAGGGACAACCGGGCGGCCCACGGCGTTTGGTGTCAGCAAGGGAGACATGCAGCGAATTGCACAAGCGCATGCGAGAACCATGTGGGGCTTCGGGATTCGCCCCAATGATGTTGTTTTCATCGGGTCGTTTTTCAGCCTCTATTGGGGTAGCTGGGGGGCCTTGGCTGGCGTTGAACGATTGGGTGCCACGGCTTTCCCTTTCGGTGCAGGCGTCCCCGGTCAGACAGATCGGGCGATCGAGTGGATGAAAGAAGTGAAACCAAGCGTTTTTTACGGAACGCCATCCTACAGTCTCTACCTGGCAGAGAAAGCAAAAGAAAAAGGGCTCGATCCGGCGAAAGATTTCAATTTTCGCATTCTCTTCTTTTCTGGAGAGCCGGGGGCGGGCATCCCTTCAACAAGAAAACGCATTGAAGACACATTCGGGGCCATATGCGTCGATTGCGGGTCAACGGGTGAAATGTCTCCCTGGATGTCCAACTGTGAATGCGAACATCGACAGGGAATTCATTTCTGGCAGGACATTGTCTACACCGAGCTGGTTGACCCGGAGACCAAGCAGAGGGTCCCTTATGGCCAGGAGGGGGCTATTGTCTATACTCACCTGGAACGCACGTCCCAGCCGATGATCAGGTTTTGGGCCGGCGACATCTCTACATGGACAGATGAACCCTGTCCATGCGGTCGAACCTACCCCCGCCTGCCAAAAGGAATCTACGGCAGGGCCGACGATATGTTCGTCGTGCGCGGTGAAAATGTCAACCCGAGCGCAATTGAAGATGTCATTCGCGGCATTGACGGTCTCGGTGACGAGTTTCGCATTGTGGTCACCCGGGAGAAAACCATGGATGAACTGACCGTTCAGGTTGAAGCGGCAAAAGGAGTTGCAGACAGTCAGGTCCCCGCGCTCAAGGCTCAGTTGGAAAATGCCTTCAAAGCCAAGGGATTGAGAACAATTATAGAAATGATGGCGACAGGAACCATGGAAAGGACAGAGTTTAAAGCCAGACGCATTATCGATAAACGTGACTCCGTTTAAGAACGCGTCTCGCGCTTTTGATGCCTTTGTGGCAAGGTTAGCGGCTCATTATTCACCACTAACAGAAACGGTAAATTTATGACTGAAAAAATAAAAAAACAAACGGAACGTCTTTTTAATCAGGAGCATCTGGACCAGGTCAAGGAAGAATATTCCGAATGGTTTAATACAAAGCTCAGGGATTCTGACCGGGATACGGAGGGTAAGTATTTTACCCAGTCCGGAATACCCATAAAAATTACTTACACCCCGGCTGATATCGAAGACGTTGATTATTCAAAAGATATTGGCTTGCCAGGGCAGCCCCCCTATTTACGCGGAGTCTACCCGAACATGTACCGCGGCCGTCTCTTTACGGTTCGACAGCTGGCAGGGCTGGGTGCTCCAGAGGATTGTAATGAAAGGATCAAATACCTTTTAAAGCACGGGGCGACAGGTGTGAACATCCTGTTTGATCTGCCGACCATCCGCGGCTACAACTCGGACGATCCCAAGGCAGAAGGCAACGTCGGCCACTGTGGCGCAGCCGTTGACTCCCTCTGGGATATGGATGCTTTTTTCGCGGACATAGACCTTGGCAAGGTCAGCACCTCTATTGTCACGCACCTGCCAAGCACGAGCCTGGTCATTCCAGCGATGTATTTCGCCGTGGCAGAACAGCGAGGTACGCCGATTACCCAACTGGCCGGCACCTGTCAAAATGATTTCATCATGGAAACCTGTGTCGGCAGCGCTCCCGAGATCCTCCCCCCGGCTGCGTCGTTCAGGATGCAGTGTGACACTGTCGAGTGGATCTGTAAGAACGTGCCCAGGTGGAATCCAATCAGTTATAATGGCTACAACCTGCGTGAAGCAGGCACCGATGCCGTGACCGAGGTCGCAGTCGGTATTGCCAATGCCATTGCCACGGCCGAAGAGTTGATCAGGCGGGGTATGGATATCGATGATATTGCTCCCCGCATGTCGTTCTTCTGGGATCTTCATAATGACTTCTTTGAAGAAATTGCGAAATGCCGGGCAAGCAGGAAAGTATGGCACAAGATTATGAAAGAGCGCTTCGGCGCTAAAAATGAAAAATCACTATTGATGCGTTTCCATGTGCAGACGGCGGGGGTAACACTTCCGGCAGCAGAGCCGTTGAATAATATCGCGCGTTCAGCAATCCAGGGCCTTGCCGCTGTGTTAGGTGGGTGTCAGTCCCTGCACATTGATTCTTATGATGAAGCCTATTCCGCGCCAACCGAAGAAGCTGCGCTCATTTCGCTCCGCAGCCAACAAATTATTCAGAATGAAACCGGCGTGGTGAATACTGTCGACCCGCTGGCGGGGTCATATTATGTTGAGCACCTGACAGAGCAAATGACCACAAGAATACTCGATTATATCAATAAGATTGAGGAGATGGGTGGTATCGTTTCGGCTGTTGAGAGTGGCTGGCTGCATCGCGAAATCAGTAGCTACAATAACACGTACCAGAAAAAAATTGAAACCGGTGAAACAAAGGTTGTCGGCGTCAATTTTATGAAGGCAGACCAGGAACCCAGTCCTGTTGAAGTCTATGAATACCCGGAAACCTTCACCCGCCAGAAAGCCAAGCTGGAAAAGCTCAGAGAGGAGCGGGACGATCTGAAGGTTAAAAAATGCATTGATACCTTGCGAGAGAAATGTCATAGCGACGAAAATCTCTATCCATACTGTATTGATGCGGTTAAAAATCTGGTCACTCTGGGAGAAATCGAAGATGTCTTCAGGGAAGAATTCGGCCTTTGGCCATTCCCCCTGCTTTCCTGATTATTAACATGAGAATAGACAACTCGTGATACTGACATTACTGTGTCTCGAGAGGGACAGACCTGTTTCGCCCTGTTCCGGGGAAGAAAAATCGCGGCTTGCATTGAAAGTTAACAACAGCGGGTTGTCGCTTTAGACTGATTTTTTGGGACATCTTTTAAAGGAGAAATAAATACGATGCAAAGAAAAATTCGGGTGGTCATGGCCAAGTTAGGCCTCGATATTCACTGGCGTGGAGTCTATTTGGTGTCACAGTTTTTGAAAGATGCCGGAATGGATGTCATCTATATCGGCAACACCTTTCCGGACCAGATTGTAGAGGCTGCAATTGAAGAAGGTGCCGATATTATCGGCCTCAGCACGCTGTGCGGGAACCACCTTTCTCTGGGACCGAAAGTTGTCGAAATCCTGCAGGAGAAAGGACTCGAACATATCAAAGTGATCATCGGGGGCGTTATCCCGCCGAAGCATATTCC
>JBDNGT010000043.1:0-2782 GCA_041689145.1 Geopsychrobacter sp. | reverse complement strand
ATGCGTAGACCATTAATTGCCGGCAACTGGAAGTTGAATAAAACCATCGCTGAGTCCGAGGCCTTGGCGCGCACGCTGGTCAGCGAGTTGGCGGAGGTCACAGCCGTCGACATTCTGATCGCGCCGGTCTTTACCGCCCTCGACCGGGTTGCGGCGCTCATCAAAAACTCACCGGTCAAGCTGGCGGCACAAAACTGCTACCCGCAAGAAACCGGCGCTTTTACCGGTGAAGTTTCCCCCCTGATGCTCAAGGATGCGGGCTGCAGCGCGATCATCCTCGGCCACTCCGAGCGGCGCCAGCTGATGGGAGAAACCAACGCCTTGATCAACCTCAAGGTGTATAAGACCTTAAGCGCCGAGATGCAGCCCATTCTCTGCGTCGGTGAAACCCTGGAGGAGCGCGAGAATGACGAGATGCTCGAGGTTCTGACCGCCCAGATCAAGGGCGGCCTCGCAGGTCTGAACCCAGAACAGATGCAGACCCTGGTCATCGCCTATGAACCGGTCTGGGCAATCGGCACCGGCAAAACCGCCAGCGCCGAGCAAGCCCAGGACGCCCACTCCTTTATTCGTGGCCTGGTGCAAGGACTATTCAATCCAGAGGTCGCAGAGGCCTGCCGCATTCTCTACGGCGGCAGCGTTAAACCGGACAACGTCGACGGCCTGATGTCTCAGGACGATATCGACGGTGCCCTGGTCGGTGGCGCCAGCCTCAAGCTTGCAGATTTCTGTCGTATCGTAAAATTTGAGAAATAGTCGGGCGGAGGTGGAAAGCCCTGGCCCAGGATCTTGCCAGCATTTGCATCAACACCAGCTTAGAACCCGAGCGAGATTGACAGCGTCGCCAGATAACTTTCCTGGTTATTATCAGCAATAAAATCAGCATTCTGGATGCGATCGTAATAAAGATCCATACGCAGATCGGTGCGCTTGGCATATTGCCAGCGAAGTTGCAACCCGGGTTGAAAATGCTTCTCCTTGATCAGTCGGGAATCCCCGCGTTTTTCAAAATCGAGGCTGGCAATCAAGTGGAGCGCGGGATCGGCGTACCAATCCAGGGCGACAAACAGATCCTGACTGTCCCCCCCCACCTGATGACCCATGATTTTTTGATAATAGGTATAGCCGGAGCGATAAACGCCGTGAGCGTACCAGGTAGGACCGATACTTTCCAAATTCAAATCGGCATACTCAAGGCGAAGACCAATACGTTTCGCCGGATCGATTCCCGGTAGGTAGAGACCGAAAATAGCTCCAGCCTTGGTAGGAACCTTGTCATTTTCATCCTCACCCCCGAATTCACCATAAATTTCTACCGGAAAATAGGGGATTCGAATCCGCCAATCAAATTCGGCGACGGAGTTACTGGTGTCATTTGCCCCAAGATTCGTTCCGTCGAGGATGGTGAGGTAATCGCCGAGGTCAAGGCTCGGTCGTCCCTGGCCGCCGAACGTGATCGTGCGTGAGGCCCCGAGCTCCAGCCAGGGTTGCGGCTTAAAGTTCACACGCAACCCCGCGAGATAGGGCTCGGGCACGAACCGGCTGTTCTCCAGCCGGCTCCAGAACATGTCGAATCGGATAGGCCCCAGATATTTGAATAACCAGGGCAATTTCCCGGGTGTCGGATTGGTAAAACGCAGCATATCGAGCGGACGCGCATTGTCGGTCAATATCAACGACCCGTGCCGCCCCTGCCCCCACCACAGGGACTGTCTTCCCAGAGAGACTTCAACCGGCCCCAACTGCAGAGCGACCCGACTCTGCATCCATTGGAAATCGCCCTCACCTTCACTTGCCTGCAGAAGCGGTTGCCATTCAAGCCCCAGAAAATCTTTTATCCGGGCATCGCCGGCAATCCTCAGCACGGCATTGTTCCCGTTCTCAAACTCGATGCCGGAATTGTTGGAATTAAGCGCATACTGACTGGAATTTGTAGCCGGGTAGCGCGAAGGCTGCCCGGTCTGGTAACTGTAAGATAAATTGACAGTGCGGTAGGGTTTTACATAACTATGCACAATATTTACATCTTGAAGTTCTATAATTTCCGTGGAGAATTCGACCTTAAGTCGCTGCAGTATTTCGCGGATGATGATCGGACAGGATTTATTTTCGCATTTAAGCGTTGCATCATTGATTTGACGAGCAATTTCAAGAGCTGTCAAAGGACGCATCCCTTGCAATTCAGAGGCTACCATCCCTAAGCCCGATAATTTATCGAGAGTGGGATAAACCCAACTATCCAGGCCGACAACCCTTGAAACAGGTGAAGCAGAGGCAATCGAAGGTGCATAAAAAGAACAAAGCAAGAAAATGATTAAAACACTAAATTTCGGCATAAGTACCCACTTTTTTTAATTGAAACATATTTTACCGGTAGCACCCAATCGGCCCCGGTAGGGTTTCAGTGCTTCGACTGAGGATAATGCAGGTTCGAGCGACAGTAGTGCACATCGGGGTCGGACCACACCAACTAACCGATATCACAAAACTTATATCTATTTTTAGCCGCTAAAAACACCCTTAAACCACCCATTTTCACGGTAAAATCACAGCGTAACCTGCCTCAGCTTCCCGCAACACACAACTCCCATCATATTCCACAATCGTGCGCCCGCGGGCGCCGTATCCTAACCCATGCTGAACAGATTCTACAAACGCAAAAGAACCAACAGCAATTCCGCCAGACCAACGCGGATCTTTCCCGTCTTGACCCATACCGGCCGCAAGGGCCTGATCAATCCATGCTTTGCGCTGCGCGACAAGCTGAGCGTAACCGCTTATT
>JBDNGT010000042.1:0-5216 GCA_041689145.1 Geopsychrobacter sp. | reverse complement strand
TAGAGCAGAGAATAGTTCTGTTCTTCTAATGCGGCAAAGCGCAGTCGAATCAACTCTTCAACCGCCAGGTCGGCACTCAGGTCGGCATGGCTCATCGTTTAATCCTTAAGCCGCGGATCGAGGGCGTCACGAACCCCTTCGCCGAGCAGATTGTAACCGAGTACCGTCACCAGAATCGCCAACCCAGGGAAGACCGACAGCCACCAGGCATAACCGAGGGTCTGTTTGCCGGCGATCAGCATATTGCCCCAGGAGGGGGTCGGCGGCTGCACGCCGATCCCGAGAAAAGAGAGCGCGCTCTCGGTGAGGATGGCGCCGGCGATGCCGAGGGTCGCTGAAACCAGCACCGGCGACAGGGCGTTGGGCAGCATATGGCGAAAGATCAGGCGCAGATCGCTGGCGCCTACGGCCCGGGCGGCCAGTACAAACTCGCGCTCGCGCAGACTTAAGAACTCGGCGCGCACCAACCGAGCCACCCCCATCCAACTGGTGATGCCGATGACGATCATGATGTTCCAGATCGACGGCTGTAAGAAGGCGATCACCGCCAGGATCAGAAAGAAGGTCGGAAAGCAGAGCATGATATCGACAAAACGCATCACCAGCGCATCGACCCAGCCGCCATAAAAACCGGCCAGGGCGCCGACCAGGATACCGAGCAGCGTCGAAATACCCACCGCGACAAAACCGACCAGCAGGGAGATGCGCGCTCCGTAGAGCATGCGCAGCAGAACATCGCGCCCTAGATCATCGGTGCCGAGCAGATGGGACCCGCCGGGAGCAAGCAGCGCCTGCTTGATATCGATCGCCGCCGGATCGCCAGGCAAGAGCGAAGCCAGACCAGCGAACAGAAACATCAGCAGCACAATCAAGCCGCCAAACAGCGCCATCCGATTATGTTTAAGCTGGCCCCAGACGACCTGAACCCAGAATGATTTTCTTTGCACAACCATTTTGCCCTCTTTTATTCGCTATTCCTGATCCGCGGATCAGCCAATGCATAGGACAGATCGGCCAGCAGATTGCCGACCAAAGTCAAGACCGCACCGATCACCAACACCCCCATAATCAGGGGATAGTCACGCATCATGACGCCGTCATAAAAGAGCTTGCCCATCCCCGGAATCGCAAAGATCGTCTCGAAGATCACGCTGCCGCCGATCAGGCCGGGAACGGAAAGACCGAGGATGGTGATGACCGGCAAGAGGGCGTTGCGCAGTGCATGTTTGTAGATGACCACCCGCTCCGACAGCCCCTTGGCGCGGGCGGTCATGATGTAGTCCTGCCGAATGACATCGAGCATAGTGGACCGCATGTAACGTGAAAACCCAGCCAGCCCGCCGAGGGCCGCGATAAAGACCGGCAGAATCAGGTGTGAGATCCGGTCAAACAGCTGGCTGGAGAGGTTCATATACTCATAGCCGAGAGATTTCAACCCCGAGACCGGCAACACCCCGAGACGCACCCCCAGCCAGTCCATCAGCAGTAACGCCAGCCAAAAAGAGGGCATGGCAAAGCCGACAAAGACCAGCACCGTGGTGGCGCGATCGAAAAAGCTGTTGCGCCGCACCGCCGATATGACCCCGAGCGGCAGTGCGATGGCCAGGATCACCGCGAGGGACAGCAGGTTGAGCAGGATGGTCACCGGCAGGCGCTCGGCAATCTTATCGAGGACCGGTCGATTATCCTGGGCAAAGGATTCGCCGAAATCGAGCCGCACCAGACGCCCAAGCCAGAGCAGATACTGCTCGGGTAACGGCTTGTCGAGCCCATACTGTTTATGCAGTTTGGCCTGCAGATCAGAGCCGGCCTGCGGATTCATCTGGGTCTGCATATCGGTCGGTTCACCTGGGGCGAGATGGATCACCGTAAAGGAGATCAGGGTGATCCCGATCAGCAGTGGAACCATCATCAGCAGTCGGTGGAGCAGGTAGCGATACATGGGCAATCCGATAGTAGGAGTCGTTTCTCTTTAGCGGCTGAACTTTTGCAGCGACTTGGGGACATACCATTGCGTGAAATTATAACGAATTCCAGCCGCCGTGGGCTCAATCCCGTAAAATCGGCTGGCAACGGCCGGCAAGGCTTCGCCAACGAAAAGAAAAGTATAGGGCTGATCCTCGGCCAGAATCTGTTGAAAACGGTCGTAGATCTTTTTCCGTGCGGGCCGATCAAAACTACGCCGCCCCTGCTCGAGCAGCAGATCAACCTCGGGATTTTTATAGCCGATAAAGTTCAACTCACGCGGCCCGGTTTTACTCGAATGCCAGATTTCATACTGATCCGGCTCCGGGCCACCGCTCCAACCCAGGATGGTCGCGTCGAAGTTGCCGGGGTTGATGAATTCTTTGAGAAAGGTTGCCCACTCGATGACCCGTAGCTGCACATCGATCCCGACCTCACGAAAACGACGCTGGATGATCTCACCCGCCTTACTACGCAGGTCATTCCCCTGATTGGTCACGATCGTAAACTGAAACGGTGCCCCATTCTTTTCAAGAATTTTATCGCCATCGGTGTCGACCCAACCGGACTCGGCCAAAAGTTGCCGCGCCTTCTCCGGATTGTAAGCATAGCGTGGAACATCCGCATTATAGACCCAGGCGTCGGGCTTATAGGGACCGGTCGCGGCCTGGCCGTAACCGAGCAGCACCCCGTCGATGATCTCCTGCTTGTCGATGGCATAGGCCAGCGCCTGCCGGACCCGGCGATCCTGAAACATCGGACGTTTCAGGTTGTAGCCGAGGTAGGTGTAGCCGAAGGCGAGGTAGCGATATTTATTGAACAAGCGCTTGAAGGCCAGAGTATCGGTTTGACGATCATACTGCAGCGGCGAGAGCGCCATAAAATCGAGACCGCCGGTCTGCAGCTCGAGAAACTGGGTCGAGGTATCGGGGATAATGCGAAAAACGAAACGCTTGATGTAGGAACTCCCCTCAAAATAGTCCCGATTCGCTTCCAACACAATCTTCTCCCCCCCCTGCCATTCAACAAAACGGTAGGGACCCGTTCCGATCGGGTGCCGGGCCAAGCTACTTGCGGTAATCTTTTTGCCTTCGAGCAGGTGCTTCGGCAGGACCGACATCCCCCAGCTCATCAACGCCGGCGCATAGGGCTCAGCGTAGGTCACGCGAAAGGTATAATCGTCAGGGGCTTCCGCTTTTTTGACCTGCAGATAGGACTCGGCATAGGCGGTCGGGGTTTCCGGGTCGATATAGAGCTGGTAGGTGAAAAGCACGTCGGCCGAGGTCATGGGCGCGCCATCATGCCACTTGACCCCCTGACGCAGATGAAAGGTGATCGTCAGATTGTCGGCGGAGATCTCCCAGCTTTCGGCCAGTTCACCGACGACCTTGAGTTGACCATCGTAACGTACCAAGCCACTGTAAATCAGGCCGTTGATCTCACTCGACGCGCTATCGGAAGCCAAAATCGGCAACAGGGTCGAGGCGTCGCCGATCGAACCTTCAATAAAGGTATCCCCGAATGCCGGCACCTTGGCGACAGGGGGTTCCAACCCGGTAAGCTGATCATCCGGGCAGGCGGTCAGGAGCAACATAAGGAGCAGAGCCAAGCCGAGCTTCATGAAGGCTCCTCTGCGGAGCTGAATCCCGGCAACAGCAAGGGGACAGCGTTGGCGGGGGGGGTGAGCTGAAAGCGTCCGGCCTTCGCCGGGCTGTTCAGGCGCACCTCAGAGAAGGTTACTGTCACCTTAGTCTGCTGCTGGGGCATCTCAATTTGCACCCGTCGGGGAAAACCATCGTTCTTATCGATTTGATCATAATCAACAATCAACAGCGATTCAGCGCTGCGCAGAGAGACACAACGACGGAGCCTGAGCTGTGCGTCAAACCAGAATTGCTGCTCTCGCTCGCCAGATATCAGACGCAGCAGATAGCGATCTTTGGTCATCTCCAGCGCAATCGTTTGATAATCTGTCTGCGGCGGGTCATAAAGCAACAGCCGCACCAGCTCGGTCGCCGCGAGGGGCAGCCGGGTAAAACGGGCGAGCAAGGCATCGCTGGCCGGTCCCCGATAAAACTGACCTGGAACGGTGGTGTTAAGGTAAACCTGTAATTCGCCCTGATCGACGGTCAACTGCAGGGCGAGCTGACTAAAGAGCGAGAGGACGTCGACCCTGAGACGGGCCGGTTTCTCAAGCAGTATAAACTGCTGAGTCGAAAAATACTTACCGTCACGCTGAAAACCGACCTTGGCTGCGGCATCAAGCTGCTGCCAGCGATGACCGGTTAGCGCAAGTTGCTGCAATAAGGCCTGTGACTCAGGCGCGGGGGGGAGTTGGGGTCGCGGCGCGGCGCAGCCGGACAGCAACATGAGCAACGACAGCACGGAAATAAACAATTTCATCGCGTGGAATGTTCCTTCAATAATTTTTGGAGCTTGGCGTCGACCGCAGTTGCAGTGCTGTCGAGTTCAAGCGACTTGCGATAAGCCTTTTCAGCGTCGGACCAACGCTTTTGCGCGGCGTAGACATCACCCAGGTGGTCCTGAGTGAGGGGGTCGGCCGGGTCGAGCATTACCGCCTTTTCCAGGGACTCGCGGGCTTCAGCATACTCTTGCCTACGGTAGTATATCCAGCCGAGGGTGTCATAGATATAGCTCGTCTGTTTCTGCTCCAGGGCCAGACGGGCTTGAGCCAAGGCCTGTTCCAGGTTTTCACCCAGCTCGGCATAGTGATAAGCAATAAAATTAAGCGCATCGGCATTGAGCGGTTCGTTCGCGAGGACCTTAGCCATTTCGGCCAGGGCCTGCGTACGATCGTCCATCCGCTCGTAGATCACCCCTAATTTATAGTGTAGCTTGGCTTCTTGGGGATAGAGTTCTACTCCCTGACGGAGGGCCTCCCCGGCGTCCGCGAAACGGCCGCTCTCCACGAGAAAAGCCGACAGGGAATAATAGACTTCGACCGTTGACTCGCCGGCCTCTACCGCCTGTTGCAGAAGCTCAATCCCCTTGGCGATATCCCCTTCCTGGCGGTAGAGATAGCCTCTTTGCCGAATCGCTTCAGCATAGACATCGGAGCTTGCTGGGATACGATTCAGCACCTCGAGTGCTTCGCTGTTGCGCTGCTGGCCGATAAGCGCCATCCCGAGGGAGTAAAGTGTGCGGTCCTCCTCCGGCTGCAATTCCAGAGCGCGACGGAAAGTCTCCTCCCCCCCGACAAAATCTTCACGACTCAACTGCAACAGCCCGAT
>JBDNGT010000041.1:0-4114 GCA_041689145.1 Geopsychrobacter sp. | reverse complement strand
CTGGATCATCGGAGTCTGCGCGAACGTATTTTTCTCTTGTTGACCCTGCTTGCTTTGCTGCTAGTCGGCTGGCAGCAGTTTTTTCTCGCTCCGCATATGGCAGCGCGTAAGGAAACCATCAGTGAAATTGGGCGGGTCAGCAACGAAATTGTCCAGTTACACGCCGAAGAGACAATTGTCATTCAACAGGCAACGGTTGATCCGGACCGTGAGCTTCGCCGGCAGATAGCGCAGCTTGACCAGGCGATCAACAATCTGAATCAGCAACTTGCCGCGAGGTTCATCAATCTGTTATCCCCTCAGCAGATGCCGATGCTGTTGCAGCAACTGTTGCATGAACAAAAATCGCTCCGGTTGATCAAAATGGAAAATCTTCCGCCTGAGCAGATGATGAATTCGCTTGAAGGAGCGGATGCGGTGCCGCTCGGCATTTATCTCCATGCCTTGAATATGGAATTAGAGGGCAGCTATCTGGAATTGCTGAAATATTTACAGACTCTGGAGCAGCTGAAGCAGCAGGTGTTCTGGGATATCCTGACCATCGACATAAAAGAGTTTCCAACGGCGAAAATTCGCCTGCAGATTCACACCCTGAGTATTACGGAGGACTGGATCGGTGTTTGACCTGAAAGTGATGCTGCTGATCATTCTGCTTGCTGTGGGCGCGGTCAACCAGGGCTCTGCCGCCGGCTTGAGCGACCCGATGCGTCCCCCGAGCGGCTATGCCGCATCGGCCTCCGGGTCGAATGGACCCGTGGCGACTGGTACTGCCTGGGTTTTGCAGTCAGTTCTGCTCGGTGAAGAACGGGCCGTGGCCATCATTGATGGCGTGCCGGTCTCTCGCGGCGAGCGCTATCAGGGGGCCGAACTACGCAAGATCGAAACCGACAAGGTCGTGCTGCGAAGTCGGGCGGGTAAGAAGATTATTCTTGAAATGACACCGCGGGTGCATAAGAAAGTGGTGTTTGCGGATACGGAGATAAGCTTGAAGTGAAAATAATAGGTCTGCACCTATCAATTGTGCTGTTTTTGGTTTTGGCTGGCTGCGCGCCGAAACCACGCGGGCAGGAACCCCTGCAGGCGATAGATAAGGCCTTGGCATCGGCACCCCTAACCCACCGGAGCCTGGTCCCGCCACCGCCGCCCGAGATCAGTGCTGCCCTCTTGCCGCAACCAACCAGTGCGGCAGAGGTTAAATTGCCAGCAAGCGAACCGAGATTCGATATCTCTGCCGACCGGATTCCGGCACGCGAGTTTTTTCTCGGCCTGGTAAAGGGGACCAGCACGAACATCGTGGTGCACCCAGAGGTTGATGGACAAATCAGTTTGGCCTTAAAAGATACTACCGTGGCTGAAGTCCTTGAAGTGGTCAATAACGTCTACGGCTACCCCTATGTCAAAACCGGCTCCATCTATCAGGTGCTCCCCCTCGGCTTGCAGGTCAGGACTTTTTCCGTCAACTATCTGAATCTGGTGCGCAAGGGCAGCTCCGAAACCAGGGTCAGTTCGGGGCAGGTGAGCCAGACCGAGAGTGGTGAAGGTACGAAGAAGGAACAAACGGCCGGAAGTTTGATTGAGACGAGCTCCAACGCCGATTTTTGGACTGAGCTCGCCCAGGCACTCAAGGGCATTGTCGGGGAAGAAGACGGACGAACTGTGGTGGTCCAGGCGCAGGCCAGTGCCGTGGTGGTTGTCGCGATGCCGGAAGAGTTGCAGGCGGTAGAGGCCTATCTGCAGACGATTCAAGAGAACCTGAGGCGACAAGTTGTCATTGAGGCGCGAATAATTGAAGTCACCCTGGATGATGGCTTTCAGTCCGGGATTAACTGGGGAGCCTTGGCCGACGGGAGTGAATTAAGCGCAGCCATCGGTCAAACCGGCGGCAGCAGCAGTTTAAACAGTGGATTTTCTTCATCCGCGGGTGTTACCGGCAACCTCGGGCAGGGCGGCAGCCTGCCGAATGCTCTCGGCACCGCAGCCTTCGGCGGGGTCTTCAGTATGGCTCTCAGTCTTAACAATTTCAAAACGTTTATTGAATTGCTGCAGCAGCAGGGGGATGTTCAGGTGCTCTCCAGCCCCCGAGTCAGCACGGTGAACAATCAAAAAGCCGTCATCAAGGTCGGGACCGATGAGTTTTTTCTGACCGATGTCTCGAGCGATACGGTTACCGGGACCTCATCGAGCAATTCCGTAGATATCACCCTGACCCCCTTCTTCTCAGGGATTGCGCTGGATGTCACGCCGCAGATTGATGCCAATGGCAGCGTGATTCTGCACGTTCATCCAACCGTCAGCGAAGTCAACGATCAGACCAAAGAGCTTAAGGTCAGTAATAGCGACACCTTAAGTTTGCCGCTCGCCAGGAGCACGGTGCGCGAATCGGACAGCATTGTGCGCGCCGAGAGCGGCCAGATTGTGATGATCGGCGGCTTGATGAAGGATAACCTGGTGCAGCAGAATGCGGGGGTGCCTGTCCTCAGCAGCATCCCGTGGTTTGGGGCCCTTTTCCGTCACACTAAGACCGTGTCGCAGAAGAGCGAACTGGTGATTCTGTTGCGCCCACAGGTGATGACCGATAGCGAAGACTGGCGGCAGTTGCTGGATAAGTCCCGCCAAAGAATTCAATCTTTCAGCCCCCAGATGCAAAGGGAATGGATGTCCGAACTGACAAGGAAAAAATAATGAGGATGTCGGATTATGTATGAGCAGTTTTATGGCCTCAGCGAGGCCCCGTTTTCTCTGACTCCCGATACCGGTTTTGTCTATCGATATGCCGGGCATCAGGAAGCCGTTAATGAACTTCTCTCTGGGCTTGAGGCCGGTGAGGGGTTTATGGCGGTGATTGCCGAGGTCGGCTCAGGGAAAACCCTGCTCTGCCGTAAGCTGTTGTCATTGGTTCCGGATTACTGGGCCTCTGCCTATCTGCCGAACCCCATGCTAACCCCCGTAGAACTCTATAACAGCATTGCGCGTGAACTCGGTTGTCAGAGCTCCGCCACCGCGAGCTTGGAAGAGCTGCAACAGCGAATTTTTGAATGTTTAATCTGTGTCCATCAAGAGAAGGGGAAGACCGTTGTTTTGATCGATGAGGCGCAGGCCATGTCACAATCCAGCCTGGAGGCCTTACGTCTGTTGAGTAACCTGGAAACCGAAAAAGAAAAATTACTCCAAGTCGTATTTTTTGCCCAGCCTGAGTTCGAAACGCGACTTTCCCAACATGCCCTGCGTCAACTTCGGCAGCGGATTACCTTTGTTTGCCGCCTTAAGCCGATTCAGCGTACCGAGCTGCCGGGTTATCTGTCTCATCGGATGACTGCAGCAGGCTATAACGGACCCGCCCCTTTTTCAACCGCGGCCGTACGCAAAATCTATCGCAGTACGCAAGGCAGGCCGCGTCTGGTTAATATCCTCGCGCATAAATCACTCCTGGCGGCTTATGGCAAAGGAGTGCTGAGAGTGTCCGGTCGCCAGGTCGAAGCGGCTGTGGCAGATACCTTTTCGGTGGGTTCAAGCGGTCTGTTGAGTCTGGCAAGCGTTCGTTTTTGGTTGGGGTTGCTGTCATCGTTGGCGTTGACATTACTCACGCTCCTCGTCCTGCGGGGGATGCTATGAGTTTAATTAATCAGGTGCTGCGTGATCTGCAGAATCGTCAGGTTGAGTCGCCCGGGGTTGGCCTGCAAGCAGAAGTCAGAACGGTCACTGCAGATAACCACCGGTCGGTTAAGGGCTTGTGGGCGCTGGGGCTGATTTCGCTCGCCGCCCTGGCCTTGGTAGTTCTTCTTCCCCAAGGAGGAGACATGAGTCAGCGCGGGCCTGTTGCAGTTCCACCCGCGGTTATAAGCAGCGATGCTGCCGCGGCCGGTCATGCGGGCTTTAGCGGATTGCATCTGGCTGCGGTGCGCTTGGATGGCGCCAAGGAGTCTTCCCGTTTGCTGCTTGAGTTTTCGCAACCTCTGGAGTTGCCGCCAAAGATACTTTTCACCGAACGTCAGATGACCGTTCTGCTGCCCGAACTGGTTACCTCAGCCCGGCAACTTCCTCAGCCAGAGTTGCAAAATGACTTGGTGAGCCGCTTGAACCTGGTGCAGGTCGATCATCTCTGGCAGCTTCAGGT
>JBDNGT010000040.1:0-11704 GCA_041689145.1 Geopsychrobacter sp. | reverse complement strand
TCTCAATCCGTTGTTCTATCTGATTGACGGCTTTCGTCATGCCATCCTCGGGGTGGGAGATACGAGCTTTGTGGTGGCTTTCGGGGTTAGCAGTTTGCTGGCGGCAGCCCTGTTTATCTGGGCGGCCTGGTTGATCGGTTCTGGCAAGAGTTTACGCAGTTAATTGTTCCAAGGATCATTAAAGGAGGCGGCTGATGCTTTTACCTGATGCAGCGCGTTGCAAAACAACGAAAGAAGTAATATGGGACCGATGCAGGATCACGATCATCTGGTACGAGTCGTCACTGAAGACGGGCAGTTTCGCGCTGCCGCCGCCGACACAACCGAATTGGTCAGGGAAATTTGTCGGCGGCAGCAGACAGATCTAACGGCCAAGGTCGCCCTCGGCCGCTTGCTGACCGGTGCCGCGCTGATGGGTTGTTTGCTTAAAGGGAATCAGCGCCTCGCCTTGATAGTGGAAGGCAATGGTCCTTTGGGGCGGCTGATAGTCGAGACCGATGCGGCCGGAAGTATTCGCGGTAAGCTGCAAAACCCGGTTGCGGGGTTGCCGCCACGCGAGGATCGATTCGATGTCGCCGGAGCCGTCGGTCGCGCGGGATTTTTGCATGTGATCAAGGATTTTGGGCTCAAGAAGCCCTACACCAGTATGGTCCAACTGCAGACGAGTGAAATCGGCGAGGATCTTGCCTGGTACCTGACCCATTCAGAACAGGTTCCATCCTGTGTCGCTGTCGGGGTTGAGTTGGACCAGCAGGGAGAGATCGCTGTGGCCGGTGGCTATCTGGTGCAGGCCATGCCGCCCGGCGATCCAGAACAGCTTGCTCGGCTCGAAGAAAAATTAGTTCAGTTGGCCCCGACCACCAGTCTGTTGCGGCAGGGGATTGTGCCAGCGGTGATTCTCAGCCGGGTTTTGGAAGGACACTCTTTTGTGGTGCAGCATGAGACCCCATTGGTTTTCAGCTGTCCGTGCAGCCGCCAGCAGATCAGCGACATGTTGGCCGGGCTCGGCAATGAAGAAATCAATGCGATGATTCGTGAGCAGGATGGTGCCGAGGTGGCTTGTGAATATTGCCGCGAAAACTATCGCTTCACGACCGATGAACTTGCCGAACTGCGTAGCTGACAGGGCAATGAATCTTGGGATTTCCGAGCCGTGGACTCGGAAACGAAACAAACAGTGTTTGAACGTTCTTCTGCCGCTCTTTCGTCTCTGGGCGGAAGGTTGATAGCATACCTTTCAGGTCCGCATTTCCTATTGAAATCCTTGTAATATCAGCAGGTAAGCTCACGCCACGTATTTTGTTCTTTGCATACTGTATACTGTATTTTTTCCTTGACATGTCCGGACGATTATCCTAATTTTCGTAACGTTGTGGCGGGAACGCCGTGGGTCAATCTGTGTCCTGTGTCTGGTGGGCCTCAATCTATTTTAAGTTTTTGAAGGAGCGGGTTTTATGCTTGAGAGCTATCTGCCGATTCTCGTCCTGATCGGAATCGCCTTCGCCTTTGCCATCGCGGTGGTTATCCTGTCGCGACTGATCGGGCCAAACAAGCCGAATGATATTAAATTGGCCCCTTATGAGTGCGGTATGCCGCTGCTCAGTTCGGCCCAGGATCGGTTTTCGATCAAGTTTTATATCATTGCCATGCTCTTTATCCTGTTTGATATTGAAGCTGTCTTCCTTTATCCCTGGGCGGTTATGTATAAGCGTCTGGGGGTTTTTGGGTTTGTCGAGATGGGAGTGTTTATTTTTATCCTCCTGGTCGGCTTCGCTTATGTGTGGAAAAAAGGAGCTCTGGAATGGGAATAGAGCAGGCGAAAACTCTGGGCAGCGGTTTTGTAACCACAAGCCTTGATAAAATGGTGAACTGGTCACGTGCCAAGTCTCTATGGCCGATGACCTTTGGTCTGGCCTGCTGCGCTATCGAGATGATGGCCACCGGTGCTGCCCGTTTTGACCTCGACCGCATGGGCGTTCTCTTCCGCGCTTCGCCGCGCCAGGCTGATGTCATTATCATCGCCGGTACGGTCACGAAGAAGATGATGCCGGTCATCAAGACCGTTTATGAGCAGATGCCAGAGCCCAGATATGTTATCGCCATGGGCGCTTGCGCCTCTTCCGGGGGCATTTTTGACACTTACAGCGTGGTTCAGGGCGTCGACGAGTTTTTGCCTGTTGATGTTTATATCCCCGGTTGCCCGCCCCGCCCCGAGGGTCTTCTTTACGGTCTGATGAAGTTGCAAGAGAAGATCATGAAGGAGCGTAATAGCTTCGGTGCTGCGATCGGCGTCGGTGAGGTCGTTAACGAGGCCTGAAAAAAGGCCCGTCAACATGAGGACAGGTAATAACGATGAGTAAGCAAGTTGTTGAGAAACTCAAGGCGAATTTTGGCACTCTGGTGCTTAGCGACGCCGAGTATCGTGATGAGACGACAGTTACGGTGGAGCGGAGTGAGATCGTTAAGATCTGCCTCTTCCTGCGTGATGACTGTGGCTATAATTTCCTCAGCGATCTTTGTGGCGTCGATTATCTCGGCCGCACCCCGCGCTTCGAGGTGGTTTACAACATGTATAACCTTACCGATAAGACTCGGCTGCGGGTTAAGGTATTGGTTGAAGAGCAGGATCCCTGCGTGGACACCGTTTCGGGCGTCTGGTCAACCGCGAACTGGCATGAGCGTGAGTGCTGGGACCTGATGGGAATCTCCTTCAATAACCACCCCGACCTGCGCCGCATCCTGATGCCGGCCGACTGGGTCGGTTTCCCATTACGCAAAGATTATCCGTTGCAGGGTCCTGACCGTGAGCCCTATCAGGGCCGACTCTCCTGATACTTTACGACTTCAAATTCATTCCTTTTACGGAAGAGGCATAAAATGGCAACCGATACGATGACCATCAATATGGGACCTCAGCACCCGTCGACACACGGCGTGTTGCAGTTGGTCCTGGAACTCGATGGCGAAGTTGTTGTTAAGGCAACGCCACATATCGGCTTTCTCCACCGGGGTACCGAGAAGTTGGCGGAGTATCGCACCTATCATCAGGTGATTCCGCTGACCGACCGTCTCGATTACCTGGCGCCGATGAGCAATAACCTCGGCTATGTGCTGGCTGTCGAAAAACTGCTGGGGATCACCGATCTAATTCCTGCGCGCGCCAACAATATCCGCGTAATCATGACTGAGTTGACCCGGATTAAGAGTCACTTGGTCTGGTTGGCGACCCATGCGCTCGATATCGGTGCCATGACGGTGTTCCTTTACTGCTTCCGTGAGCGGGAAGAGATCGTCGACATCTACGAGAAGGTTTCCGGTGCCCGGATGACCTCGAACTACTTCCGTGTGGGTGGCCTATCTGCGGATCTGCCTGACGGGATCGAAGGGACCATCCGGAAATTTGCTGAGGACATGACCGGTCACCTCGAGACCTATGAAGGTCTGCTGACCGGCAACAAAATCTGGCAGAAGCGGACCATGGATGTTGGCTATATCAGCGGTCAGGACGCGATCGATATCGGTCTGTCCGGTGCTGCGCTGCGCGGTTCTGGAGTCGATTGGGATCTGCGTCGCGATGCTCCCTATTGCAACTACGCCGAATATGACTTTGAGGTGCCGGTGCGCACCGAGGGGGATGTCTTCGCCCGCTACAAGGTGCGTCTCGACGAAATGCGTCAGTCCATGCGCATCATCCTGCAAGGCCTTGACAAGCTCAAGCCCGGCCCGATTCTGGCCGACTGCCCGCGGGTCTGTCTGCCGCCTAAAAAGGACGTCGTTAACACCATTGAGGGCCTGATTCATCACTTTAAGATCGTGACCGAAGGGTTCAAACCGGAGGCCGGTGAAGTCTATGTTGGCATTGAGGCACCCAAGGGTGAGCTTGGTTATTACATCATCTCTGACGGAACGGCACACCCCTATAGAATGAAGATTCGGCCGCCGTCCTTCGTCAATCTGCAGGCGCTGCCGCAGATGGTCGAAGGCTCGCTTTTGGCCGACGTTATCGCCACTATCGGTACTCTCGATATCGTTCTCGGGGAAATCGACCGCTAACCCTCTTTAAGGGACGGTGAAAGAGGAAGATATGACTGAAGCTGCTCAGCAGGAAACAGTTGAAGAAATTGATCTGGCGGGTGCTAACCAGATTCTGGACAAGTATCAGGATATGCATGGGGCGCTGATGCCGGTGTTGCAGGAAATTCAGGAACATTACGGCTATATTCCTGAACCCACGGTGCACCTGACCGCAGAACGGCTGAATGTCTATGCAAGTCAGATATTTGGGGTACTGACCTTCTATGCCCAGTTTCATCTTAAACCACGCGGAAGATTTATCGTCCGGGTCTGCAAGGGTACTGCCTGTCATGTTAAGGGCGCTGAGCGGATTGGTGAGACGTTACAGGATCGACTCGGCATCGCACATGCTGAAACGACCGGTGACCTGAAGTTTACTGCGGAGTATGTCGCCTGCATCGGTGCCTGCGGTATGGCGCCGGTTATTATGGTTAATGAAAGTACCTACGGCAGCATGACTGTTCAGAAGATGGATGAAGTCATCAAGAAATATCAGGCAATGGATTGAGGGTTACCCTCTGTTCATTCAGGCATTGAGGAAGATTTATGTCCGCGACTGCTGAAAAACTAAAAATTCTGATCTGTACAGGAACTGGTGGGCTCGCTTCTGGTGCTGCTGATGTTCAAGCAGCTTTTGAAGCCGAGTTGGCGAAGCAGGGTGTTGAGGCACTCGTCGGCAAGCGTTGTGAAGTTGTCGGCACCGGTTGTCGTGGTCTCTGCGCCAATGACGTGCTGGTTGATGTTTGTGTCCCCGGGCAGGAGCCAGTCACCTACGATTTTGTGACCCCCGAACTGGTACCACAGATCGTCGCTGAGCATGTTATTGCCCATGAGCCGGTCGCCAAGAAGGTGGCGGGTAAATATTACAATGAATTCCTGGAAAAACAGCACCGGATTATCTTCTCGCGCTGCGGGACGATTAATGCCGAAAGTATCGATGATTTTATAGAGCACAAAGGTTTTACCGGCATTAAGAAGGCCCTGACGATGACCTCTGCTGAGGTTATTGATGAGGTTAAAAAATCCGGTCTGCGTGGCCGCGGGGGCGGTGGCTTCCCGACCGGCTTGAAATGGTCTTTTGCGGCCGGATCACCGGGTGATGAAAAATACCTGATCTGCAATGCTGACGAAGGTGATCCAGGTGCCTTTATGGACCGTTCGGTTCTCGAAGGCGATCCCTATGGCCTGATCGAGGGCCTGATGATCGGGGCCTATGCCATCGGTTGTCCCTTCGCCTATATCTACGTGCGTGCTGAATATCCACTCGCAATCAAGCGTCTGCAGTTGGCGATTGATACCTGCTATGAAAAAGGTTATCTGGGCGAGAAGAACATTCTTAAATTCCCACGTCCGCTGGATATGCGGATTAAACAGGGTGCCGGGGCTTTTGTCTGCGGTGAAGAGACGGCGTTGATGGCGTCGATCGAAGGCCAGCGCGGCATGTCGCGTCCGCGACCGCCATTTCCTGCGGTGCGTGGTCTGTGGGGCAAACCGACCAACATCAATAACGTTGAAACCTTTGCTAACGTTTCCTACATCTTCTATAACGGCGCCGAATGGTACGCGAACATCGGCACTGAAGGGACTAAGGGGACCAAAATTTTTGCCCTGACCGGCAAGGTCAAACACACCGGTTTGGTTGAGGTCCCTGCCGGGACCACGATGAAAGAGGTTATCTTTGGCGTCTGTGGCGGAATCCTCAACAATCGCAAATTTAAAGCGGTACAGGCTGGGGGCCCTTCCGGCGGGTGTCTGCCGACCGAGGCGCTGGATGCCGAAGTCGATTATGACTCGCTGATCAAGGCGGGCGCCATGATGGGTTCGGGCGGCCTGGTCGTCATGGATGAAACCACCTGCATGGTCGATATTGCACGTTTCTTCCTTAACTTCACCCGTGCGGAATCCTGCGGGAAATGCATTCCCTGCCGTATCGGTCTGAAGATCATGCTCGAGATCCTTGAGCGGATTACCCAAGGTAAGGGGCGTGAGGGCGACATAGCGCTGCTTGAGGACATGGCTTACGATATCAAGAAAAGCTCTCTGTGCGGTTTGGGACAGACTGCTCCCAACCCGGTGCTGTCGACGCTGCGGTACTTTCGGCATGAGTACGAAGAGCACATCGCGACTGGCGAATGTGCGTCCCACTCCTGCAAGCCGCTGCTGCACTTCACGGTTGATGAGGGTGCCTGCAAGAAGTGCGGGATGTGCCCGCGGGTCTGTCCGGTCGACGCTATAACTTGGGAAAAAGGCACAGTCGCATACATCGACAAGGAAAAATGTACAAAGTGTACATCCTGTTACGATGCCTGTCGTTTCATGGCAATTAAATAGACTGCCCGTAATCGGGTTTCGATTTAACACGAGGTCATAATGGTTACTCTGACGATTGACGGTAATGAGGTCAAGGTAAGCAAAACCGCCACCATTTACGAGGCGGCCAAAGAAGCTGGGGTTCGCATCCCGGTTCTCTGCTATGCCAAGAAACTTCTCCCCTTTGGTGCTTGCCGCGTCTGCCTGGTCGAAGTTGAGCAGATGAAAGGGCGTCTTATCCCTTCCTGCACGACTCCGGTTACCGAAGGGATGGTCGTGACCACCACCTCGGATGAAATTCGTAAGGTGCGAAAGACCGTGCTTGAATTTCTCTTGGTGAACCACGTGGTTGACTGTCCTGTTTGTGACAAGGGTGGAGAATGCACCCTGCAGGATCTGGCTTATGAATTCGAAGTCGTGACCAATCGTTTTGAAGGCGAAAAATTCGATCTACCTAAAGACGAGGTTAACCCGTTACTCGAACGCAATATGAATCGTTGTGTCCTGTGCGGAAAATGCGTGCGGGTCTGTGATGAGGTCGTCGGTTTCGGTTCTTATTCTTTTATCAACCGCGGCTTTGAAACCAAAATTGCGACGGCTTTCGACCGTGGCCTGAACTGTGAATTCTGTGGCCAGTGCGTTTCGATGTGTCCGGTTGGCGCGATTTTACCGCGTCCGTTCAAATTTAAGGCCCGGCCCTGGCAAATCAAAGAGGTCAACAGTGTCTGTGGTTATTGTGGCAACGGGTGCACCGTGGCACTCGGTACCAAGGATAATCAGGTTCAAACCATCCGCTTCAATGACAAGACCGGCGTCAATGATGGAAACCTGTGTATTCGTGGTCGCTTCGGTTATTCCTATGTCAACAGTGATCAACGTCTGACCAGTCCGCTGGTGCGCAAGGATGGAGAACTGGTTGAAACGAGTTGGGATGAAGCGCTGCAGGTTGTTACCGAAGGACTGCGCTCTGCGGGAGCAGATGCTGGCATCATCAGTGGTGCCCGCCAGACCAACGAAGAACTCTTTCTGCTGAAAAAACTTGCCACTGCGATCGGCACCGGTAATCTCGATCACTCCGGTGGTGAATGTTATAAGGGAGTCACCGAGGGGCTTCAATCGACTTTGGGAATTCAGGCCTCGACTGCAACCTTCCCGCAGGTCGAAAAGGCCAATGCAATTCTGGCCATCCGTAATGATTTCTACGAAACTCACCCGGTTTTCGGTATGGTCGTTAACCAGGCAGTCAAGCGGAATAACGCTAAATTGACCGTTATCGGCGACAAGCAAGGCAAACTCACTCGCATGCCGCATGCCCGCGCGCTGCTGCACAAACCGGGTCTTGAGGTGAATGTCCTCAATGCCATGTGCAGTTATCTGCTTGCAGAGGGGTTGGCTAAGACTGAAGGCCTGCAGGGGGTCGATGAACTCAAGGCCGCGTTAGCCGATTACTCGGTGGACGCGGTTGCTGCGGCGACCGGTGTTGATGCCGAGGGGATCAAACAGAGCGCCAGGGAACTGGCGACGGTCGAGAATGCCGCGATTCTCCTCGCTTACGGTCTGCCCTATACGGCCAACAGCCGTGAGCTGGGACTGGCCGCTGCCAATCTGGCTCTCTTGACCGGTATTGCTGGTCGTCCAGGTTCGGGTCTTTACCTGTGTGGCGAGAAGAGCAACAGTCAGGGCGCTATCGATTTGCAGATCTTGCCGGCTGCGGGCGCACTCGGTGCGACTGGAATGCTGAAAGCAGCCAGTGCAGGGCAGCTCAAAGCCCTCTACATTGTTGGTGAGGATATGCTGGTCTCCTACCCCGATAAAGGGCTGGTGGAGAAGGCGATCGAAAAAACCGCTTTCGTGGTGGTTCAGGATCTCTTCCTGAGCGAAACAGCGCGTAAGGCCGATGTCGTCCTGCCGGCCGCCAGCTTCGCCGAGAAGACTGGAACCTTTACCAACGCCGAACGGCGGATCCAACGATTGAACCCTGGGATTAAGTCTCCTGGACTGGCAAAAACCGATTTTGCGATTTTTCAGGCACTGCTCGCTGGGTTTGGAGCCACTGCTCCTGCTAATGAAGCGGCAGCCTTTGCTGAGCTGGCGGGGACAACTGCTGGTTATACGCTGGTCTCTCTCGACATGGTTGGTGAGCACGGCTTTGTCTGGGGGGGCGAGAACCTGGCTCCCGCGACGCGCAATCTGGTGGCCGTCGAAGGGGGCAAAGCCCTGGATGCCAAATACCAACTGGTTGTTGGCAGTGCGCTCTACCACAGCGGCACAACCAGCCTGCATGCCAAGGGTCCGATGTCGGTCGTTTCCGAGCCCTATATTGAATTTGGCCGTGAAGATGCTGCCGAGCTGAAGGTTGTCGACGGTCAAGTCGTCAAGCTTAAGGCCGCCGGCGGTGAGATCATCGCCAAGGCCAAGGTCGATCGGCGTCTGCCGAAAGGGGTTCTATTTGCTCCCTACCACTTCGGTTCGCTCAATCTGAATCGTATCTACAGCGGGCAAGCAGCTATCGCCGTTGAAGTCACTAAGTAACTGATCTGAAATTGCGGGCTTGCTCGCAGTAACGGCACAACGCCATAAACGTTAAGAAAGAGGATGGTCATGACGCCAGAAGTATTGAGCCTCTCAAACGCCCCGGCACTCTGGGCAGCCGCCATGATGGTGAAGATAATCGTCGCCTTCAGCGTGCTGATGGGTATCGTTGCCTATGCGACCTGGGTCGAGCGGAAAGTTATCGGCCGGATGCAAACCCGTCTTGGACCCACCATGACCGGTTACAAAGGGCTGCTGCAGCCGATTGCTGACGGACTGAAACTCTTCTTTAAGGAAGATATCATTCCTAACGAAGCGCATAAATTTGCCTTTATGGCCGCGCCGATGATGATTCTGGCTCCGGCGCTGATCTCGATGGCAGTTATCCCATTCGGCGCCGACTATGAGTTAACCTTCGGTGGCGTGACCTACCTGGTGCCGATGCAGATTACCGATCTGAATATCGGTATCCTCTTCATCCTGGCAATGGCGGGTCTCGGTGTTTATGGGATCGTGCTGGCCGGTCTGTCTTCGAACAGCAAGTATGCCCTCCTCGGGGGAATCCGGGCCTCGGCCCAGATGATCTCTTACGAGCTGGCAGCCGGTCTCTCGATTGTTGCTATCTTCATGCTCTCTGAGACCCTGAGTCTGGGTGGGATCGTCGCTGCCCAGAAAGAGGTTCTCTGGGGAATTGCTGCTCTGCCAAGTTGGATGCATAACTGGTACATCTTCAGCCAGCCCCTGGCCTTCGGTCTGTTTGTCGTTGGTTCGATGGCGGAGATCAACCGGACACCTTTTGACCTCCCTGAAGCCGAGACCGAGCTGGTTTCCGGTTTCTGTACCGAATACTCATCGATGAAGTATGCCCTCTTCTTCATGGCAGAGTATGCCAATATGGTCACGATCAGCGCTATCGCGACTACCCTGTTTCTTGGCGGTTGGGACGGACCCTTTCTGGGCTGGATCAATTTTTTGATCAAGGTTTTCGGTTTCATGTTCTTCTTCATCTGGATCCGTGCAACCTTCCCGCGCCTGCGTTATGACCAACTGATGCAGTTGGGCTGGAAAGTGATGATCCCCCTGGCTCTCGGGAACATCGTTGTGACTGCAGTTGCGATCCTGCTCTGGCAGTAACCCTTTTTAAAAGGCGAGGATAGATATGTTTAGAGAGTTTGCCAAAGGGCTGGGTATCACGTTAAAACACCTGCTTCCGGGACACAGCACCACTGTTGACTACCCGAATCAGAAGCTTGAGATGTCTCCACGCTTCCGTGGCCTGCATCGGTTGGTGCCGACCCAGACGCGTGAGAAGTGCGTTGCCTGTTATCTTTGTCCCACCGTTTGTCCGGCCAAATGCATTACGGTTGAGTCGGCTGAGAACGAGCAGGGCGAAAAATATCCCAAGGTTTACAAGATCGACCTGCTGCGCTGCATCTTCTGTGGTTACTGCGTAGAGGCATGCCCGGTTGAGGCTATTGAGATGTCCGACGAATATGAGTTGGCCAACTACAAGCGGGAAGATTTCACCTTCGAAAAAGAACGTCTTCTCAGATAAGGAGCTGGCGCACCATGTTATCGATTCTTTTCTATCTATTTGCGACTGTCGCTATCTTCTCAGCATTTTATGTGACGAAGGCGCGCAGTCCGGTGAACAGCGCACTCTGTTTGGTGACGACCTTCATCTGCTTTGCCGTATTCTATATCATGCTCGATGCACCCTTTATGGCTGCTATTCAGATCATGGTCTATGCCGGTGCCATCATGGTCCTGATTGTGTTTGTTATCATGCTGCTTAACCTCGGTACCGTAGCGAAAAAGCGTTATACCCACGGTTTGGCCTGGGGTGGTGCACTCTCAATCCTGATGTTGCTCGTGACCAACTTCTTCATCCGTCGCAGTATCCCGACCGGAACTGTCGGTGATGTTACGACCCAGACAATTCATAATTACGGCCATACCGAACTGATCGGTCGGGCTCTGTTTACTGATTTCCTGCTTCCGTTTGAAATTGCCTCCATCCTTCTATTGGTGGCAATTATCGGGGCGGTTATCCTGTCTAAACGTGAAGTTTAAGCGCATCGGATTCGGGAGCTGACCATGATTACTGTATATCACTACATGATTCTGAGTGCGATCATCTTTTCAATCGGAACCTTCGGGGTTCTGACCAGAAAGAACGCGATCGTGATCTTCATGTGCATTGAGTTGATGCTCAACGCTGTTAATTTGACCTTTATCGCCTTGTCACGTCATCTGCAGAACATGGACGGTCAGATTTTTGTCTTCTTTGTTATGACGGTTGCTGCAGCCGAGGCGGCAGTAGGCTTGGCGTTGATTATCGCCTTTTATCGCAACCGTGAGTCGATCGATACTGACGACTTCAACATGCTGAAATGGTAATTGAATCCCGTTTCTTCGGGTTTTTAAGCAATAGGAGAGTTTGATGTACGACTATCTATGGCTCATCCCATTCTTCCCGCTCGCTGGGTTCGTATTTAACGGACTCTTGGGTAAGAAGATCAGGAACGAGGCGGTTATCGGTGGTATCGGAACCCTGATGATTTTTCTGTCCTTCCTGGTATCTTGCGGCAATTTTTATGCGCTGCTGCACGATTCTGAAAAGGTTCACCAGCAGGTCATTGCGTCCTGGATGTCTGTTGGCAATCTACAGGTCGATTGGGGCTTCCTGCTCGATCCTCTTTCGGCGCTGATGATTCTGGTCGTCAGTGGTGTTGGTACGTTGATCCATCTATATTCGATCGGTTACATGCATGGAGAGTACAGCTTT
>JBDNGT010000039.1:0-2770 GCA_041689145.1 Geopsychrobacter sp. | reverse complement strand
TAGCGGTAAGCGTTATAAGGTTCGGGGTATCGTCACCAATCGGGATGTGGACGGTAATGAGCTGGTCCGGTGGTATCGTGAGCGCTGTGGCAAAAGCGAAGAGGTTCACGCGGTCATGAAAGACGACCTGGCTGGAGGCAAACTCCCCTCTGGAGATTTTGGAGAAAATGCAGCATGGTGGGGTATAATGATCCTCGCCCTGAACCTCAATGCCGCCATGAAACGTTTGGTCTTACCACAAAGCTGGAGACGGAAGCGGCTCAAGGCGATTCGGTTCGGGCTGATCAATCTGGCAGGTCAAGTTCAGAAGCGTTCGCGCCAACTTAAAATACTCATCAGCCCCAAGCAACCGGCCTATGCTTTGCTGCTGCAGATTCAAGAGAGCATTTTGCAGCTTGCCCGAGGAGAGCCACCTGTCGCAGAAATGGCAGATTGAGAAGAGTTAAAATAGCAAAGAAAATAGACCACAAAGGGATAACTACGCCTGAAGTACGACCAGAAGTGCGTACAGAGCGCCACTTTTAGAACTATCCGCCAGATTCGACGGCTTGGCGGCTAAGTGCCGCGTCATCGAGATGATTTTGGTTCCAAATTGGGGCGTCGCCGATCATTGTCTATATGAGGCCGGTGGATCTGGGGGTATGCAAAGCTTTTGACGAATTAAATCAAATGTTCTATTGTGTCTTTGATCATTCCTGCCGGGGGAAATCAAATAATTTAAATTCGTGATTATATTTTGCCTGCCGATACCTGTTGGCAATAATCGGGCACTACCTGGTTGACAAATGTCAACCAGGTGTTTTACTTTGGATATAAGTGATGCCGAACACGAGACCAACCTACGATCTCAAGCTGGTAAAACAAAAGCTGAGGGCTGGCGAATTTGATATCAAGCCCAATGCGAAGTCGACCGCTAAAGATGAGTTCGAGTGGGGCACCGATGATATTGTTAAGTGCCTATTGAATCTGAATTCTAGGCATTATGTAAAAGACAATGGAAGCAACCACTTCTACAAGACAGAGCCGCACCGACATTTTCCGAATACAATGATGGATTATTACAAGGCGAGGGGCATCTATCAGGGGGAAAGTGTTTACACTCACTTTTATGTAAGAAACAGCGATGGGTGTTTGGTCATAAGTAGCTTTAAAGAACTATAGGAATTGTGAGGTTATATGCTTTGTCCTGAATGTGACGGAACCATAGATATTATAGTTGGAAAACTGTCATTTAAAAGTCGAATGTTGGGCGATATTGAAGTGCCCAGAGTGACTTATAAACTCTGTGCTGGCTGCCAAGAAATAACTATTGCGGCAGATGAATCTAGGGGCATTGACCGTTATCTTTCGATGCGGGAGACAAGTGCTCTCGGTTCTCTTCCAGTTCGTGAATTTATTACATTGAATGAAGCGGCAAGTATTCTTGAAATTTCCAAACAGGCGTTTAGTAAGAATCCGAGAATCAAAAGGGGATTCATATATTTTGTTTCGCGAGGCAATAGTAGGCTGTATCTGAAAAAGTCCGTTGAGGAGTTTGTGAAGAATGGGAAAGATGGCCGTATCCGACTGAAGGAGAAAGTGCGGCCAGTAACGGTCGAAAAGATACCTCAGCGTGTATGGCAAAAACAGACTGAAGGCCCAGCTGAACGTAAAGCATATGCTGTATGGTTCGCTGAAGAAGCTGGCAAAGCAAGATATGGCAAGATTGAGAAAACTTACATTGAAGCTTAGGGGTGAACCATGTCTGATAAAAAGCATAAAAAAGTTAAAATGATCGATAGTCCAACGTCATTTACTGACGGAATAAATATTGGTTGCCGGAGTGATGGAATGGTTTTTATGCAGTTTTATACTGACGGTCCTGAGGCTACTGTTGAGTCGCATAGGACAATGATGACACGAGCGTGCGCAGAAAATTTGGCGAAATCACTCAAGAAGGCTCTTGATGAAGCGAGCCCGGAGGATGAGACTTAGTAGTTGATGATGTCTATCTTGTCACCCTAGATCAGAAAACACTAAATAAATAAAAACAGGGACTAGCCATTGCCAGGTTAAGTCCCTGTTTTTCTTGTGGAGCCGCCCATAGGAGTTGAATCGACGACCTACGCATTATGAGAGCTGAGTAGAATACTTTCCCAAACAAGTCACACTTGACTGCCCCAAGTTTTGGTAGAGTAGAGAGCAGGTCCAAACGTGCAAGATTGGGATATGCGTGCCCGTCACTTTCGTTAGACGAGGATATCCGTTTCTCACCATCTGGCCCTACCCTCCCTCATCAAACAGTACGTGCGGTTTTCCCGCATACGGCTTTCCGATGTTCTTCACCGCAAGGCATGCGCTTTCTTCCAGCCTGCTGAAGTTGGCATTTTGTACAGGCCGTATCGTTCATACAACAACCTTTTGGGAAACCTGACGCGAGACAGTAGCCTGCATTCCAGTCTCTGACCTTGTGTCGCTTGCGCAGTTGGATTACCAGGCGCTGTTCCAGATGGTTTCGCACATGGGTCAGCGTCTTGCTGCAATTGCGATAGTGGAAGTAGCCAACCCAACCTCGTACCATGGCATTGACTCCTTTCACCATCCTGTCAAGGGGCATGATCGTCCGCTCTCGTCTGGTGAGTTCGGTGACCCGGTCTTTGACTTTCTGCACGGCTTTCTTCGACGGTTGAACGTGAGGATAATAGTTCCCGGTTCTTCTGCTTTGTGCCATCCCTATGGTGAATCCAAGAAAATCGAACCTCTCCTGAGTGGCTTTGACGATCTTAGTCTT
>JBDNGT010000038.1:0-6407 GCA_041689145.1 Geopsychrobacter sp. | reverse complement strand
GGGCGAGCCAGCGCGGCCGGAATCGGGGTCAACAGATGGATCCAGTAGGAGCTCAAGCGCGGAGTCAGAAACGGCAACGGTAGGATCCAGCGTTTGCGCAGTCCGGCTTCCTCGGCGTAGATCTCCATCAGCTGGTGGTAGGTGAGGATCTCCGGTTGGCCGATGTCAAAGGTTTCGCCGCGGGTCGCAGCGCATTCCAGGCAGCCGATCAGGTAATGCAGCACATTGCGCACGCCGATCGGTTGACAGGGGGTGTCGACCCAGCGCGGGGTCAGAATCACCGGCAGGCGATCGACCAGATAACGCAGAATTTCGAACGCGGCACTCCCTGAGCCGATAATCATCGCCGCGCGTAGAATCGTGACCGGCACCGGTCCCAACTGCAGCAGGCGGCCAACTTCGCTGCGTGACTGCAGATGGTGACTCAGTCCGCTCCCTTCCTCCCCCAGACCGCCAAGATAGATGATCTGTTGCAGCTGGGCCGCTGTCGCGGCCTTGGTCATATTCATCGCCGCCACTCGGTCGGTGTGCGAGAAATCGTCGACCGCTGGGTTCATGGAGTGCACCAGATAATAGGCGGCCCGGCAGCCGGTCAGTGCCTGCAGTAGGCTGAGGTAGTCGAGGATATCGCCGCGCACGATTTCGAGCTGTGGGTGGGCGCCCCACCGGCGGTTGCGTAACTTCTCCGGGCTGCGCGCCAGAGCGCGGACCCGGTACCCGGCCTCAAGCAGACGTGGCACCAGGCGCCCGCCGATATAGCCTCCGGCGCCGGCGACAAAGATCGGCTGTGATTTGTGCTGATTCTGCATCTTGAGCCTGATCTCTCTTTTCTTGTTGAGGTCGGAATAAACTCTTGGGATAGAATCTTAGGTTAGCTTGTGAAATCACTAGAGTACAGCATGACCGGGAGGGGGACAAGCTTTGCTCCCTCTCCCCTCTGTGGGAGAGGGCTGGGGTGAGGGGCATCTCCTGCGCTGAATAGTTACCTGTTATCTAGCTATTTTCCGAGGATCAGATTGGGGAGTTCATCGGTATCGTCCGATTTGATCGGGAAATTGCTTTCGAGAAGTTGACCGCAGCTGGCGATGGCATTACAGAGCGCCTCACAGGTCTCACCGCGCTGAATCCCCGAAGTAATGGTATCAACGATTTGGTCCCAGGTGTCGGTCGAGACGACAGCGTTGATGCCGCTGTCAGCCAGCACATAGACCCGGCGCTCAAAGAGCGAGATCAGAATCAAAATACCGCTTCCGTCGCGGGTGTGATGGAGCCCCTGGTCCAGAAAAGATACGATCGCCTGCTCTTTGACCTCGGCACTGATTTCGGCTGGGTGAATCAGGCGCCGTTTGAGCGCCGGAAGACGTCGGATCAACTGCTTGAACGGGAAGTAGCTGAGGGCAAAGAGCCAGAGGAAGTGCCAGAGTGATTCGCCGAAGAACGCCCAGCTGAGCGAGGTCGCGGCGGCCAGCGCGAAAAGGCCGGCACCGAGGATTTCGGCCCGCGGATAATCGTAGGACTCATCGATCACCATCGGCACGATTTCACCGCTGGTCCGGCTTTCGGCCTGGCTGACGGCAGCCTCGATGCGGGTCTGTTCTGCTGCGCTGAAAAAGTTTTTTGCGGTTTTTACGGTCATGGGCTGGCGCCTTTGGTTTGCTCTGCTATGTCATTTATTTGTGCTTCAAGTAACGGGTGAGAGGCCCTGTTTGACTTACCAGCCCCCCGAAGACCCGCCGCCACCAAAGCCACCGCCACCGCCGCTGAATCCACCACCGCCGCCACCGAACCCACCGCCGCCGATCCAGAGGCCACCGCGTCGGCGCCGTCCCCGGCCACCGCCAAACAGGAGCATGCCGGGTCCAAGAAACAGCAAGAGGGCCAGAGATCCCCAGGAACTGCGTTTCTTTTTGCGGGTCGTGTGACCGGTGCCGGTGTATTCACCGCGCACCGCTTCGGCCATCGATGAGACCCCGGCGATCATGCCGGCGTCGTAGTCTCCCGCCTTGAAGTGCGGCGTGATCTCCAGGTCGATGATCCGCCCGCTGAGCAGGTCGGTGAGTTTCCCCTCGAGTCCGTAACCGACTTCAATCCGAATCTTACGCTCCTGTTTGGCGATCAGCAGCAGCGCGCCGTTATCCTTCCCCTTTTGGCCGATTTTCCAGCTGTCGGCGACCCTTAAACTATACTCTTCGAGGGATTCCCCCTCGAGGGAGTCGATGGTCAGCACCACCAGTTGGGTCGAATCGTTGGCCTCAAAGCCGCGCAGAAAATTCTCGATTTTCAGCTCGACTTCGGGCGAGATCACGCCGGCAAGGTCATTAACGTAACCGGCAAGTTTCGGTACTTCGAGGGCTGAAACCTTGAGTGGCAGCAGACAAAGAATCAGACTCAGCAGGATAAAACGACGCATAGTCATCGTTTAGAACTTTACCTTGGGCGCTTGCTCGGCCCCGGCTTCTGCAGCGAAGGGTTCTTTACGTTCCAGGTTCAGCAGAAATTTGTTGGTCAGATTGTTGGGGAAGGTGCGGATCGAGCTGTTGAAGGTTTGCACCGCCTTGTTGTAACGCTGACGGGCCACATTGATCCGATTTTCGGTCCCTTCAAGCTGATGTTGCAGATCGAGAAAATTCTGATTCGCCTTCAGATCTGGATAGCGCTCGGCGACGACCAGCAGTCGCGAGAGGGCTCCGGAGAGAGCGCCCTGTGCTTTCTGGTAGTTCTGCAGCGCCGCGGGGTTAGCCAGGTCGCCGGTGTTGATCTGGGTCTTGCCGACGCTGGCGCGCGCTTCGGTCACTGCGAGCAGGGTCTCTTTTTCGTGAGAGGCGTAGCCCTTAACCGTCTCGACCAGATTCGGGATCAGATCGGCTCGCCGCTGATAGGTCGCTTCGACATTGGCCCAGGCGGCGAAGACCCCTTCTTCATTCTTCTGAATCTGATTATAGCCGCAACCACTCAAAGCGGGCAGGGTGATAAGGACGGCTAACAATAGCAGGGTAAGGCGTTTCAGCATGGCAAATAGACCTCTTTTGTGGATCGATAGGGGGTTGATCGGACGAAGATTGAAATCTGATTTCAAACATAGCCCTCTGGATAGGGATTGTAAAGGGATGAGCCCGCTATTCCTAAAGCTGGATATCAGGAGGTTGTCGGACTATCCACGACCTGGCTCCCCTAGCGATTACCTCGTCCGGCGTTGATGCCCCCCATTTCCGCCCCTTTCTGTTTGGCGCGCTTGGCGCCTTTCTCCTCGACCAACAGAAAGTCGATTCGCCGTCGCCAGGGTTCAACCTTGGCCACCTTGACCCTGACGCGCATGCCGATCTTGAATTGCCTGCGCTTGCGTTCTCCGTTCAGCGTCAGCGTTGCGGGATCAAACTGGTAATAATCGTCCTGCAGGGCGCGGATATGCACCAGCCCCTCGACAAAGACTTCATCCAGTTCGACAAAAAAACCGAACTGGGTTACCGATGAAATCGTGCCGTCAAACTCTTCCCCTAGCCGTTTAACCATCACCTGGCAGCAACGCAGGTTCGTCAGATCCCGTTCGGCCTGCATCGCCCGGCGTTCTTTGGTCGAGCAATCAAACCCCAGTTGCACCAACTCGGTCTCAGAAAGGGAGGTCGTCTTGGGATCGCCGGCCACCGTCCGTTTAAGGATCCGGTGGATAATCAGATCAGGATAGCGGCGGATCGGCGAGGTGAAGTGACAATAAAACTCAGCCGCCAGACCGAAATGACCGCTGTTCTTCGGCGCATAGCAGGCCTGCTTCAGACTACGCAGCAGCTGCTGATTGACCAAGGGTGCTTCCGGTTTGTCGGCGACATCGCGCAACAACCGCTGGAGCGCCTGTTGCAGCTTTCCGCCCAGCACCAGTCCCACCCCACACTCGGCCGCGAGCTGCTGCAGATCCTGCAGCTTGAGCAGGTCGGGCTCTTCGTGGATGCGGTAAAGCAGCGGCCAGTTCTTTTGGGTCAGATAACCGGCCACCGCCTCATTGGCGGCCAGCATGAACTCTTCGATCAGGCGGTGGGCCTGGTTGCGTTCGGTCTTGACCAGATCGAAAGGGGCGCCAATTTCATCGAGCAGGACCTCGACCTCGGGGATATCCATATCGAGGCTGCCGCGCTGCTGACGCATCTGACCGAGGATCCCCGCCAGTTCGCCCATCGCCTGTAGTTGTGTAACCAGGGTCGTCTTCAGTTCCGCCTGAGCCGGAGTGTCAAGGCAGGCTGCAACCTGAGTATAGGTCAACCGGGCCTGGCTGCGCATGACGGCCGGGTAAAATTTCGCTTCCAGCCGTTCGCCCGTTTGATCAAAGCGCATCTCCGCTGTAAGCACCAGCCGATCTTCATCCGGATTGAGTGAACAGATCCCGTTGCTCAGCGCTTCGGGGAGCATCGGCAGGCAATAGCCGGGAAAGTAAACGCTGGTTCCACGCTCCAGCGCGTCCACATCCAGCGCGCTCTGCTGTTCGACGTAGTAAGAGACGTCGGCAATGCAGACAAAAAGCGTAAAGGTTCCGTCGCTATTTTTTTGCAGCGCCACCGCATCGTCGAAATCCTTGGCGGTTTCGCCATCGATGGTCACCAGCGGCAGCATACGCAGATCGACACGTCGCGCGATTTCAGCCTTATCAATGGTCGTATCGACCGCTTCGGCCTGTTGCAACGCAGTTGCAGAAAAACTATGCGGTAGATTGTGGCTGCGAATCACCGTTTCGATATCCACCTGCGGATCATCTGCCGCACCGAGGACCGCGACAATCCGACCGCTGGCCTGAAACTCACCGTGAGCATGGTTTTCGATCTCGACTTCGACCACATCCCCCAGCTTAATCTCCGGTTGTGGTTCGACCTGGATCGGCCCCCCCAGTTTTTTCTCGACAGGCCAGACGAGACCGCCTTTGCCGCGTGGTCGGTAGTGACCGATCAGACGAATGTGTGCGCGCTCCAGCACATTGACGACCTGCGCGTAGGGCCGTCTGTCGCGGGCCGAAAAGTGGAGACTGACCAAAACCCGGTCACCGTCCATCGCGCTGTCGACATGCCGGGCCGGAATAAACAGGTCCTCTTGCTGCGCATCATCCAGGCGCAAAAAGCCGTAGCCCTTTTCGGCAATCGAAAATATCCCTTCAGCCGTCCGTTGTTGCTGTGGAACCAGGCGATAACTCCCTTTGCGCTCTTGCAACGATCCGCTATGGACCATTTGGTTAAGAATCCGGGTTAACAGTTTACGTTCTGCGCCACGCAGATTGAGGTGTTCGGCAATGGCGCGGCGATCGAGCGGGCGCTTTTGCCCGCGACCGAACAGGTCGATAATTTTTTGTTCGAGTGGTTGCATAGTTTTACCGTCAGTAGCAGGGCAGAAAAATCTTGCTTGTTTGATAGCATACATACTATCAGAGATCATCCGCAATCGACTGGACCGATTCAATGCGTCAGGGGTTGGCGAGCACGTCGGTCGAGATCACGCTGGCGGATCGACTCAGGTGTCAGGAGTTGATGAAAAAAGAGCGACCGGGGATGAATGAGGGGATAATCTCCTGCGTTGCCCTTGAATGTTAACCGCTGAAGTCTGACAAGCAAAGGAGATCTTTATGCGCTGCCATGAGGTAGATTACATCATCGTCGGTGACGATATGCAGATGGTTCAGGTTGAACTCGATCCGGGTGAGACGGTGATCGCCGAGGCCGGAGCAAGCTCGGCGGTGAAGTGCTTTGTCAAAAGGATTCCTTCCTCTGTGCTGCCTTCGGCACCAAGCTCGACATCGCCTTCTAGCGCCGCCTCGGCACCGGCTTCTTCGGCGGCGAAGGCTTCATTCTGCAACGTCTGCAGAGGGACGGACTGGTTTTCGTCCACGCCAGCGGGACCATCGTCGAGCGCCAACTGCAGGGCGAAACCTTGCGGGTCGACACCGGTTGTCTGGTCGCGTTTGAGCCGAGCGTCGATTACAATATTGAGCGCGCCGGAAATTTGAAGGGTATGTTTTTTGCTGGCGAGGGGATGTTTCTCGCCACCCTGAGCGGGCACGGCAAGGTCTGGATCCAGAGCCTGCCGTTCAGCAGTCTGGTGAAGGTTCAGTCCTCGGCGGGATCGGGCGGATGCTGGACGGACGTTAAAGAGAGACTCTGGCTGGCTGCGCGGTTCGAAATGCCGAAGGCCTCACTGAGCAGTGCGGCCAGCCGTTGTGCCACTTCTGCAACAAAATCTGCCGGCGCCAGCTGCGGGGCTGGTGGCAGTTCTGCGCGCAGACAGGTGCAGGCCGTGGGGTCGAACTGCTGAGCATTGTTGCACAGACGGTAGAGTTGGTTGAGCTTGCCGGTGACCTCATGCAGATCGAGATCGACCAGCAGGCAGGCGTGCGCCAGCACCGCCGCCTGCGCACGATTCACCCCTGCCCAGCGTTG